>VBNP01000161.1 GCA_005877965.1 Gammaproteobacteria bacterium | reverse complement strand
TGCCGATAAAACGCCACCGCAAGGTCACGTCCAGGCCCGCCCACGGCGTTCCCCAGGTCGTGTTCACGACGTGACGCCACTCCGGCAGCGGCGCGAGGCAGGTGGTCCCCCAGAGGCCGGAACAGTCAAACCCCGGCAGGGTCGGCACGGGCTGGATATTGAAGTTCCGAACGTAGGTTCCCGTGAGACCGAAGGTCAGCTTGCCCGCTGCGCCGACGTTCAACCGGTAGTGCGCCGTCAGGTCCGCGCCTTTGGTCAAGAGCGTGCCGATGTTCTGCTGCGGCGTGTTCACGAACTCGTTGGTGTTGAACCACAGCGAGCCGTCGATCGCGCCGCGGTGAATCTGGCTGCACAGATTACCCGTGAGCGCACAATCGGCAATGACCGAGTTCGATGTCAGTTCCGTGATCCCCTGCTTGATCTTGATGTTGAATGCGTCGACCGATGCCACCAGGCCGGGAATGGACTGCGGCTGAAACACGATCCCGAAGGTGTAGGTGTCGGCGACTTCCGGAACGAGGGTGGAAGTGCCTGCCGTCTGCGTGTTGATCTGCGCAGCCGGGTTGGCGAGGATATTGCCGTACTGCGCGGGCGTCACACCCGTGCGCTCGCACTGGGCCAGCGAATACACGGGTGTAGACCCCCAGCACGCATCGGCCGTGCCGCCCGAACCGACCGCGGCCGGCTGGAAGAGCTCGCCGATACTCGGCGCGCGCACGGCGCGGTTGTAGCCGCCGCGAATGCGAACGCTCTGAACCGGTGCCCACTCGAGGCCGAACTTGTAGGTGTTGGTGTTGAAGCCGAGGGTGTAGCTCGAGTATCGATAGCCCGCGCTGAGCGACAGCCGGTAGGCTCCCGGCTTCTCATCGAGCAGCGGCAGCCGCATTTCCGTGAACCCCTCCCAGGCACGGAATGCGCCGTTGACCGCCCTGGAGGGGGCGCCGCCGGACTGGAAGCCGTTCTTGTATATGAAGTCCGGGTCGAAGACGTAGCTCTCCTGCCGGTATTCCGCGCCCACGTTCACGTTCAGCCCGCTGTTTGCCGAGGGTAGCTTGGCCCCGTACTTGCCCAGGTCACCCGTGACTGAACTGTCGGCCACGTACTCCGTGGCCTTTGCCGTGTAGCTCGCAGGCACCGACATGAAATTCAGCGCTGCCTGCGTCACGCCGCCCTTTTGCCAGATATTCCAGGGGACGCACGTCGTGTCGGCGCCGCTGACCGCCGCCGCGCACACCGGAGCCCCGGCAGGCACACCCACGACGCCGCCCGTCGAGGGGTTAGGCACCACGTTGAGGGCCTCCGCAATCTGTGGCGTGCCGAGGAAATTCGCCTCCTGATCCTCGAACTGGGTGATGCCGACCTGAGCGTAGGCGTCGTAGGTCCAGACATCGTTGATCGGGCCTTTGACGCCCAGCACCTGGCGAATCGAGTTGGAGCTGTAATTGTCCTGCCGTCCGCCGCCTTCGACGTTGCGCCGACCGACCAGCATGGTGAACTGGGTGCCGGCGCCGCCGAACAGCGCCTGATTTTCGGCGAGATTACTCGGTGTGCAGATGAGGCTTTGCTCCTGCGCCGTCAGCAGCGGGTTGTTACAGGCCGTCAGGAACTGAGTGAAGGCGAATGCGCCGCTCGGGCCGTACTGCGCCTGCGAGGTATTGCGCGCATACATGGTCTCGGAATAAACGCTGGCGTGCTCGCTCGCGTCGTAGTGCACGAAAGCGCCCGCGGTCCAGCGCTCTGCGCTGCGCTGAAAGTAGCTGAGCGCACCGTAGTTATACGAGTCCACCGCGCCGCTGTACGGCCGGAACTGTCCGGTTGTCGGATCGACCGCTTCGTTGAGGAGTCTCAGCGTCTTCCCGGTGACGGGGTCTTTCCCTTCGAGAAGGAATCGGCCATGACCGCTGGTCGATGAGCCGCCGCAGAAGGGCGGGGCGGTTACGTCGCTCGAGCCGCCGTTGAGGGTGCAGCCGGCATGGTCGAACTGGTACCCCACCGCCGGAGAGGAATTGAGATAGGTCGCATACGCCGTGCCGTTGCCACGGCCGTCGGCGAAATTCGCGCCCATGATGAGCGACATTGAGCGGTTCTGTCCGGTGTTGACCGTGCTGGGCGGAATCGGGTTGCCCGAGTCTCGCAGGAAGCCGAGGTACTGGGCATTGTCGTTCTTGTGATTGTTGAAGCTGTAGTCAGTGTCAATCTTCACGCCTTCGTAGTGCGTGTTGAGCACGAAGTTGACGACACCCGCGACCGCATCGGCACCGTAAACTGCGGAGGCACCGCCGGTGAGCACATCGACGCGCTCGATTAGCTGCGCCGGGATCTGGTTCAAGTCGGCCGAGTTGGCAAAGCCGCCTGGACCGGTGACCCCGCCCGCGCCGCCCGGATTCATGCGCCGCCCGTTGATGAGCACCAGGGTGCGCTGCGAGCCGAGATCGCGCACGCTCACCGTGTTGATGCCGATCGTGCTGATGGAGTTGCCGGACGGGGACTCCGCCCCAATTGACGGCAAGTTCTGCAGAACGTCCTCGGTTCGCACGAGGCCGGTCATCTGAATGTCTGCAGCCGTCACACTCGTGATCGGGCTGATGGAGATGTCATTCGGAGCCTGCAACAGGCGCGAGCCCGTGACGACGACCTCCTCGACCGGCGCAGGCGCTGCCGCGGGCGCGGCCTGCGCGTATACGAGCTGAGGGGCCGCCGTGGTGGCGCACGCCGCGAGCGCGAGGCGCACCGCGTTCCGCACACTTCGACTTGAATTCGACATTCGTTTCACTCCCCTGAAGGCGAATATGGTTGTGTTCGCGCCGATGGCATGAGCCCTCGAGCACAGGAGGCTGCGGCGAACCCGCCGCGTCAGCTATTGCTTAAATGCTACACAGGGGAGCTGGCGCGTGCAAAGGAATCCGAGCGCCGGGGCAGGGCTTTCACTCCCAAGTTAGGGTCTGCGAACTTTTTGTATCGTCGGCGCAACATACCAATCTTAATTAGCGCCCCCGAGTATTATCACTCGAGAAGGCAGCTTCGTCACGCGAAAATGCCCGCTCGTGACGCGAAAATGACGCTTCGTCCCACGAGGACGGCCGCTCGTGACGCCAGGAGCTCGCTTCGTCGCGCGAAAATGCCGCTTGGTCGCACCGCAGAGGTGGGTCCATCACGGATAAGGCCAGTTCCTCACGCAAACCAGCAATTGGTGGCGACCGTGATGCGCGTGCCTGCGCCGTAATAGGGGGCAACGTCGTGAAAGAGGTAGGAAGGGAAGACCACGATCTGACCCTCGACGAGGCGTAGCTCGATCGACTTCATTCCGAAAATATCGTGGAGGCGCTCGTTCGCCGGGTCGCGGTACGCGTTGGCACCCGGGCGCGGGTCGAAGAGCCGGAGGACGCCGCTGCCAGGTCGATCGGCGGGGACTTCGCCGGCTCTCACGCAGTAGACCGCCGACCAGGAGGCCATCGGGTGGTTGTGGGACACGAAAGATCCGGCGTGGCGGGTGATGTGGAACCAGGTGTGGTTGTGAAACTTGAGGCGCGTGAGGTCCTCGGCGCGCAGCGTCGTCGCCCGGAGCACCGTTTGCGCGACCGTATCGAGCATGAAGCTGCGCAGCTCCTGCACACAGGCCTCCGGCCAGCGAAACAGGTTGAAGCGGCTCTCGAATACCTCGTCCTGTGGGATGTGGCTCGGCATGGGATTGCGGTGCTCGTCGTTCTCGCGGGCGAGAAACAGCGCCTCGAGCTCACGGTTCAACCGCTCGCACCGCGCGAGCCGCGCCTCGCCGAGCGGGACTGCGAATATCGGACTCAGCGTGACGGTCGGGCTCACCACGGCGGCATCCAGGCCTGCTCGGAGCCGACGAAGCGCACCCGCACGCTCACGATCACGAGCTGGCCGCCGGCGCGCACCATCGCGATCTCGTGCGTGATGGCGGCAGGGAACACGGCCATCTGTCCGGGGACAGGCCGCCAGTTGCAGTGGCTCGGCCGGTAGGGGAGTCGCAGGCCGCCGTAGGTGGCGTCCTGAAAGCTGGTCCCGGGGCGGCACTCGTGCAGTCGCAGCATGCCGCTGTCGAAGCGCGAGTCGGACGGCGGCGGAGCCGCGACGCAGTACACGCCGAGCCAGGAGCTGTTCGGGTAGGTGGTCGGCGGCACGCAGGCGTTGGGCCTGACGATCGTGAACCAGGCGCGCGCCTGCAGTCGCAGCGCCGCGAACTGCTCGGCGCTGAAGTCGCTGATCGAGGCTGCGACCGCGCTCACTCCCGAGACGATTCCGCCGATCGCCGTCCGCAGCGGCTCCTCGGGCGAGTCGAGCAGGTCATCCTTGCTGCGGAAAGCGAGCGCGCCGGACGAGGCGTCCGGAGCCCCCGACTCGCGGCTCGCGCGCTCGAGGAACAGCGCCGCGAGCACGGGATTCAGGGCTTGCGCCTCCGGAACGGTCACGACACCGAAGGGCGTCGCGAAGATCGGCACCACGTGCGGCGCGGGGCTGCTCATCCTGGCTCCGCCGTGCTCGCCCGCGACCGCCCGGAGGCTCCTTCGAGGGTATCCGCGATCCGCGCTCTGAGATCAGTGAGGCTCGCCATGTTGCGACCGACGAGGATACGACACCAGATCTGCGACGTCAGTGAGCGCACACCCACAGCTCCGCCCGAGGGCAAGCCTCAACGGCGCGCCAGGCCGTCAGCCCCGGATCCTGTGCGAGGAGTGCACGCACCGCATCCTCCTTGCCGCTCCCGGCGACCACGAACACCGGCTCCGCGACGCGCGCCAGCAACTCCGGCGTCACGCTCACCGCCGACATGCCGTCCGGGCGGTGCACGGCGATCGCGAGATGCCCGCGCGCGCGTTCCAGGTCCGGCGCACCAAACAGGGACGCGGTGTGACCGTCGGCGCCCAGCCCGAGGAGCCCCAGGCCGATGCGCACGCCGGAATCCAACAGCGCCGCGAGCTGCCGCTCATAGTCCGCCGCCGCCTCTTCGAGCGGCAGCTCGGTGCGCACGCGCGCCACCGCGCCCGGCGGCAGCGCGAGCGCATCCAGAAGCGGGCGCGCCTGGTGATAGTTGCTGGCGTCCGAATCCCACGGCACATAGCGATCGTCGGAGAACAGGATGTGCAACCGATCGTGAGGCAGCGGACCCCGCGCCAGCGCCCGATACGCCGGCAGCGGCGTGGTGCCCCCGGAGAGCATGATGGCCGAGGCGCCGGTCGCGCCGATCGCCTGCCCGAGGCGCTGCCCGAGGGCCGCATCGAGCGCAGCGCGCGAGGGGAAGCGGCGCGTGGTGAGGGTGATCATGAGGACTGGCTACCCGCTGCGCGGGCGCTCGCCCACCTGCGCCCGCACTTCAAACACGCGCCGGCCGCGCAGTCCGCGCAGCACGATGCCGCTCCCGGGCTTGTGGCCGGCGATGCGTACGAGCGCGTCCTGCGCGCTGCTCGGCGGCGCCCCGTCGATCGCGAGCAGCAGGTCGCCCGGCTGCAGCCCCGCCTGCTGAGCGGGACTGCCCACGTACAGGTTGTCGATGAGCACGGCGGCCTGGGTGAGCCCCCACTGCCGGGCCTGCTCTTCCGAGAGGTCCCGCGGGACGATGCCGATCCAGCCGCGGATCACCCGGCCGTGCGCGATGATGTCGGCCATCACCCCGCGCACCATGTTCACCGGGATGGCGAAGCCGATGCCCTCGACGCCCATGTTCTTGGCGACGATGGCGGTGTTGATGCCGATCAGAGCGCCGCTGGAGTCGATGAGCGCGCCGCCCGAGTTGCCGAAGTTGATCGGTGCATCGGTCTGGATGAAGTCCTCGAGCGGGGCGATCCCGAGCTGCTGGCGGCTCGTCGCGCTCACGATCCCGTGAGTGACGGTGTGCGACAGGCCGATGGGATTGCCGATCGCGAGCACGACGTCGCCGACCTGAAGCTGGTCGGAGCGCCCGAAGGCCGCCACCGGCAGGGGCTTGAGATCGATCTTCAGCACCGCCAGGTCGGTGTCCGGATCGCGGCCGACGATGTGCGCCTCCGCCACCCGGCCGTCGGCGAGCGCCACCATGATCGAGTCGGCGTTGGCGATGACGTGCTGATTGGTGACGATGTGACCGCCTTCATCGACGATCACACCGGAGCCGAGGCTGCGCTCGATGCGCTGCCGGTAGCGCGGCATGTAGTCCCCGAACAGCTCCCCGAGCGAGGGCGCCACCCGCTCGGTCACCAGGCGCGCCGTGTAGATGTTGACTACGGCCGGCGCGGCGCGCTGCACGGCGGCCGCGTAGGTGGCACGCTCCTGCGCCGGGAGCGCGCGGTCGGCGGCCGGCAGCGCCGGTCCCGGCGGGCGGGTCGAGCCGCGAATCAGATCCGGGCGCAGCGCGATGATCAGGAAGGCGAGTGCCAGTCCTCCCACGACCGATCCGGCCACGAAAATCAATGCGCTTCCTAAGCGCTTGAGCATCATAAACTCCGGGAAAACCCTCGCGTGCGCACCGCAGGTGGCGCGCCCGGAAGGGGGTGTTCGTTTGTGTATAATGCGCCGCCCCCCGCAAGGTACGAAATCGCGCCGCGCGCTTCAGTCGTCCGCGCGGCGGTGCGACGCGAACGAGAGTGGAGAGCGGTTGGATGGCGGATCACGCAGTCGTCGCCGAGGATGAAGTCGACCTGAGCCGACGCAAGTTCCTCACCCGAGCGACGATCGCCACCGGCGCGGTCGGCACGGTGCTCGCGGCGGTGCCATTCATCGAGTCCTGGAGCCCTTCCGAGCGTGCCCGGGCCCAGGGCGCCCCCACCGAGCTCGACCTCGCCAAGCTCGAGCCGGGCCAGATGACGACCACCGTGTGGCGCAAGTCCCCGGTCTACGTGGTGCGGCGCACCCCCGACATGCTCGCGCGCATCGCCGGTCACGATGGGTTGCTGAAGGACCCGCAGTCCGAAAAGTCCGACCAGCCGCCGTATGCCCGCAACCCGCTGCGCTCGCGCAGCGCCGAGTTTCTGGTGCTGATCGGCACCTG
>VBNP01000160.1:14503-21683 GCA_005877965.1 Gammaproteobacteria bacterium | reverse complement strand
CGCCTACAACCTCGACATGATCCGCGCGCGCATGCCGGACGCGCCGGTCGACAGTCTCGACATGCTCTTCGAGCGGGAGATCATCCGCCGCTTCGCGGATTGCGGCGTCACGTTCCTCGATTCGGCCGAGGACGTGCTGCAGCTCGCGCTCAACTACCTGCATCTCGACCCCAACACGACGCGCCCCGAGGACTACCGCGAGGCGGAGCGGCTGCTGCTCGCGGTACGTCCCTATATCCGCACCTTCGACTCCACCGAGTACATGAACGGGCTCGCCAACGGGGAGTTCTGCATCTCGATGTCGTGGTCGGCCGACTACGCGACCTCGCGGGCGCGGGCACGGGCCGCGGGCGTCGACGTGCATCTGGCCTTCACCGTGCCGCGCGAGGGCGCCAACATCTCCTTCGATGCCCTGCTGATTCCCGCGGACGCGCCGCACCCGATCGCGGCGCACAAGTTCCTCAACTTCATGCTCCAGCCGCAGGTGATCGCCGCCGTTACCAACGACATTCACTACGCCAACGACAACCGCGCGGCCAACGCCTACGTGCGGCCGGAGATCCTCAACGACCCGGCGATCTATCCGAGTGCGGCGATTCAGGCGCGGCTGTACCAGTCCGCGGAGGTCGGCCCGGCGCTCGAGCGGCTGCGCACGCGTACCTGGACGCGCGTCAAGACCGGACTGTGAGACGGACCGCGGGCGGTGGCGCTGCGCCTCAGCGGCCGGCGAGCTGCACCTCGAGCGCCCGGCGGCGGTCGCTGCGCGCCATGAGATACCCGGCGGCGATGATGCACACCCCGACCGCGCACACGATGAGGCTCGCCAGCGCGTTGATGTCGGGACTGACCCCGAGCTTCACCTTCGAGTAGATGACCATCGGCAAGGTGCTGGCGCCCGGGCCCGCGACGAAGCTCGAGATGACCAGGTCATCGAGCGAGAGTGTGAAGCACAGCAGCCAGCTCGATAGGATCGCCGGCGAGATGATCGGCAGCGTGATCTCGAGGAAGGCGCGCGCGGGGCTGGCGCCGAGATCCTGCGCGGCCTCCTCGAGGGCGCGGTCGGCCCCTGCCAGGCGCGATTGCACCGTGATGGTCACGTAGGCGGTGCAGAACGTGACGTGCGACAGCACTATGGTGGTGAAGCCGCGATGCGGCCAGGAAAGGAGCTGCATCATCGATACGAACAGCAGCAGCTGCGTGATCCCGGTGATGATTTCCGGCATGACCAGCGGTGCGTTCACCATTCCCGTCAGCAGCAGCCGCCCGGGAAAACGCGCAAAGCGCACCAGCGCGGTCGCCGCCAGGGTCCCGAGGACCACGGCACCGCTCGAGGCGGTAACCGCGACCTCCAGTGACAGCAGCGCCGCCCGCAACAGCTGGCGATTGTGCAGCAGCTGCCCGTACCAGGTGGTGGAGAAGCCGCCCCAGACGTTCACCAGCGGCGAGGCGTTGAACGAGTAGCCGATCAGCACCAGGATCGGCAGGTACAGCAGCGCGATGCCGAAGAACAGCACCGACAGCAGCGCGGCGGAGGAGCGCCGTTCCGTCATCCCCTTCAGGCCTCCAGCTGCCGCACGTTGTAGTACTGGTAGATCGCGATGGGCCCGGCGAGCAGCAGCAGGAACGCGATCGCCACGGCGGAGGCGACCGGCCAGTCGTGATTGCCGAAGAACTCGTCCCACAGCACGCGGCCGATCATCAGGTTGTTCGGTCCGCCCAGGAGCGAGGGGATCACGAACTCGCCCACCGCGGGAATGAACACCAGCATCGAGCCGGCGATCACCCCGGGGAGCGACAGCGGCAGGGTGATGTCGAGGAAGGCGCGCCGCGGCGTACTGCCGAGATCGGCGGCCGCTTCCAGCAGGGTCGGGTCGAGCTTTTCCAGCGTGGCGAACAGCGGCAGCACCATGAAGGGCAGATAGGAGTAGATGATGCCGAGGTACACGGCGAGGCTGGTGCGCATGATGCGCAATGGGTGACTGATCAGTCCGAGGTACAGCAGCGCCGTGTTGAGAAAGCCGGTATCGCGGATGATGCCCTCGAGCGCGTACACGCGCAGCAGGAACGATGTCCAGAACGGCAGCATGATGATGAGCAGCAGCAGCCCCTGCGCGGACTGCGGGCTGCGCGCGATGGCGTAGGCCATGGGGTAGCCGAGGGCCAGGCAGATCAGAGTCGAGAAGAACGCGGTGCGCAGCGAGTACAGGTAGGCGACCCCGTACACCTGGTCGGTGAGCAGGTAGCGGTAGTTGCCGAGGGTCAGGGTGAGCTGCAGGTGGTGCTCGCGCGTGAAGGAGATGACGTCGGTAAAGGGCGGCACGCGCGCCGCGGTCTCGGCGAAGCTGATTTTGAAGGCGAAGGCGAACGGAATGAGAAAGAATACGAGCAGGAAGATCAGCGGCGGCAGAATGATGAGCCAGCGGCCCGGACGCCCGGTCGGTTTCATGATGCGCGCTTCGAGTATGCCAGCGGGGTATTGTGCGGGATAAACTTCGCTCCGGTACATCTATCGACCGGCCGGCGGCTGCCGCCGGCCAAGGGTGCGGTAAGCAGACCGCCGACGGCGGCGGGTCGCGTATCCGCCAGCGCCAGCGCCAGCGCCTGATCGACGCCTGCATCTCCGCGTTGCACATCTACGGCCCTTCGCGCACTACCGTGGAGAAGGTCGTGGCGCTGGCGGACCTGTCGCCGGGCGTGGTGCGCTTCTACTTCGATTCCAAGGCCGCGATGCTCATCGCCTCGCTCGAGTACCTGGCCACGGAGTTCGAAGCGCGGGTGCTGGCGCCGGTTGCGCGACTCAAGCACTCCCCGGTCGAGGCGCTGCGGCTGCTGGTGAACCTGTATCTCGATGCGGACATCGCCAGTCCGCGCAAGGTGTCGGTGTGGTACGCGTTCTGGGGCGAGGCCAGTGCCCGCCAGGAGTACCAGGACATCTGCGGCCAGAAGGACGAGGAGTTTGCCGCACTGGTACGCGAGCTCATGGAGCGCCTGATCGCTGCCAGTGTCGCCACGCACCTGGATGCCGACGGCGTGGCGCTCGGGCTCATCGGCGTGCTCGAGGTGCTGTGGCAGGGGATTGCATTCGAGAGCGAGGCCAACATCGACCGCGCGGCTGCGATCGCGCGCTCGCTCGCCTACCTGCGGTCGGTGTTCCCGGGCGAGTTCGCGCCAGCCGCCTCCGCGGCGCCGCGGGCCGCCGGCGCGCCCGGCGCCGCAGGCGGCGCGGGCGATTCCGGCGCGGGTGCCGCCGGCCATGCGAACGGCGCACGCCTGCCGGGGTGGGCGTATGCGGATGCGGGGCTGCTCGCGGCGGAACGCGAACAGCTGTTGCGGCCGGCCTGGCAGCTCATCGGACACGAGGCGGAGCTGCCTGTGACGGGTGACTTTCTCACCGGCGATCTGGCCGGGGAGCGTGCCCTGGTGGTGCGTGATGAGCGCGGCAAGTTGCACGCGTTGCGCAACACCTGCCGCCGGCGTCCGCACGCGTTGCTGGCGGGGCGCCGCGGACGGCTCCGGAGCGCGATTCACTGCGCCGCGCACGCCCTGACGTACGGTTTCGACGGGCGCCTGGTCGAGGGCAGCACTCCGGGGGATCTCGCGCCCCTCGAGCTGATGCGCCAGGGCCGCCTGATCCTGGTGCGCTCGGGCGGCGCGCCCGGCGCGCCCGGCGAGCGCGCGCGTGAGCCCCGGTGGGATGGATTCGCGGCTCTCGTGCCGCGCGCGGTGGCGGACCTGGAGGTCGCCGCGGACTGGAAGGTGATCGTCGAGCAGTGGCTCGAGAGCCCGCAGCCACAGCAGCATTTTGTGGCGCCGAATCAGCTGCTCGACATCCGCCCCGGCGGCGGGTTGATCCTGCAGGTCGTGCCCAGCGCACCCGGACGCAGCCGCGTGCGCCGCTTCGAGTTCTCCGCGGCGCGCCGCGCGCACCAACGCGCAGGTAGCGGCGCACGCGCCGCCTGGCGCCGGCAGATCGACGCCTGGCTCGCCAGCCAGATCGAGCTTGCGCAGTCGACGCAGAGCGGCCTCGTGGGCGCCGCGGATGAGGCCCCCGACAGCGCTCCGATGGTGCCCGCGCTCGCGCAGTTCCGCGCGCTCGTAGCCGCCCTGCTGCGCGCGCTGCCGGCTAGGTGAAGCGCGCCGGCGCGCTCGCCTGTCGCACCTCGGGAATGCGCGCGCGCAGCAGCTCGTGGAACTCCAGCATGCAGTTCTCGAGCCGTGACAGCGGTCCGGGTTCGTAGCTGCCCGAAGCCAGCCCCTGCTGCACGCGGCGGCACAGGAACTCGTCCTCGCGCTGTACCTGCCGGTTGATGCGCGTCGACAGGTAGCGAGCGATGCGCATCTCGCGCCGCTCGTCGGGGTGCGCGAATGATGCGCCGCGGATCGTGCAGCGGCCCGGACCGCGCGGCAGCACCTGGAAGAAGTCCATCTGGTCGGGGAATACGTCGACGCCTAAGTTGGGGAGCATGCTGTAGAAGCTCCAGCGCCTGCGGTGCGGTTCGGGAAGATCGCTCGAAACCGCGCCGATGAGCTGCTGGTAGAGCCGCTCGCTCCAGCGCGACGACGGTCGCTCCCGCAGCCAGCTGACCCCGCGCGCCACCCCCGTGGGGAAGTTGCGCTGATCGTCATAATCGGGCGTGAACATGCGGTTAAGTCCCGGATGCCCGATCGGCACGTGATAGGACTCCAGATAGTTGTCCATCGCGATCTTCCAATCGCACTCCCAGTGCTCGAGGTACATGCGCCCGTACGGCCGCATCTGCTCGAAGCGGTGCGGGGCGAATTCTGAAGCGACGCCCGCCCAGATCTGCTCCAGCGGCGCTGGATCGCCCGCGAGGCACACGAACACGAAGCCGAACATCACCTGCGCGCGCACCGGCTTCAGGCCGAGCTGCGCCCGATCGAGCGCCGGGAAGGTCTCGCGCGCCGTCATGGCGCGCAGCTCGCCATTCAGCCGATAGGACCAGCCATGGTACGGGCAGGTAATCGCGCCCGGGCAGTTGCCCGCGCCCTCGAGAATGCGCGCGCCGCGGTGACGGCACACGTTGTGGAATGCCTGGATCTCGCCCTGCGAATTGCGCATCGCCACCACGCTGTCGGCGCCGAGATCGAGCGTGACGTAGTCTCCGGGAGCGGGAATGGAATTGACGTGGCAGACGATCTGCCAGCTCGGCTTCAGCAGCCGCTCGTACTCGAGGCGCGTCATCTCCGCATGGCTGTACGCCCACGCCGGCAGGGCCCGCGGCACGGGGGCGGCAATCGGTGCAAGCGGGCGGGCGGCGGTCGGTTTCATGGGCGCTTCCGGAGAGGGTATATAGCCATATAATTCTACCGCAAAAAACTATATGAACATATAGACGGCGTGGGGGGCCGATGGTACCGTGGCGCGCACGCATGGCCCGAACCCTGACCCGGAACCAGGAACACTACCGGCGCGCCCTGCAGCGTCTGCCGCTGGGCGTCGCCTCCAACTTTCGCTTCTGGGGCGAGGACCGCACCCTCTACGTGAAGCACGGACGCGGCGCGCGCATCACCGACCTCGACGGCAACGTGTACGTCGACTACCGCATGGGCTACGGGCCGGCGATCCTCGGTTACGCCGACCCGCGGGTGGACGCCGCAGCGCGCGCCGGCATGGAGGTCGGCGGGGTGTTTGCACTGTCCACCGAGGGCGAATACCGGGTCGCCGAGCGCATCGCCAACATGGTGCCGGCGGCGCAGCTGGTACGCTTCTCCAACTCGGGCACCGAAGCGGTGATGGCCGCGCTACGCCTGGCGCGCGCCTACACCCGCCGGGACGACTACGTGATCCTCGAGGGCAGTTACCACGGTCTGTTCGACGCCGCCATGTGGTACACGCCGATGGACAAGTGGGCCCGGGTCGGCGACCCGGAAGTCTATCCGTACAGCGAAGGGATTCCCCTGAGCACGCGCCACTTCGCGCATTTCGTGCAGGCGAACGACGCCGATCAGCTCGAGGACGTGCTCAAGCGCCACGGCCACTCGATTGCCTGCCTGCTCATCGAGCCGATCATGGGCAATTGCCTGGGGATCGCCGCCGACCCGGCCTACGTGCGCGCGGCGCGCGAGCTGTGCGATCGCTACGGCGTCGTGATGATCATCGACGAAGTGAAGACCGGGTTTCGGGTCGCGCGCGGCGGCGTGCAGGAGCTGTATGGCGTACGCGCCGACCTGTGCACGTTCGCCAAGGCGATCGCCAACGGCTATCCGATCTCGGTGCTGGCGGGCCGGGAGGACATCATGCGCAAGCTCGGGCGCGGGGTCGCCCATGGGGGGACCTATACCGCGCACCCGGTGTCGCTCGCGGCCGCTGACAAGACCCTCGAGATCCTCGCCGAGACCGATGCGCTCGAGCGCATCGCCCTCTATGGCACGCGGCTGCGCGGCGGCATGAGCGCGATCCTCAAGGCGCGCGGCATCGCGCACAGCTTCGTCGGGCATCCGTCGATGAGCGGCCTGTACTTCGCGCACGAGCCGCCGCGCACCTACCGCGACTGGAAGGGGAGCGATTACACTTTCTACGACGCTGCCGCGAAGGTGCTGCACGATGAATGCATCCTGTGCGAGCCGGACTCACGCGAGCCGTGGTTCGTATCCGCCGCCCACGACGACTCGTGCCTCAGCGATACACTGAGGGCGTTCGAGGTGGCGATCGACCGCACGCTGGATGCGCTTCCCGCCACGCGCCGGGTGCCCGCCTGAGGGTGCGGCGCGGGAGCCAAGACAACATGAGCGCGCGCCCCCGTGACCGGCATGACGCCATCGTCGTAGGCGCCGGCCACAACGGGCTGGTGAGCGCGTGTTACCTGGCGCGCGCCGGGCTCGACGTACTGGTGCTCGAGCGCAACGCCTACATCGGCGGTGCTGCCGTGAGCCGCCGGCTCTACGACGGCTTCACCTATTCCAATTGCTCCTACGTCTGCAGCCTGCTGCGCACCGAGATCATGCGCGCTCTGGAGCTGCCGCAGCACGGCCTGCAGATCATTCCCTACGAAGGCGGCTGTACCCTGATGCGCAACGGCGAGCACCTGGCGCTCTACGACAACCACGACGCGCTGCGCCGGGAGATCGCCCGGCACTCGCGCCCCGATGCGCAAGCCTACGACCGCTTCGTGCGCGACATGCTGCGCCACTGCCGCTTCATCAGGCCGCTGCTGCTGCG
>VBNP01000160.1:9324-14475 GCA_005877965.1 Gammaproteobacteria bacterium | reverse complement strand
GGGAGCTGCTGTGGCTCGGGCGCCATTTTCACCAGCTGGGCGAGGCGCGCATGTACGACACCCTGCGCTTCTTCACCCAGAGTTGTGCGGATCTGCTGGATGAGTATTTCGAGAGCGAGATCATCAAGGCGCATCTCGCCGGCAGCTCGATCATCGGCACGGCGCTCGGGCCGCGCTCGCCGGGGACCGCTTACGTGCTGCTGCACCACTACATGGGCGGCATCGACGGCGCGGTGGGTGCCTGGGGGTTCGCGCGCGGCGGCATGGGCGCGGTGACGCAGGCGCTGGCGGCTTCGCTCACGGCGAGCGGCGGCACGGTGCGCAGCAGCGCGACGGTCGAGCAGGTGCTGGTGCGCGGCGGGCGGGCGGCCGGCGTGGTGCTCGCGGACGGGGAGGAGATTCACGCGCCGGTCGTGGTTTCGAACCTGGACGTGCGCCGCACGTTCCTCGAGACGGTGGCGCCGCAGCACCTGCCGCCGGAGTTTCTCGCGCAGGTGCGCAGATTCAAGATCCGCGGCTCCTCCGGCAAGCTCAACATCGCACTCGACGGCCTGCCGCATTTTCCCGCGATCCCGCAGGGCTCACCGTGCACGCGCGGCGACCTGCACGTCACCGACACCATCGACATGCTGGAGCGCGCCTACGATGACTGGAAAGAGGGCCGCTGGTCGCGCGCCCCCTACATCGACATGCTGATTCCCACGCAGATCGATCCGACCATGGCGCCGCACGGCAAGCACTACATGTCGGTGTTCGTGCAGTACTGTCCCTACCAGCTCGCCGACGGCGGCTGGACGGACGCCCGGCGCCAGGCGTTCGGCGACACGGTGATCGAAACCATCGCGCGCCACAGTCCGAACTTCAAGGACCTCATCCTGCATGCGGAGATCCGCACGCCGCGCGAGCTGGAGAGCGAGGTGGGACTCACCGAGGGCAACATCTTCCAGGGCGAGCTGACCTTCGATCAGCTGCTGTTCAATCGGCCGATCCCGGGCTACGCGCAGTACCGCGCGCCGCTGCGCGGCCTGTACATGTGCGGCTCGAGCACCCACCCGGGCGGCGGTGTCATGGGCGCACCGGGCGCCAACGCCGCAGGCGCGATCCTCGCGGATCTGCGCCGCAAGGCATGATCATGGCGGCGGGGGGTAACGGGCAGTACGACTGCATCGTGGTCGGCGGGGGCCACAACGGACTGGTGTGCGCGACGTACCTGGCGCGCAGCGGCCGTTCGGTGCTGGTGCTGGAAGCGGCCGAGCGGCTCGGGGGCGCGGCGGTGACGCGCGAGTTTGCGCCGGGATTCCGGGTGTCGGCGTGCGCGCACCTGCTGCACCTGATGCCGGCGCCGCTCATGCGCGAGTTGGGCCTGGCCGGGCACGGCCTGAAGCTCGCTGCGCAGGCACTGCCGACGGTCGCGCTGTCGGCCGATGGCGCGCATCTGAGGCTCGCGCCCGGGGACCTGAGCGACCTGGCGCAGCACTCGCCGGCGGATGCAACGGCGTACGCGCAGTGGCAGGCGCTGGCGCAGCGCCTCACCGCGGCGCTGCACCCGGTGCTCGCCGAGCCGCCGCCGCGCCTCGGCACGGGGTCCTGGCGGCAGCGTGCGGCGCTCCTGCGCCTGGGGTGGCAGATCCGCCGCCTGGGAAGGCGCGACATGCGCGAGCTGCTGCGCATCGGCGGAATGTGCGTGCAGGATCTGCTGGATGAGCGCTTCGAGTCAGGGCTGCTCAAGGGTGCGCTGGCGCTGGATGCGGTGCTCGGCAGCAATCTCGGGCCACGCTCGCCGGGCACGGTCCTGTCGCTCCTGTACCGGATCGCGGCCGCCGGCGGCGCGGAGGGGCTCGCGCAACCGCAAGGGGGACTCGGCGCGCTCAGCGAAGCCCTGGCGCGCGCGGCCGGCGCGGCCGGGGCGCAGATGCGCACCCGGGCAGCGGTCGAGCGCATCGTGGTGCGCCAGGATCGCGCGAGTGGCGTGGTGCTGGCCTCCGGTGAGGAGCTGGCGGCGCGCGTGGTGATATCGAGCGCCGATCCGAAGACCACGCTCCTCGGGCTGCTGGGGAGTGAGTACCTGGACGCGGGCTTCGTGCGGCGCGTGGCGCAACTGCGCACCCGCGGGCTCGCGGCCAAACTGCACCTGGCGCTGGAGGCGCTGCCGCAGTTCCGCGGCCTCACGCCCGCGGCGTTGCGCGGCCGGCTGCTGGTGGCGCCGTCGCCCGACTACATCGAGCGCGCCTTCAACCACGCCAAGTACGGTGAGTTCTCGGCGGCGCCGATGTTGGAGATCACCGTGCCGACGCTCGCCGATCCGGCGCTCGCGCCGCCGGGAAAGCAGGTACTCTCCGTCATCGTGCAATACGCGCCTTACGCGCTCGCGGCCGGCTGGCAGGGGCAGCGGCAGCGCTTCACCGATCTGGTGATCGATACCCTCGCGGGGTTCGCGCCGGACCTGCGCCGCTGCGTGGCGAGCGCGGAACTGCTGACGCCGCCGGACATCGAGCGCGAATTCCGCATCAGCGGGGGCCACTGGCATCACGCCGAGCTCGCGCTCGACCAGTTTTTCATGGTGCGGCCGGTGCCCGGTGCCGCCCAGTACCAGGCCCCGGTGCCGGGGCTGTTCCTGTGCGGTGCCGGTTGCCACCCCGGCGGCGGCGTGATGGGACTCGCCGGGCGCAACGCTGCGCGGCAAGTGATGCGCGAGGCGGCCTGAGATGCTCACCGCGAGCGAGCCGCACTACCACCAGCCGCTGCTGAAGACGCCATTCCACGAGCGCGCCCGCGCGGCGAGCCAGCTGGACAGCTTCGTAGCGTGGAGCGGCTACAGCACCGTCGATGTCTTCACCAGCGTCGAGCAGGAGTACTTCGCGATCCGTAATGCGAGCTCACTCTACGATCTGACTCCGATGGTGAAGTACCGCATCGCCGGCGCCGACGCCCTGCGCTTCCTCAACCGCCTGGTGACCCGCGATCTGAGCAAGACGGGGCCGGGGAGGGTCGCGTACGCAGTGTGGTGCAACGACGAGGGCCGGCTGATCGATGATGGCACCGTCTTTTGCATCGCCCACAACGAGTACCGCGTGTGCACCGCGGAGCGGCAGCTCGACTGGCTGAGCGCCTCCGCCATCGGCTTTGACGTCGAGATCGCGGAAGTCACCGAAGAGGTGGCGGCGCTCGCCGTGCAGGGCCCCACCTCGTGCGCGCTGCTCAGGGCGCTGGGCCTCGCAGGAGTCGAGCGCCTCAAACCCTTCGAGCTCGGCCAGTTCGCGCTGCCGGGCGCTGCCCGGCCGGCGCCGGCCAGGATCGAGATGATGGTGTCGCGTACCGGATTCACGGGCGACCTCGGGTACGAGCTGTGGATGCGGCCGGCGGATGCGGAGGGCGTGTGGGACGCGTTGATGGAGGAGGGGCGCAGCCGCGCCATCCGCCCGGTCGGTTCGCGGGCGCTGAACATCGCGCGCATCGAGGCCGGGTTCCTGCTGCCGAACCTCGACTTTGTCAGCGCCGCGCATACGCTGCGCGTCGGCACCGAGCGCTCGCCGCTCGAGCTGGGGCTCGCCTGGCTGGTCGACTTCAACAAGGGGCACTTCACCGGGCGCCGCGCGCTGCTCGAGGAGCAGCGTCGCGGGCCCACGCGGCAGCTGGTGGGACTCGATATCGAGGGCAACAAGCCCGCGCACAACGCGCTGTTGTACGCGGACCGCTCGGGCAGGAAGCCGGTGGGCAGCGTGACATCCGCGACCTGGTCGCCGACCTGCAAACGCAACCTAGCGCTCGCGATGCTGGACGCGCCATACATTGCGCTCGGCTCCACGGTGTGGGCAGAGATCTATCTGAACCGCGAGCTCGTATGGGAGCGGCGCATGGCGCGGGCGCGTGTGGTGGAGCGGCCGTTCTATGCGCCACAGCGGCGCCGCGCCACGCCGCCGGCGGATTTCTGAGAGCCAGGCATCAGCCGAATGATCGCAGACAAATGATCGCAACGCAGTCAAAAGCTCTCGCCGACCGGCCCTGGCTCGATCCGGGCGCCAGCGCGCAGGTCTTCATCGACAGCGTCAGCAAGACCTACGGCGCACACACCGCGGTTGAGGATGTCAGCCTCAGCATCTACAAGGGCGAGATGTTCGCGCTGGTCGGCGCCTCGGGCTGCGGCAAGACGACGCTGCTGCGCATGCTGGCCGGGTTCGCCCATCCGAGCAGCGGGCGGATTTTCATCGACGGTGTTGAGATGGGCGCGGTCCCGCCCCACGAGCGCCCCGTGAACATGATGTTCCAGTCCTACGCGCTCTTTCCTCACATGACCGTGGAGGGCAACGTCGGCTACGGACTGCGGCGCCTGCCGCTCGAGGACGCCGCGCGCAAGCAGCGCATCCAGGACGCACTCGACATGGTGCAGCTCAGCGGCCTCGCGCAACGCAAGCCGCACCAGCTCTCCGGGGGCCAGCGACAGCGCGTGGCGCTGGCCCGTGCCCTGATCCGACGCCCCAAGGTGCTGCTGCTCGATGAACCGCTGTCGGCGCTGGACAAGAAACTGCGCGAACAGACGCAGTTCGAGCTGATGGACCTGCAATACAAGCTCGGCATCACCTTCATCGTGGTCACGCACGACCAGGATGAGGCGATGGCACTGGCCACCCGCATCGCGGTCATGGACCGCGGCCGCGTCGTGCAGGTGGGCACCGCGGCGGAAATCTATGAATTCCCATGCAGCCGCTTCGTGGCGGATTTCGTCGGTACCACCAACCTCTTCGAAGGCACGGTGAGTTCCTGCGAGCCCGGCCTGATCCGCGTGCACTGCGCCGAGACCGGCGGGGAGCTGCTGGTGGATGACAGCGGGACGTTTACGGTCGGACAGCGCGTGTGGGTGGCGTTGCGCCCCGAAAAGGTGCGCCTGGGCAAGCAGCCCCCGAACGCCGCCCGCGTCAATCAGCTGCGTGGCACGGTGTGGGAGCTCGGTTACCTCGGCAACCGCTCGACCTATCGGATCAGGACCACGAGCGGCAAGCTGGTTACGGTCTTCGCCCAGAACGAGCGCCGCACTTCGGAGGCGGCCATCGACTGGAGCGATGAGGTGTTCGTGAGCTGGAGCGCAGATGCGGCGGTGCTGCTGCAGTCGTAGACTACGCTGGCGGGCTCAAGGGGGAAGGATAAGCATATGAA
>VBNP01000160.1:0-9259 GCA_005877965.1 Gammaproteobacteria bacterium | reverse complement strand
CCCAGGATCAGCCCAGCGCACCGGCGGGGGAGAGCAGCACTGCGCGCGGCGGGCTGCAGGAAGTCGTCGTGACGGCGACCCGTCGCGAGGAAGCCCTGAGCAGGGTGCCGATCAGCGTGACGGCGCTCACCCAGGAAGCGCTCGATCAGAAGGGCATCAAGGACATCAGGGACATGGTGCGCTTCACCCCCGGGGTGACGATCGATGACTCCGGCACCAATGCCATCTCGATCCGCGGCATCTCTTCCTCGGGCGGCGCCGGCACGACCGGGATCTATATCGACGACACCCCGATTCAGATGCGCTCGGTCGGCTTCAATCCCGACGACACCTTGCCGAAGGCCTTCGACCTGCAGCGCGTCGAAGTGCTGCGCGGTCCACAGGGCACACTCTTCGGCGCCGGCGCCGAGGGCGGCGCGGTGCGCTACATCATGACCCCTGCCAGCACCACGAGGGCCGACGCCTACGTGCGCAGCGACCTTTCCTATACGCAGTACGGCCAGCCCAATGCCGAGTTCGGTATCGCGGCCGGCCACCCGGTCGTCGACGGCGTGTTCGGCATTCGCGGGAGCATCTGGTACCGCTATGACGGCGGCTGGATGAACCGCGTCGATCCCGGCACCGGCGCGACCGTCAACCACAACATCGACTATTCGCACTCCTACATGGCGCGCCTGGCGGCCACGTGGCAGCCCAGCCCGAGCGTTACCGTTACGCCCAGCATCCTTTTCCAGAAGCAGGACAAGCACGACGAGTCCACCTACTGGCCGGCGTATTCGAACCTGAGTCAGGGGCAATTCAACACCGCGACTCCGGAGCGGGTAGGGGGTCCGGATACCTACTACCTGCCGGCGCTCAGGATGGACTGGAACCTCGCCAAGAGCCAGCTGATCGGTGACGTTTCTTACTTCAACCGCAGCCAGCTCACCGCCTATCAGGGCACGGTGTATGACCTGAGCTACTGGAGCACGATCCCGAGCAACCTGGTATCGCTTGGGTTCGCGCTGCCGCCCAAGTGCACGGCCCCCGATGATGCGACCAGCTGCTCATGGTTCCCGCTGATCAACGCCACCGGCATCCATCTGCCGGCCGCGCTGCGCGGCACACAGACGCCTAACATCATGACAAACACTCAGAAAAGCTACACCGCGGAGCTGCGCTGGCAGTCAACCGACGCGAGCTCGCGCTGGGCCTGGACCGCTGGTGTTTTCTGGCAGCAGGCCAAGGAGGGCAGCATCGAGGAGCTGAAGTCGACCAACATCGCCCAGGTGTTCAACTACCTGTATGGCTTGGCTCCGTCGGACTTCTATTCCCCCGACGGGGTTACCCCCGCCTCCTTCTACTCATGTCCGACCAACGCGGCCTATCCTGTCATTCCGGCCTGCGACATCTACTACAATAACAACACCACCATCGACCGCCAGATCGCCGGCTTCGGTGAGGTGAGCTACGCCTTCACCGACCGGATACGCCTGACCGTCGGTGAGCGCATCGCGCACTCCACCTTCTCGCTGGAGCATTATGCGGACGGCTATGAGAACTATGGGCCGGGGCCAGCCTCGGCGAGCCAGGCCGAGACGCCCAACACGCCCAAGGCGGTGCTGTCGTTCCAGGCCGATCCCCGCAACCTCTACTACCTGAGCTACGGCAAGGGTTTCCGTGTCGGTGGCGGTAACGCGCCCCTGCCTCCGTACTGCGATAGCGACCTGGCCGCCGCCGGCTACCCCAACGGCGCGCCGCTCACCTACAAGTCAGACTTCACGCAGAACTATGAGGTCGGCTCGAAGAACGCGGTGGGCAGCTGGCTCAGGCTGGCCACCAGTGTCTACTACATCCAATGGCACAACATTCAGCAGAACCTCTATATTTCCGGGAACTGCGGCCTGCAGTTCACCGACAACCTCGCCACCGCGGTCGCCAAGGGCTTCGACCTGCAGGCAGACATGGCGTTCGGGCCGCTCAACGTTGAGCTGGCCACCGGCTACACCAGCGCGCGCTACACCGAGAACGCCCCGGCCGACTGCACCCCCGGGTCCACGGGGGTCGGCATACCGTGTCTGGCCGTCACGGGCGACGCCGTCACCGGTCAGGAGGGCATCAACTACGCTCCGGGCACCATGCCGCCCTGGACCGTGGCCGTAGGCGCCCAATACAACTTCAAGTTGACGCAACGCGATGCGTTCGTGCGCGTGGACTGGCAGTACGAGAGCCAGAGTCCGTGGCTTGCCAACGTGCAGGACCCGGCCGCCGGAGGGCAGTACTTTTACGGCTACTCGTATGCGTATCCCACCAATTCCTACACCTCGCTGCGCGCCGGCATGAACTTCGGGAATGTTCAGCTCACGGCCTTCTGCGACAACCTGTTCGACTCGCATACCACGACCAACTACATCCTCGGTCAGATCGATGGTACCTATACGCCGCAGCAGAACACATACTCGTTCCGGCCGCGTACCGTGGGGCTGAATCTGGTCTGGCACGCACGCTGACTCGCGCCGGGCACGGGCCGATGGTAGCTTGAGGGCCCTCATGCCCTCAGGCGAGACAGCGGCACCGCCCGCACCCGACAGCCGCGCCGAGCGGCTGAACACCCGGGCCGCGGGCGTCGTCGGGCTCGCGGTGCTCTGCAGCCGGGTGCTGGGACTGGCGCGCGAGCAGATCTTACCATCGCCTTTCGCATACCGAACCTGCTGCGCGACCTGTTCGGGGAAGGCGCGCTGTCCACGGCGTTCGTCACGGTGTTCACCCGCACCGCGGCGCTGGAGGGCGACGCCGCGGCCTGGCGACTCGCCGACAAGGTCGTAACCCTTACCGCCGTCTCCCTGAGCGCGATCACCGTGCTGGGGATCATCACGGCGCCCTGGCTGGTGGCAGCCCTCGCGCCCGGCTTCGATCCGGGCAAGGCGGCGCTCACCGTAACCCTGACACGGGTCATGTACCCGTTCATCCTGCTGGTGTCGCTGGCGGCGCTGGTCATGGGCATGCTGAACGCGCGCGACGTGTTCGGCGTGCCGGCGACCGCCTCGAGCTTCTTCAACCTGGGGTCGATCGTCGGCGGGGTGGTGTTGGGGTACTGGCTCGACCCGCACTTCGGTCCGCACGCGATTCTCGGACTCGCCATCGGCACCCTCATCGGCGGCACGCTGCAGCTGCTGGTGCAGCTGCCGGCGCTGCGCCGCACGGGCTACGGGTTTCACGCGGATCTTCGCTGGCGCGACCCCGGGGTGCGCGCGATCCTGCGCCTGATGGGCCCGTCGGTGATCGCGGCGAGCACTACACAGGTGAATGTGCTGGTCAACTCGGTGTTCGCCTCGCGGCTTGGTGACGGCCCGACCTTCTGGCTGACGGTGGCGTTCCGCCTCATGCAGCTGCCGCTGGGAATCTTCGGCGTCGCGCTCGGCACCGTCGCGCTGCCGCTGCTGGCGCGCATGGCGGCGACCGGCAACACCGAGGCGTTTCGCAGCGAGCTGGCGCGCGGCATGCGGCTCGCGTTTCTCATGACCATCCCGGCGAGCGTCGGTCTCATGGTGCTCGCCGAGCCCATCATCTCCGTGCTCTACCAGCACGGCCGTTTCGGGCCGCACGAGACGGCGGAATCTGCGGCGGCGCTGCGCTTCTACGCCATCGGGCTGTGCGGCTACGCGGCGCTCAAGGTGCTGGTGAACGCCTTCTACGCGCTCGATCGGCGCAAGACACCGATGATGGTCAGCTTTCTCGCGGTGGGCCTCAACCTGCTCCTGAACTGGATGCTCACCCTGCATTTCGGCTGGGGTCATCGCGGGCTGGCGTTCTCCACCGCCTGCGTAGCGACCAGCAACTTCCTCATTCTGTATCTGCTCATGCGCTCACATCTCGGGCGCCTGGAGTCGCGGGCGATGCTCTCGCTCCTGTGGAGGGTCGCGCTGGCCTCGGCGGTGCTCCTGGGGATTTCCTGGGCGGGGGCACACTTGCTGCTCGCCGACTGGGCGGTGCAGCGCTTCTGGCCCAAGTGCGTGAGCCTGATCCTTGTCATCGGCAGCGCCGCTGGCGCGTTCTTCCTGTGTGCCAACGCGCTCGGGATCGGCGAAGTGCACGAGATTGTGCGCGCCGTGCGCCGCAGGGTGCGTCGCGCGGCGTGAGGCTTGCGCCGCCGCGGGTCTTAATTCAGCCCCAATTCAGCCGAAGGACCGGATGATGCAAGACATGAAGTCGTACATTCGCATACTCGCGCCCCTGGCGCTGTTGGGTTGCAGCGCGCCGGCGCTCGCGCAGGGGTATCAGTACCCGGCCGCGCGACCGCTGCAGTGGTTCATCGACGGTGGCGGCAGCGTGACGCAGGGACGCACCGCGGACTTTCTCGACAGCGGCTGGAGCATCGGCACCGGATTCACGCTGCGGCCGGTTCCCGGGCAGCCGTTCATGCTGCGGGCGGATCTGAATTACAATCGCTTCAGCGCCACCAACGAGCTCATCGCACTCGGTCAGGCCGTGAACCAGGCGCCGGTCGACAATGGTTACGGCCAGACGGTCACCGGGTTTCTGAGCGGGGTGCTGGAGGCGCCGGTCAACGCCTGGACGCGCTTCTACGTGACCGGCGGGGTGGGACTGGGTTACCGCCGCATCGATCTCACGCAGAACGGCTTCCTGTGCGAGCCGTTTTTCTGCGGGCCGGGCTTCGTGTCCAACACGGTGGCGAGCGAGGACACGACGCGTTTCGCCTGGAACGCGGGCGCCGGCATGGACTTCGCGCTGCCCCGCGGCCAGTCCTGGTTCGTCGAGGCTCGCTACGAGCGCATCGAGACCCAGGAACCGACCGAATACATCCCGATCCGCTTCGGTATCCGCTTCTAAGATACAAACCCGATGCACGCCGTGAGGACTCGCTCCAGCACGGCGCGCATCGGCGCGGCGAATCCCTCATCCCACGCGCACGGCCAGGTCCCCTCGTCGACCGCCCCAAGCGGCTCGCGCAGGTAACCGCGGCATGCGAGCTCCATCTGCACGGCGTGCACGCCGTCCTGCGGGCGTCCGTAATGCCGGATCGTGTAGCCGCCCTTGAAACGACCGTTGGTGACGCGGGCAAGGCCCGTCGCATCGCACAGCCGCTCGATGCGCTGCGTCAGCGCGGCAGCGCAGCTCGCGCCGGAGAAGCTGCCCAGGTTGAAGTGAGGCAGAGTGCCCGCGAACAGGCGCGGGACGGCTGAGCGGATCGAGTGGCAGTCGTACACCACCAGCGCCGGGTGCAGGCGGCGCAGCCGCGCGATCTCCTCTTCTATGGCGCGGTGATACGGCTCGAAATACTCGCGTCGGCGCGCGGCGACCTCCCCGGGCGCGGGCGCGCACCCGGTGCGGTACAGTGGCTCGCCGTCGAAGGTAGTGGTGGGACACAGCTCGGTGGTGGCCTGTCCGGGGTAGAGCGATGCGCCCGACGGGTCGCGATTCGCATCGATGACCGTGCGCGAGACGCCGGTGCGCACGATGCTGGCGTCGAGGTCCCCGGCAAACCCGTACAGCCGCTCGATCCACCAGTCGGTATCCTTGCGCGCCAGCCACGGGGAGGCGAGGTCCGCCTCGATGGCCGCCGGTATGCTGGTGCCGGTGTGCGGCATGCACAGCAGCAGGGGCGCTGAGCCGCGCCGCACCGTGAGCCACGGGGCTCCCGACTGCTCGATCACCGGGCCGAACCTCCTTCAGCTGCGTGGTGCCGGCCAATCATCAATAATGTATCTCATGGCGAGCCTGTGGTTTGAAACGGCGCTGTTGCCGCAGGGTTGGGCGCGGGGCGTGCGCCTGAGCGCCACCGACGGATACATCGAGCGCGTTACCGCGAACGTGGCGGCGGCGCAGACCGATGAGCGCCATGGGATTGCGCTGCCCGGTCTTCCCAACGTGCACAGTCACGCCTTCCAGCGTGGTCTTGCGGGGCTGACCGAGCGCCGCGGACCCGGTGACGACAGCTTCTGGAGCTGGCGTGAGCTCATGTACCGCTTCGTCGAGCACATCGATCCGGACGAGTTCGAGGCGATCAGCGCGCTGGCGTTCGCGGAGATGCTCGAGGGGGGCTTCACGCACGTCGGAGAATTTCACTACCTGCACCACGACCATGCCGGTGTGCCGTTCGCGGATCCCGGCGAGCTCGCCGGACGCATCGCCGCGGCCGCGAGCCACACTGGAATTGGACTCACGCTGCTGCCGACCTTCTACGCGCACAGCGGGTTCGGCGGGACCGCACCCACCGCCCGGCAGCGCCGCTTCGTGAACGATCCGGAGCGCTTCGCCCGCATCGTCGAGGCCAGCCGCAAGGCGGTGCGCACGCTCGCCGGAGCGGGCGTGGGTGTGGCGCCCCACAGCCTGCGCGCGGTGACTCCGGAGGAGCTCGGCGCCGTGGTGCAACTCGCGCAAGGCGGCCTCATCCACATCCATGTCGCGGAACAGACCCGCGAGGTCGAGGAGTGCGTGGCGTGGAGCGGCCGCCGGCCCGTCGAATGGCTGCTCGACAACCAGGCGGTCGATGAACGCTGGTGCCTGGTGCACGCGACCCACGCCACGCGCGCGGAGCTCCTGGGCGTCGCCGCGCGGCACGCGGTGGTCGGCCTGTGTCCGCTGACCGAAGCGAGTCTCGGCGATGGGATATTCCCGGCGGCGGCCTTCCTCGCGCAGCACGGCCGCATCGGCATCGGCAGCGATTCCAACATCCTGCTGGATGCCGCCGAAGAGCTGCGCACCCTCGAGTACTCCCAGCGCCTGCGGCAACGCGCGCGCAACGTTCTCGCCTCGGGCGCCGGCGCTTCAACCGGTCGGTGCCTGTTCGATGGCGTGCTCGAAGGTGGCCGGCAGGTGCTGCAGGCCGGCGCGCCCGGGCCGGGGCGTGCGGCGGGGCTCACCGTCGGAGCGCCGCTCGATGTGGTGAGCCTCATGCCCGCTCATCCGGCGCTGCTCGAACGGCGCGACGATGAGATCCTGGACAGCTGGATCTTTGCCGGCGGCCGCGGCGTCATCGACTGCGTGTGGCGCGCCGGCGTCAAGGTCGTGAGCAACGGGCGCCATCACAGGCGCGACGCGATCCTGGCGCGTTACGCGCGCGCGCTCCAGCGCCTGCGCGCCTCGGAGACGCCACCATGAGGAAGAAAGTCTCGGGTGCCGTGCTGGCGATCGCCGGCGCCATCGCCATCGGCGCCGTGGCGCTGCACCGCCATGAGCCGATCAATGCTCTGTGGATCCTGACCGCGGCGGTGTGCATCTATCTTCTCGGCTACCGCTTCTACGCAGCCTGGATCGCCGCCCGCGTGCTCAGCGTCGATGCATCGCGCGCCACTCCGGCCGAACGGCTCAACAATGGGCGCGACTTTGTGCCGACGCACCGCGTGATCGTGTTCGGCCATCATTTCGCCGCCATCGCCGGCCCGGGGCCGCTGGTAGGTCCGACGCTCGCGGCACAGTTCGGCTATCTGCCGGGCACGCTGTGGATCCTGGTGGGGGCGGTGCTGGGCGGATGCGTGCAGGACATGACGATCCTGCTGCTGTCCACGCGCCGTGACGGGCGCAGTCTCGGCCAGATGGCGCGCGATGAGCTCGGTCCGCTCGGCGGCTTTGCCGCGCTCCTTGGCACGCTCATCATCATGATCATCCTGAGCGCGGTGCTGGGGCTGGTGATCGTCAATGTCATGAAGCACAGCCCGTGGGCCGCCTCCACGGTGTTCGGCACCATCCCCGCGGCGCTGATCGTCGGCCTGTACCTGCGGCTGTGGCGGCCGGGGCGGGTGCTGGAAGGATCGTTGCTGGGCGTGACGCTGGTGCTGCTGGCGCTCCTCGCCGGCGGCTGGATCGATCATCAGCCGGCGCTGCGCCCGCTGTTCGACTATGCGGCCATGGCGCTCGCGGGCTTCGTGATCGTCTACGGCTTCTGCGCCGCGATCCTGCCGGTGTGGCTGCTGCTCGCGCCGCGCGACTATCTGTCGACGTTCCTGAAGCTCGGGACGGTGGCGTTGCTGGCGGTGGCCATCGTGCTGACGCACCCGCAGATCAAGATGCCGGCCGTGACGGCGTTCACCGACGGCACCGGCCCGTTGTTCGGCGGCAAGGTGTTTCCGTTCGTGTTCATCACCATCGCCTGCGGTGCGGTGTCGGGGTTTCACGCACTGGTGGCGAGCGGCACGACTCCCAAACTCATCACCAGCGAGGCGGACGTGCGGCTGGTCGGGTACGGCAGCATGGCGCTCGAGTCGTTCGTGGCGATCATGGCGCTGATTGCCGCGACGCTGCTCGACCCGGGCGTGTACTTCGCCATCAACGCCGGCGCCGGGGTCGTGGGCGCGACCCCGGCGGCGGCGGTGCACACCATCAGCAGCTGGGGGTTTCCGGTCACGGTGGAGCAGATGCAGGCGCTCGCCAGCGCCATGGGCGAGCGCACCCTGTTCGCGCGCAGCGGCGGGGCGCCGTCGCTGGCGGTGGGGATGGCGAGCATCTTCGGCAGCACCTTCGGCCGCGGACTGCTGGCGCTGTGGTATCACTTCGCCATCATGTTCGAGGCGGTGTTCATCATGGCGGTGCTCGATGCCGGCACCCGCGTCGGCCGCTTCATGCTGCAGGATCTGCTCGGGCACCTGTGGCGGCCCCTGGGGCGTACCTCGTGGTATCCGTCGGTGCTGCTGGCGAGCGCACTCATGGTCGGCGCCTGGGGTTACTTCCTGTACATCGGGGTGATCGACCCGAACGGCGGTGTCAACATCCTCTGGCCGCTGTTCGGCATTTCCAACCAGATGCTGGCCGGCATCGCGCTGTCGGTGGCGACCGGGATCATCATCAAATCCGGCAAGCTGCGCTATGCGCTCGTGACGCTGCTGCCGCTCGCATGGGTGGCGCTGGTCACCACGACCGCGGCCTGGCAGAAGATCACCAGCACCGACAGCCGCATCGGGCTGTTCGCCGCGGCCGATGACCTGGCGCGCAAGCTGGCCCTTGGGGCGCTGCCGCCGGAGCGCGCCGCGGTAGCCCCGCAACTCATATTCAATCAGCGCCTCGATGCCTGGCTGACGATGCTGCTCCTGGCGATCCTGTGGTTCGTGATTCTCGACATGGCGAGGGTGTGCGTGCGGCGTCTGCGGGGGCTGTCGCTGCGCTCGAGCTCGGAAGCGCCGTATCAGTCAAGCCGCCTGCAAAGCGCGGCGGCACAGGCGCAGCCATGAGGGGCGTGGCACGCCGGGCCGTGCGGCACGCCGGGGCGCTGTGGAGCGCGTTGCGCGCGGCTTCGGGCGATGACGCTTATGAGCGCTATCGCGCT
>VBNP01000135.1 GCA_005877965.1 Gammaproteobacteria bacterium | reverse complement strand
CAGGTACTGCGCGAAGGTGTAGGCGTCGTTGTAGTCGCCCACCCAGCTCGAGCGGAACATCTCGACATCACCGCGATCGATGTCCTGCAGGAGCGACTTGAACTCCACCTGCGTCAGGCGCACGTCGGCGCCGAGGGCCTCCTTCCACATGGAGGCGATCGCCACGGCGAGCTTGGTGTGCACCTCGCCGGAGTTGTAGCGCAGCTCGAAGGTGAGCGGATGGTCGCGTGAGTAGCCGGCTTCGTGGTACAGGCGCTGCGCTTCGGCCACGCGCGCCGGCATCGGCTCGCCCCGATAGTCGAAGGACTGCGCACTGTAGTGGTCGATCCCGGGCGGCACCCAGCCGTAGGCCGGCAGCTCACCCACCCGCAGCACCAGCTGCGCGAGCTTCTCGCGGTCGATGACCAGCGACAGCGCCCGGCGCAGCTTCGGTTTGTCCGCGAAGGGGGCACGCCTGAGGTTGAAGCCGTAGTAGTAGGTGGTGAGCTGCGGGGAAACGTGCAGCTGATCGGCGAGGTTCGCCTTGATCCAGTCGAACTGCCCGCGCGGTACCACGAACGTGACCTGCAGCTCCCCGCCGCGGTAGCGCGTGAGCTCGGCGCTTTCATCGGGAATGAGCAGGTATTTCACGCCGTCGAGCCGCGTCGCGGCGTCGTTCCAGTAGTAGCGGTTGCGCCCGGCCAGGATGTGGGAGCCCTGCACCCATTCCTTGAGGACGAAAGCGCCGTCGGAGACCATCACGCCGGGCCGCGCAAACCCTTCCGGGTGGGCGGCGAGCGTCGGCCGGTGCACCGGACAGGCGCTCGGATGCGACAGCAGGGTCGGCAGATACGGCGCCGGCGTCGCGAGCGTGACGACGACGGTCGAATCATCCGGCGCGGCCACGCCCAGGGCTTGGGGGGGCTTGCGCCCCGCGACGACGTCGCCCGCGTTCGCGATGACGTCGATGTACTGCGCATAGCCCGAGGCGGTGGCGGGGTCCACCAGGCGCTGAAGTCCGGCCACAAAATCCGCCGCCACCAGCGGTTCGCCGGTCGACCAGCGCGCCTCGCGACGCAGCTTGAACACGTAGATCCTGCCGTCGGTGCTCACGCCCCACGTGCGCGCCACCCCGGGCGCCACGGCGGCATTGCGGTCGAGTGTCGTCAGGCCCTCGCACAGATCGCGCACGATGCTCTGCGCCTCGAAGCCGCGCGCCTTCTGAGGATCCAGGGAGTCTGGGTCGGGTCCGCCGCCGCGCACCAGGATGGCCGCATGCGGCGCGGCGCCGGGGCCTGCGGTCCCCTGATCGTGCGAGCGGCGGCTGCAGCCGCCGGGTGAGGCGAGCAGGGTGGCGGCCAGCGTCGCAGCGGTGGCGGCGGCCCGAAGCGCGGCGCGCGTGCTCATGCCGGCCGCGTGCGGCTCGAGTTGATCTCCCCGCGCAGCTGCTGCGTCGCCGCGCGCGCCGCGCCCGCGAAGTCCTCGCCCGACGAGGCATACAGGATGGCCCGCGAGGAGCTGATGATGAGGCCGGTGCCTTGTGCGGTCGCACCGCTCTGCACCACCTGCGCCACGTCGCCCCGCTGCGCTCCGACCCCGGGCACGAGCAGCGGCATGTCGCCCACCAGCGCCCGCACCTCGGCGAGCTCGCCCGGGCAGGTGGCGCCCACGACCAGCAGGCAGTTGCCGCGGGAATTCCAGCGTTGCGCGGCCAGCTCCGCGACCACCTGGTAGAGCTTGCGTGCGCCGATCATGCGGTCCTGCAGGTCGCGCGCGCCGGGATTGGACGTGCGGCACAGGATGACGACGCCCTTGTCCGCGTGCCTCAGGAACGGCTCGAGCGCATCGCTCCCGAGATAGGGGTTGACCGTGACGGCATCCGCGCCATAGCGCCCGAACGCCTCGATGGCGTAGCGCTCGGCGGTGTGGCCCACATCGCCGCGCTTGGCGTCGAGAATCACGGGCACGCCCGGATGCGCCTGGTGGATGTACTCGATGGTGCGCTCGAGCTGATCCTCGGCCTCGTGGGCGGCGTAGTGCGCGAACTGCGGCTTGTACGCGCACACCAGGTCGGCGGTGGCGTCGATGATGGCCTTGTTGAAGTGGAAGATCGGCGAGGGTTGGGCGGCGATGTGCCGCGGCAAGCGCTCGATGTCCGGGTCGAGCCCCACGCACGCGAGCGAGTCGCTTCGCTTCCAGGCGCGCGTGAGCTGCTCGACGAATCCGCTCATGCGACCCGCGTGCGCCCGCCGCGGCCGCGCTTCTTCAGGTGCACCAGCAGGATCGACACCGCCGCCGGCGTCACGCCCGGGATGCGGCCCGCCTGGCCGAGCGTCGCCGGCCGCACCTCGGCGAGCTTCTGGCGCACCTCGTGCGACAGGCCCGCGAGAAGCGTGTAGTCGAGGTCGGCGGGGAGCGCGGTCTCCTCGTTTCCCCTGGCGCGCTCGATGTCGTCCTGCTGCCGCTCGATGTAGCCCGCGTACTTGGCGCGCACCTCGACCTGGGCGCGCACCTGCGCCGGCAGGCGCTCGTCCAGCGCGCCCCCCGCGCCGGCCACACCGTCGGCCAACCACCCGGCCGGCGGCGCGGCAATCTCCAGCAGCGCCTCGTAGGTCACCCCCGGGCGCCGCAGCAGCTCGAAGGCGCAAGCCTCGCGCGCGAGCGGCGCGCCCAGCACGCGCTGCGCCCACGGCGCCGGCACGTCCGCAGGCCGCAGCCGCAGGGCCTTGAGGCGCGCGACCTCCAGATCGGACATCCGCCGCTTCGCTTCAAACAGCGCCCAGCGCTCATCGTCGACGAGCCCGAGCTCGCGCCCCGCGGGCGTGAGGCGCAGGTCCGCGTTGTCCTCGCGCAGCAGCAGGCGGTGCTCCGCGCGGCTCGTGAACATGCGGTACGGTTCGCGCGTGCCGCGCGTCACCAGGTCATCGATGAGCACTCCGAGGTAGGCCTCGCTCCGCTTCGGTATCCAGGGCTCGCGATCCCTCACGGCGAGCGCGGCATTGATGCCGGCGATGAGGCCCTGTGCAGCGGCCTCCTCGTAGCCGGTGGTGCCGTTGATCTGGCCGGCGAAGTACAGGCCGCCGAGCGCGCGTGTCTCGAGCGAGCCCTTCAGGTCGCGCGGGTCGAAGAAGTCGTACTCGATGGCATAACCGGGGCGCGTGAGGTGCGCGTTCTCGAAGCCGCGGATGGTGCGCACGAACTCGCACTGCACCTCGTACGGCAGGCTGGTCGAGATGCCGTTGGGATAGACCTCGTGAGTGTGCAGTCCCTCCGGCTCGACGAAGATCTGGTGCGAGAGCTTGTCCGCGAAGCGCACCACCTTGTCCTCGACCGAGGGACAGTAGCGCGGGCCGACGCCTTCGATCAGGCCGGTGAACATCGGGGAGCGATCGGTGGCCGCCCGGATGATGTCGTGCGTCCGTTCATTTGTCTTTGTAATGAAACAGTTAACCTGCAGAGGGTGCTCATTGACACGTCCAAGGAATGAAAACACCGGCGCGGGGTCATCGCCGGGCTGGGCCGCCATGACCGACCAATCGAGGGTGCGGCCGTCGATCCGCGGCGGCGTCCCGGTCTTCAGCCTCCCGACGCGCAGCGCCAGCTCGCGCAGCCGCGCCGCCAGCCGGTTGGAGGGGGCATCCCCGGCACGGCCGCCGGGGTAGTTGACGAGGCCGACGTGCATGCGCCCGGCGAGGAACGTGCCCGCGGTCAGCACCACCGCGGGGGCTGCGAACGTGATGCCCGTGACCGTGACCACACCGCGCACCCGCCCGCGCTCCACGATGAGGTCGGCCACCTCCTGCTGGAAGAGCGCGAGGTGCGGCTGGTTCTCGAGCAGGGTGCGAATGGCCTGCTTGTAGAGCTGCCGGTCGGCCTGGGCGCGGGTGGCGCGCACCGCCGGGCCCTTGCTGGCATTGAGCGTGCGGAACTGGATGCCGGCGCGGTCGGCGGCCCGGGCCATGGCGCCGCCGAGCGCGTCGATCTCGCGCACCAGGTGTCCCTTGCCGATACCGCCGATGGCGGGATTGCAACTCATCTGACCCAGGGTCTCGATGCTCTGGGTCAGCAGCAGCGTGCGCGCTCCCATGCGCGCGGCGGCGAGGGCCGCCTCGGTGCCGGCATGGCCGCCGCCGATGACGATGACGTCGTGGGCGAATCGCTCCTGGGGGCTCATGGCATGATCGACTGACGGCGACGAGGGACGCGTATTGTAGGGCCGCAAACCCCACGAACAAGGCCGCGCCTTGCCTTATGCTCTGCCGAAGTTGCGCATGCGCAGCGCCCCTAGGGCCTGGAGCGCGGGCGCGCTGCTCGTGCTGGGCCTCAGCGCCGGCACGGCGGCCACGGGTGCGAGCGCGCCGGGCCTCACGCTGTCGGCCTGCGAGCTCGAGCACCCGCTGCGACTGACGGTCATCGCGGCGGAGTGCGGCGTGCTGCCGGTTGCGGAGAATCCACGGGATCCGGCGGGCCGGCACATCGGCCTGCACGTTGCGCGCGTGCCGGCGATCAGCCGGCGCAAACAGGCGGATGCGCTGTTCATCCTGGCCGGCGGCCCGGGAGCGGCGGCGAGCGCGTTCTACGCCATGACGGCGGGCGCCTTTGCGCGCATTCACCGCGAGCGGGACATCGTCCTCATCGACCAGCGCGGCACCGGAAGGTCGAACCCCCTCGATTGCGGCGCCGACGAGGCGCTGCTGTACCGCGCGACCGACGCCGAGATCGCCGCCGACACGCGCCGCTGCCTCGCGCGCTTGAGTGCGCGCGCCGACGTTGCGTACTACACCACCAGTCTCGCCGTGCAGGATCTGGAGCGCGTGCGCGCGGCCCTGGATCTGCCGCGCATCGACCTGTACGGCACCTCCTACGGCACGCGGGTCGCGCAGCAGTACCTGCGGCGCTTCCCGCAGCGCGCCCGCGCGGTGATTCTCGATGGTGTCGTGCCGGCGCCCGTGGCGCTCGGGCCGGCCACGGCGACCGATGCGGAGCGCGCGCTCCTCAGCATCCTGGCGCGCTGCGCCGGCGAGCCCGCCTGTCGCGCCCGTTACGGCGATCCGGCGCGCACCTACCACGCCGTGCGAGCCGTGCTCAGGAGCCATGCGGCGCCCGTGACGGTAGCCGATCCGACCACCGGCGACCCGACGCGCTTCAGTTTCACCACCGCGCACCTGGCGACGGTGCTGCGCCTCGCCAGCTACACCGCGGAGTACGCCGCGCTCCTGCCGCTGCTGCTGGATGCGGCCGCCGCGCACCAGGACTACGCACCCCTCGCCGCGCAGTTCCTGCTCATCGAGCGCGGCTACGCCGCAGCGCTCGCGACCGGCATGCACAACAGCGTGGTGTGCGCCGAAGACGTGCCGTTCTATGACCCGCGTGCCATTGACCGCGAGCGCCTCGCCGACACCTTCCTCGGCACGCTGCAGCTCGACGGGCTCGACACCGTGTGCCGCATCTGGCCGCACGGACCGATCGATGCGGACTTGCACGCGCCGCTCGCGAGCGAGGCACCCGTGTTGCTGCTGTCGGGGAGCGACGATCCGGTCACGCCGCCCGAGTTCGCGCGCCTGGCGGCGCGTGGTTTTGCACACGGCCTCTCGATCGTGCTCGGCGGATTCGGTCACGGTCAGCTGACCGCCCCGTGCATGGATCGCGTGCTCGCGGACTTTCTCGCGCGCGCCTCCGTGGTCGGGCTCGATGTCGGCTGCACGCGCCGCGCGCGCCCGCTGCCGTTCTTCACCTCGCTGAACGGTCCGCCGCCGTGAGGCGCGCGCACGCCTCAAAGCGCACGTGATCGAGGCCACGCACCTCTACAAGCACTTCGGCGCGCTGACGGCCGTGCGCGATGTGAGTCTGCGCGCCGCCGACGGCCGCATCACCGGCCTCCTCGGGCCCAACGGCGCCGGCAAGTCCACCACGCTGCGCATGCTGTACACGGTGCTCAGGCCCGATGCGGGGGATGCGCTCATCGACGGGCACAGCGCGGTCCAGGCACCCCTCGAAGCCGCCCGGCGGCTGGGCGTGCTGGCGCACGGCGCCGGCATCTACCCGAACCTCACGGCCCGCGAGAACATCCTCTACTTCGGCGCGCTGCACGGCCTGGCGCGCGCCGCGGCCCGCGCCCGCGCCGCCGAGCTCGTGGGTCTCCTGGAGATGGAGGAATTCGCCGACCGCCGCGCCAAGGGCTTCTCGCAGGGAGAGCGCCTCAAGACCGCCCTCGCCCGCGCGCTCGTTCACCGGCCTCGCAACCTGGTGCTGGACGAGCCCACCAACGGGCTGGATGTCATGGCGGTGCGCGCGCTGCGCCGCCTGCTGGGGTCGCTGCGCGAGGCCGGACACTGCGTGCTCCTCTCCAGCCACGTGATGCAGGAAGTGAGCGCACTGTGCGACGACGTGGTGGTGATCGCTCACGGCATCGTGCTCGCGAGCGGCACCCCCGCCGCGATCCGCACGCGCACCGGCACCGGGAGCCTCGAGGAGGCCTTCGTTGCTCTGATCGCCGGCACGGGGGGAATTTAAGGTGCGCGCCATCCTCACCGTGTTCGGCAAGGAGTTTCGCGAGAATCTGCGCGAGCGGCGCACGCTCGTCTCGGCGCTGATCCTGGGTCCGCTGCTGGGCCCGCTGCTGTTCGCCGGCGGACTGTCGCTGCGCATCGAACGCGGCGCCGAGGAGGGCGAGCGCCCGATCACGCTCGCGGTCGCCCACGGCGAGCGCGCGCCGAACCTGCTCGGCTTCCTGCGCCAGAGCGGGGTGAGGGTCGAGTCCGTGGACTACGACCCCGCCGCGGCCCGCGCCGCGGTGCAGGCGCACGGCCAGGATCTGGTGCTGGCGGTGAGCGCGGACTTCGCCGCGCACCTCACCGGCGGCACCCCCGCCCCCATCCTGCTGTACGCCGACTCCTCCGACCCGGCCGCCTCCGGCACCCTCGCGCGGGTGACGGCGCTCCTGGCACAGTACGCCTCACTCCTCGCGCGGCTGCGGGTGGTGGCCCGCGGAGTGGATCCCCTGGTGCTGTCCCCGCTCGCGGTGCAGGACATCGATGTCGCCACGCCGGCGAGCCGTTCCGTGCTGGCGCTCGGGACCCTGAGCTACCTCGTGCTGCTCACCATGCTGATGGGCGGCATGTATCTCGCCA
>VBNP01000134.1 GCA_005877965.1 Gammaproteobacteria bacterium | reverse complement strand
TTCCGCGCCACCGAGTTCGGCGACGAGAAGGATCGCGTGGTGGTGCGCGAGAACGGCCAGAAGACCTACTTCGCTTCCGACATCGCCTATCACCTGCAGAAGCGCGAGCGCGGCTTCGCGCGTCTCATCGACGTGCTGGGCGCCGATCATCACGGCTATGTCGCGCGGGTGCGCGCCGGTCTCATCGCCATGGGTGAGCCGGGCGAGTGCCTGGAAGCGACGCTGATCCAGTTCGTGAGCCTGTTCCGCGGCGCCGAGAAGGTCCCCATGGGCAAGCGCGAGGCGCAGTTCGTCAGCTTGCGCCAGCTGCGGGAGGAAGTCGGCAATGACGCCTGCCGCTTCTTCTACCTGATGCGCAGTCACGACCAGCCGCTCGACTTCGATCTCGAGCTCGCCAAGTCGCACAGCAACGAAAACCCGGTCTACTACATTCAATATGCGCACGCGCGCGTGGCGAGCGTCATGAAACAGCTCGCCGCCCGCGGCCTGTCATTCGATCGCGATGCCGGGCTCGCCGCCGCCGGCATGCTCGGCGGCGCCCACGAGCAGGCGCTGCTCGGCTCACTCACCCGCTATCCGGAAATCGTGGAGCAGGCGGCCGTGAACCGCGCGCCGCATGCGCTGGTGCACTACCTGAGGGATCTCGCCAACCTCTTCCACACCTACTACAACGCCGAGACGTTCCTGGTCGGGGAGGCGCCGTTGCGCAACGCGCGCCTGGGGCTGATCCTCGGCGTGCAGCAGGTGCTGCGCAACGGACTGGCGTTGCTCGGCGTATCGGCGCCGGAGAGCATGTGAGCGAGGCGGCTTATGGACGCCGGCCTGCATGGCCAAGCTGACAAGCCGCGACTACAAGTCCACGCAGCGGCGCCCGCCCGATTTCAGGCGGCTGCGCGAGTTCGGCTATGGCGTGCTGGTGGGAATCGTGGTGGCGAGTGCGGCGTTCGTCTACCTCGGCGGCACGCCGCGCAGGACCCGTGACACCGCCGATGCGCCGCGGCCCGATCCTTACCGTGCCGCCCCAGCTGATGCCGGGAGCGGTGGCGTGGGCTCGGGCAGAACTGCCGAAAAATACGACTTCTACCAGATGCTGCCGAACTTCGAAGTGGTGGTGCCGGAGAAGGACAAGGACGTCAAGCGCGATCTGCCGGCGGCGGCGAAGATCGAACGTCCCGGGGTATACGTCCTGCAGGCGGGCTCGTACCGCAACGAAGCCGACGCCGATCGCGTGCGCGCGCAGCTTGCACTGCAGGGGGTCGACGCCCGGGTGCAGCGCGTCGCGGTGGACTCAGATGTCTGGCATCGGGTGCGTATCGGGCCGATCAGCAATCTGGACGAGCTCAACAAGGTGCGCCGGCAGCTGCGGGCCGCCGAGGTCGATGCGTTGGTTATCCGGGTGGGAGACTGAGGAGCAAACACATGAAACTCGTCGTGACTCTCGTATTCGCCGTGTTCGCGACTCAGGCCGCACCGGCGCAGGACGCCAAACCCTCGGAAGCCTCGATCCGGCAGCTGTTCGAGGTCATGCATAGCAGCAAACTGCTCGACGCCTACCTGACGCAGATCGAGGGCACGGTGCAGGCCGCGATGCAGCAGGCCTTTGCGGGTCAACAGCCGAACCCGAAGCAGCAGAAGATCATGGATGAGCTGGGGCGCAATATCGCCTCGCTGGTGAAGGAGCAGCTGAACTGGGCGAGCGTCGAGCCCATGATGATCGAGGTGTACCGCAACACCTTCAGTCAGCACGAAGTCGATGGAATGCTCACCTTCTACCGGTCCGAGGCCGGACAGGCGGTGATTTCCAAGCTGCCGGCGGCAACCCAGCAGACGATGGCCGGCATACAGAATCAGGTCAAGGCGCTCACTCCCAAGGTCGTGCAGCTGGAACGGGACACGGTCGCGCAGCTGCGGGCGGCAGGGGAAGCGGAGCATCCGGCGCCATCCCCGCAGGGAGCGCAACCGCCGCCATCGCCGCCGCCTCCCTCGCAGCAACCGAAGCCGTAGCTCGCTCAAGCCCTCAACGCCGCCGTTTCCGGCATCGTGTGGTGCAGCGGGCCGCGCGCTGCCGCTTGGCCGTCTTTGCGCCCTTGGCGGCCTTCGCGGCCTTCGCGGCCGGCTTCACCGCGGCCATCGCCGCGGCGACCGAGCGACGCGCCCACGCCACGAGCGCCGCGGCATCCTCCAGCACATCCGCCGGAGTCTCGTAATAGCTCATGCTGAGCTGCGGGCTGTCGGGGTAGGGCCGGAACTGACTCATGCCGCGGGTCGTGAAGTCCGCGCGGTTGGCATCGTTGACGCGCAGATACAGGGTATCGTTGTCGATGAGAGCGAAAAAGAACTCATCGCAGTACAGGCCCGCGCCGCCGAACATGCGCCGCGAGGTCACCCCGCCTAAGCCGCTGAGCTGATCGTGAACGTAGTCGAGGTACTCGCTGCTGACGGCCATGAGAGCTGGCGGTCACGAACGGAGTCGCGATCGCGAAAGAGGCCTTTCGGGGCCGCCGCAAGTACATCCCTGTAGGCTGCGGGCGCGCCGTCCCTGGCGCGCACGCCCCCGAAAGGCCTCTTTCGCGCTCACGGCTGCGCACATGCCAGCGTAGCTCTCAATCCTCGCTGATGTTCCTGAAGTCGACGCCGAGGGAGCGCAGCTTGCGGTACAGGTGCGTGCGCTCCATGCCGACGCGCTTGGCGAGCTGCCCCACCTTGCCGTTACACAGCAGCAGCTGCTGCTGCAGGTAGGCGCGCTCGAACTGCTCGCGCGCTTCGCGCAGCGGCAGCGCCAGCAGGTCCTGCTTCACCAGCGGCTCATTCGGCGGGGTCTGCACCGCGAGCTCGCGCTCGATTTCCTCCAGGCGGATCTCTTCCGCGCCGCCGTGCATCAGCAGCCGATGCACCAGGTGCCTGAGCTCGCGCACGTTGTCCGGCCAGGGATAGTTGCGCAGGCGGTTCTGCGCCGCGACGGAAAAGCGCCGGAACGGCAGCCCGTCCGCATCCACCAGGCGATCCACCTGATGCCGCAGCAGCTCCGGCACGTCCTCGGCGTACTCGCGCAGCGGCGGCACGCGCGTGAGCAGCACGTTGACGTGCGCGAGCAGGTCACGGCGCAGGGCATCGGTGCCGGCGCGCTGCTCGACGCCGGGCTGCGCGGAGGCCAGCAGGCGCGCGCGGAAACTCACCGGCTCGGTTCCCCCCAGGCGCGTGAACTGCCCCGATTCGAACACGCCCACCAGCAGCCGCTGTGCGCCGGGCGGCAGGTCCTCGAGCTCGTGGATGAACAGCGTCCCCTGGCCCGCCTCCTCGAGCACGCCCGCGACCGTCGGCCCGTCCGCCTGCTCGCGGCCGAACAGGCGGCTCTCGGCGTCCGCCTCACGCAGGCTCGAGGCGATCAGCGGCACGAAAGCCGCGCCGGCGCGCGGCCCGTGCTCGTGCAGATAGCGCGCGAAGGCCTCGCGTCCGGAGCCGGGCTCCCCGACCAGCAGGACCGGGGAGGGATTGGCCGCCATCTGCTGCAACTCCGCGCGCAGCTGCTGGATGAGCCGGCTCTTGCCGATCGGTACGGCGAGCGGGGAGCCGAGGAGCTTGCCCGCCTGGCGATGGCGCCGGCCCGCATCGAGGGCGCGCTCCACCGTGCGCAGCAGCTTCGCGAGCGACAGCGGCTTCTCCACGAAATCGAAGGCGCCGAGCCGCGTGGCCTCCACGGCCGTCTCCACCGTGCTGTGTCCGGACATCATCACCACCGGGCAGCCGTCGGCGGCGGCGGCGGACCATTCACGCAGCAGCGTGATCCCGTCCACGTCCGGCATCCAGATGTCGAGCAACACGAGGTCGGGTATCTGCCGGGCGCGCGAGGCGCGCGCCTGCGCGGCGTTGGCGGCGACGTCCACCTCGTACCCCTCCTCGGAGAGGATCTCCTTCAACAGACCGCGGATATCCGCCTCGTCATCGACCACGAGAATGTGTGGACTGCTCATGCCCGTTCCCTCCGCAACTGATCCAGCCGCTCGCGCGCGCCTCCGGTGGCGGAGCGGGTGCTGTCCTTGACCGGCAGCACCATGCGCACGCGCGCTCCACCTTCGGGCCGATTGTCGGCATCGATTCGCCCACCGTGCTCCTCGATGATCTTCTTCACAATGGCGAGCCCCAGTCCCGTGCCCTTCGGCTTGCTGGTGACGTAGGGGTCGAATACCTTGCCGAGGAGCTCGCGCGGAAACCCCGGGCCATTGTCACATACGGTCACGGCGGCGTACTCGGCATCGGCGCCGGACTCGAGCCGGGTCGCGATCTCGAGCGTCGGGGTGGCCACGCCGTCGAGGGCCTCCAGGGCGTTGGTCACCAGGTTGTTGAGGATCTGGCGCACCCGGCCGCGATCGGCCTCGATGCCCGCGAGGTGCTCGTCCAGATCCAGCCGGATGCGCGTGCGCGGAGCCTGCGAGCGGTACAGGTCCGCCACCTCGGTGATGAGCTGATTCAGGCTGAAGCGCGTGATCTGCATCTCCGGGGCGCGCGCGTATTCGCTGAACGCGTTCACCATCTGCTGCATGGTCTGCACCTGCTGCACGATGGTGCGCGTGCCGCGCTCGAGGATGTCGGCGTCGTGCTCGCTCATGCCGGTGAGCAGGCGCCGGCGCAGGCGCTCGGCCGACAGCTGGATGGGCGTGAGGGGATTCTTGATTTCGTGCGCCAGGCGCCGCGCGACCTCGCCCCAGGCGGCGTCGCGCTGCGCCTGCAGGAGCGTGGTGATGTCGTCGAACACGATCACGAAGCCCACGTCGCTGTCCTCGCCCGGGAGCGGCGTACAGGCGCACATGAGCGTGCGGCGTCCGGCGGCGCCGTCCAGGTCGAGCTGCTCGCGCCACTCCTCGCGCCCCGCGGCAAAGCGCACGGCGAGCGCGGCGACGAACTGCCCCAGCCGCTCGTTACCCGCGGCGAGTTCCGGGAGCGAGCGCCCGCTGGCCGCCGACAGGTCGGTCAGGAGGATCGCGCCGGCGGCCTCGTTCGCGGTGCGCACGGTGAGGCTGCGATCGACGGCGAGCACCCCGGTCGAGAGGCGCGCGAGGATGATGGCGAGGCGCTGGCGCTCGCGCTCCACCGCCTGCTGGCTGTGGCTCGCTTCGGCGCGCGCGCGCCGCAGGCGCTTGGTCATGTCGTTGAAGGAGTGCACCAGGAACCCCATCTCGTCGCGCGAGGGCAGCGGCAGGCGCGTCCCGAAGTCGCCCTTGCCGACCGCGCGCGTGCCCTCGATGAGATCCTGCACCGGACGCACCAGGCGCTGCGCCGAGTAGATCGCCCCGTAGATGGCCGCCAGCATGGCGAGCAGCAGCACGAGTGTGAGCGTGAGCCGGAAGCTGGTCTTCAAGGGCTCACGCAGCGCCGCCAGGTCGCCGTACTGGTGGTAGGAGCTCTGCACCGCTTCCGAGAGCGCGGCGAGCTGCGCCGGCACCGGGTAGATCGCCACCACGAAGCGCGCATCGTGCCCCGCGCCGGCATCGCCGAGCGCCGCAGCCGTGCGGATCAGGTAGTGTCCGCCGGCGTGCGGCTCGAGACTGACGTACGGCCGGCGCTGCTCCACCTGCCGCACCAGGTCCCCGGGCGGTTGCGAGGGCAGGCTTTCGAGCGGACCCTCGAGGCTCGCGGCGAGGATGCGCTCGTGAGCGCCGAACAGCGCGATTTCGCTGGCCTGGCTGGCGCGCCGCTCCGCCTCGAGCCGCGGCTGCACGTCGGCGGGCGCGGCGTCGGTGAGTGCCGCGGCGAGCGCCACGGTTCTGGCCGAGTACTCGCGCATGCGCAGCTCGAGCGCCGCGCGCGACAGCCCCAGGGCGTCGTTCAGTCCCTGCTTCACTTCGACCTTGAACCAGCTGTCGATGCCTTGATTGATGAACTCGAGCGACGACAGGTACACGATCAGCAGCGGCGCAATGACCAGCGACCCGAATATCCCCACGGTGCGTGCCGTGAGACGCGAGCCGGGCACGTGCGCGCGGTAGTCGCGCACCAGGCGCCAGAGCTTGCGCGCCAGCAGCACGCTGAGCACGATCACGCCGCAGAAGTCGACCAGCAGGATCCAGGGCTGCAGGCGGCCGAATTCCGAGGAATTCTGCACACTCTCGGCGAGCAGCAGGAACGCTCCCAGCCCGATGGCGCTCCACAGCAGCGCCTGCGCGACCGCCACCCAGCGCAGACGCCGCCGCGGACGCTCGTTCACGCCGGGAGTAACCATGAGTACCACTCGCTCACCCGTGCCCAGTCGTCGGTCCAGAAGAGAATGGCGCGTAAGCTGGCCGGCAGGTGACCCCGGCGCACGCCGGCGCGCACGCTGATAGTGTAGTTGCCGCCATCGAGCTGCGGCTCCACCAGGATCGGCCAGGCATCCACCTTGCCCAGGTACTGCAGCGTCTCGTCCAGGGTCGCAAAGCTCTCCTGATCGCCGCTCTTGGTGTCGCGCACCACGTAACGGTCACTCACGGCGTGGTAGCTGAGCTCGCGCCGCAGGGTCAGCTCGACGATGTTCACGTTGAACCAGAAACGCCGCTCACGATCCACGCGCGCGTCGAGGTCGAACGTGAGCGTCAGGCCGTCCCGCAGCGCGCGGCGGATGGCCGGACTCATCGGGTACTCGATGCGCGCGTGCAGCAGAAACACCCCCTTGTCGAGGTTCACGTAGGCGGAACGCACCTCGAGGACCCCGTCGAGCGCATCCGCACGACCGAGCCCCCAGCTCGCCAGCGCCATCACGCACACCGCCGTGAGCAGCCCGCCCCGGATCAAACCATCCCTTGTCGGATCGCCGCGTAGCATGGATGCAACGACAGAGCTGTGGTGGATCTGCGACCGGTGGCGCGTCTCAGGTACCGGCCGTTGTCTTTTCGAGACAAGCATAATA
>VBNP01000142.1 GCA_005877965.1 Gammaproteobacteria bacterium | reverse complement strand
GAGGCCGGGTCGACCGGCTCGACATAGATGTTCGGGTAGGCCCTGGCCCAATCTTCCTCCCAATTGCCGACCGGCACGAAGATCATATTCTCGTGCCCGCTGATCGATCCCGTGACTTTCGCTGAAGGATGCGTATCGGCTTTCGTTCTCCAGACGACCTGACCGGTTTGCTTATTGATCGCGAGAACGATGGCGCCATCTCCCGAAGCGCAACCCAGCGCACTCGGCGTGGCCCCCGGGGTGAGCCGGCAAAGGCGGTCAACCAACCCCATGTTGCTTCCGACGATGATCAGGTCTCCCTTGACATGCGGTGTGTTGCGGGAGCCCTTCACGACAAAACCCGGGACCGAGAGATCGTTCACATAATTCTTTCTCCAGATCAGCTTCCCGGTGAAGCGGTTCAATTTGGTCAGGTAGCCGGTCATGTCATTGAAGTAGAGATACTGACCGTCGACGGCCGGAGTGGACGAGATGCTGCCCTGGGCATTGCTCGCCGTTCCCGTGTCGGGTGCCGTCTGGTAGACCCACTTGACCCTGAGTTGACCCACGGTCTCGTTGTTGATCGGCCCCCCGTGGAAACTCCGGGTATTCTGCAAATCAATTCCTTCCGCGAACGCCGGAATAGCGGCAATCGCTAGCGGGGTCGCCAATGCGGCCGACGCCAACCATACCGTATGAAGCAAAGTGCTGCGGGATCTCAAAGTCATCTTGCTCCCCTTTTCAATCGTCATCGCTGTCGTGCCCGTTGCGATGATCGTCGTCGCGATCATCACGCTCATCGTGGTGGCCGTCGCCGGAACGCGAGACCGGTGGCTTACCCAGGGGCTGTCCACCTGGACCGTCTGCAAACGTCAGCCACGGCTTGGGCTTGCCCTGACCCACTCCACGCTTGGAATAATCACACACGCCCGAGGCGAACGTGCTTTGCAGACGCGCCCATTGTGCGTCGGTGAAGCTCACCTTGTAGTCCAGCCGGCTGAGCGGCTTGAGCTGGCATTTGAGCACATCGTTGGTGACCGGTCCGCCCGCGACCATGCGGGTCAAGCCGGTGTAGGTGAACTCCGCGTCGCAGATGGAGCCGGGCGTCCAGTCGTACTCCACGCCGTCGACGATGCAGGCGTCGCGAGCCGCGGCGGGCTTGTTGCGCGTCACTTTCTTTTCATGCGGCAGGCTGCTCCGGTCGGCTTCGATGGCGGTGAGCCATTGGTCCATGAGGTTGAAAGCTCTTAGTGCCGTGGCCGCCGAGGGACGCGAAACATTTCCCACCGGATTCGGCACCCGGCTCTGCTCCCACCAGTGAATCTCGTTCGCCGCGTTGCCGTTGGTCCGCAAGAGCCGGAAGCGGGTGAACATCCACTCGGAGTTGTTGTGCATCTCGTGGTTGTCGTTGGTGCGAGCGTCGATGATGGGGTACTTGCCGAGCTCGCGCCCGTAGGTGATCAGGCCCGACCGGTACATCCGCTCGAGGCCCGTCAGGTCCCCTACTGTGCGTTGCGCCTGATAGTTGCCCGCGATGTCCAGGCCGCCGATCTTCTCGTTGAGATCGACGAACTGTTCCGGTGAAATCCTGCCAGCCTGCAGCGCGTTCAGCCCGTACTGTACCCCGACGCTGTCAAACACCTGGAACGTAAACCCATCGGACCGCGTACCCAGTTCGTTGACGTGGTAGGCATTCAGGCTGCAGCGCACGCCTTGCGGATTGGTCACCGGATTGTAGAGGGCCGACGCCGGAAGCAGGCAACTCGCATTGGTGACCGGAAACCAGCGTCCGCCGAATGCGGCGGGTCCATCCTGGCCCGGGCATTCCTGCTCCGAGTTCAGCCCAAGAACCGCCAGGCGGTCGGCAAGATTGGCCCATAGCAGCGGCGAGGTCGTAGCGAAGTAAGGCGTCAACACGTGGCAGTCGTGGCTGTTGACCGCCAGCGACCAGGTATCCGGATAGCTGCAGACCGGAAGAAAGCCGTCGACGAGACCGGGATATTGATCGCCGATGCTGTGCTGCTGGATGGCGCCGCCCGAACAGCCCGAACCGATGGTGTACCTGATGGGTCCATACGTCTCGGCTAGATGCTCCTTGACCATCATCAAGGCTTCGGCGTTCAGTTTCGCATTGGCATTGGTTCCATGGTTGGTCATGACGGCCGCCGCGGTCGCGAATCCGCGCGACAGCGAATTGTCGTCGAAGCTGTTGTTGAGGGAACCCTGGGTGTACTGAAGACCGGCGCCAGCGCCAAACAGGTACAGCAGCTTGCCGTTCCAGGCCGGCTGAGGCGCCCAAGGCGCCCATGACTGCGTTGGATTAAAGAGCACGGTAATCTTGTAAATCGACCGGTTGAGCGTGCCGGTCTCCACGCGAACGATGTACGGGACCGTGACGCCCCGGTCCGTCGTCGTAATGGCGATCTGGGCCGACGGCGGTGGATTGGACGGGTCATAGGCGACGAAAGCCGGCGGGGTCGCCGTGTTCTTGTAAAAGAAATCGTAGCGCGTCGGCGCGTTGCAATCCGCATCCAGTGGCGCCCCGAGCCCATTGGTTGCGCTCGTGCAGAGCCAGGGTTGCAGATGGGGACCTGAGAAGATCGGGCCGCCGATCGGATGGTTGGTCACGTCCAGATGCACCATGCGTCCCTTCGCGGACAAAGTAATCGTGTTGCGCCCAAGCGGTAGACCCGTAACGAGTGCAAGGTAGCCATTTCCGTCGGGAGCCGCGTGCAGCGCGCCGAGGACTGCCGCGCCGTTGACAGACAGCACACCGCGGTCCTTGCGCGGCAATGTCACTCGGAGCAAGACATCACCACCTGAGACGAGATCGGCGCGGTTTGAGACTGCCTCGATTTTCAACGTGTCATCCGAGTTGGCCACCGCGCTGCCCATGCCGAAGGCGACGGCCACCGACACCACCGCGTTGACGACGGTCGCGCGACGCGAATACGAAGCGAGAAAGTTGAGCATTGATCCCCCGGAAATAGTGAGACTTGTACGACCATGCTACTAAGCACCCGCCGACCAATTCATTCGAGATGATGCTGGATTGATGAACGCTTCGAATGAAGACGAGAATGCCTGGACACCACCGGCAGCAGATTAGGCTCACTCACGCTCATTTGTATGCTCCGGCCGCTTTCAGGAGCGTGAAGATCTTTGCCGGGGTGAGCGGTAGTTCCCGGATGGCGATGCCGAAATCGGCCAGCGCATCCTCGACTGCGTTCGAGATCACGGCGCCGGGCGAGATGGCGCCGCTCTCGCCGACGCCCTTGATCCCTAGATCGTTGATCATGGACGGATGCGCGAGCTGCGCCGTGAGGAAGGGCGGCAGCTGTCCGGCCTTCGGCATGGCGTAGTCCATGAAGCTTCCGGACCGCAGCTGACCTTGGCTGTCGTACACGATCTCTTCCATCATCGCCCCGCCGAGGCCCTGCGCGATTCCGCCATGGAGCTGCCCGTCGACCACCATGGGATTGATCGGCTGCCCGCAGTCGTGTATCGCCGCGTACCTCAGGATGCGCAGTTCACAGGTTTCCACATCCACTTCTATCGCGGCGGCTTGAGCGCCGAACGCCCAGGTGACTGTCTGCGGATTGAAATAGGTACACGCGTTCAGACCTGGATCCGCCGGGAGTTCCTTGGACTTGACCGCCACTCTGGCGACTTCTGCGAGCGGAACACCCAGGGCCGGCACGCCCACCACATGAGCGCGCCCGGCGGTGATGCGGATGTCTTCGGGCGCGGCCTCGAGCATTGACGCCGCGACTTTCGTGGCCTTCAACCGGACCTGGCGCGCCGCGCGCGCCACCGCGGGTCCCGCGTTAGCCGCAATACGGCTCGCGTAGGGCCCTACTCCATAGGGAAGCACCTGCGTGTCGCCGCCGACGATGATCACGTCATCGAGTGGTACTCCGAGCTCCTGCGCGCAGATTTGCGCGAGAGTGGTCGCATGGCTCTGACCCTGCGATGAGCACCCCAGGTAGACATACACCTTCCCCTTGGGGTCGACCCGGACATTGGCGCCTTCGTAGGGGCCCAGCCCGGTGCCCTGGAGGTAACAAGACAGTCCAATGCCGACCCGATGAATGCCACCGGCGCGCTGTTTCTGCAGCGCCCGCATCTCCTCGTAACCGAAGAGCTTCAGGAGCTTGTCGAAGGCCCCGGGGAAGTCGCCGGGATCAAACACGACTGGAACGCCGTCCTTGTAGGTAAGACCTGGCCGGTACGGCGTATCCTGCGGCCGCAGAAAATTACGGCGCCGGATCTCCGCCGGGTCGAGACGCAGGCGCCGCGCCGCGATGTCGAGGACGCGGTCCATCACGAACGCCGCTTCGGGGCGTCCGGCTGCCCGATACGCAGCGCTGAACATCTTGTGGGTGACGACATTGGCGCAGACGTTCCGATAATGCTCGACCCGGTACGGCGCGCACAGATGGTTGATCGTGTTGAGGGTTACCCCGTCCTCCTGCACCGGGTAAGCACCGAAGTCCGCCCAGAAGCGGTCATCGATCGCGACAATCCTGCCGTCGTGTTTGAACCCGGCCCGGATCTCGTGCACCTGTTCACGGTCATGGCAGGTCGCAATGAAATGCTCGTTGCGGCCCTCGACCCACTTGACCGGTCGGCCCAGGCGCAAAGCCAAGGCGGGCACCAGGATCTCTTCGGGGTACACCTGCCCCTTCGCGCCAAACGAGCCACCGACATCGGGCGCGATGACACGCAGCCGCTCCTCTGCGAGCCCAAGGACGCCGGCGATCGCCTCGCGCACGTGGTAGGGATGCTGGGTGGACGAAACCACGATGAGGGTGCCTGAATCGTCGATGTAGGCGAGCACTCCGCGAGTCTCGATCGGCATCGCGGCCAATCGAGGGTGTCTGAATCTCTCCACGACCAGCAAGTCGGCCTGGCCAATCGCAGCGTCGACATCGCCTACCGCGGCGCGCGAGACATAGGCCACGTTATCGGGCCAGCCCTCGTGCACAAGGGGCGCGCCCGTTGCGATGGCGGCGTCGATCGATGAGGCGGCGGGCTGAGGCTCGTAGTCGACAGCGACAGCTTCGAGCGCTTCGGCGAGCCTGCCGGGATCGACTGCGACGACGACGGCGACTGGCTCGCCGACATAGCGGACAACAGTCTTCGCAAGCACGTGCTGATCGAACGCGCGGAATCTTCGCTCTGACTTGTACGGCGGGATCGGGCGGCTGACTTCCAGGAGGTCCTTGGCGCTCGCCACAACGGCAACCCCCGGCAAGGAGGCGGCTTCAGCGGTCGAAATCGCGCCAATGCGGGCGTGAGCGTGCGGGCTTCGCACGACGCCGAGATAGAGCATCCCGGGCCGGGCGAGATCGTCCAGATACTTGCCGCTGCCGGTCAGCAGCGGCAGGTCTTCCTTGCGGCTGACGGATTCGCCGATCAACGGGCCGGTACCATCTCAGTGCGTGTCGAACACGCTCTGGTATTCGGACAGCGCTTGCTTGACGGCCTTCGCTTCCTCTTCGGTTGGATGGTACGGGTCGGCGGCCGGCGGCGGGCTGCCGAAGCGCATCAGGCAGGCCATCAGCAGCAAGCGGGCTTTCGTCGCCGTCAAATTCCTGCCGCCGATAAAAACGCCCTGCGGTGCGGTGAAGCCTTCGTTATTGCCGCGCCCGACGATGGCCACCGGCATGCCGGCGTGAACGGCGGATCTCAATATTCGCGTGCGCGTTGCAGAGGTGATCGTCCCGAAAGGAGCGTGCCCTTCGACAACGAACCCGGAGAGCGGGTAACGCTCGAGGTTCCTGCCGACCAGCGCGAGCAGGTCGACGCCGTCATCTAAATCGTCGTTGATCCTCTCCGCGGAGTAGTTGGCGTCCTTGACTATCGCTACCTTGGGAATAGCGCTGTCGAGCAGCTCGCCAGCTTCATTCTTGATCGCGACCGGAATCAGGGTGACCTTGTTTCCGGCGCGGCTTACGCCGAGCACTTTGGCCGGCAGGCGTGCGATGTTCACCTGCGACTGGTAGGTGTGCCGCCGCGCCGGTATGTAGGTGAGCGCCGGCGGCCCTTCATGGCCGACTGCGCCGACGATGCCGCCATGCCCGCCGGTAACGGTATAGCCGCCAGGCCTCGCATCGGCCTTTTGCACGTCCCGGGCGGAGAAAATGCGCTGATCCTGGATCAGGACGACACCGACGCGGTTGTTGCCCGACTCGTCGGCCCAGACGCGCGAAACGATGAATTCGGTCGAGTCCGCCAGGTTCTTGTCCCCATCGTTGCTGATCGTGCCGTGCGGCCGCTGGGAGGCGTTGCCGCAGATCGGCAGCGTGGTGTCGATGAGCAGATTGAGCCAGTACACCGTCTCCTCGATTCGCGGGCTGCCCTGCGTCCAGATGGCGCCGGCGTAGCTGCCGCTGGCGAGGATGCGTTGCACGGAATTGGTGATCGTCGCCAGCGCCGGGCGAGGCGGCGAGGCGGCGAGGTGCTTGGGACGGTAGGGGAAAAAGTGCTCGCCCGGCACTTCAGGCGGCTCGCCCTTCGTATAGCCCCCGGGAGGCGTCACCCGATAGAAGTCGACGTCGGCGCGGGACGAGATGACGCTCGCCAGCCCCTTTCCATCGATGCCCAGCCTGTCGATCTCCTCGAGCAAGCGCGCGCCATCCGGATAGAACGGCTGCCTCGCGTGAGACGCCGGGGCGTTCGGCGCCGCGCAGTCCTCGTCCCACGGGCGTCCGTCGGCCTGCACGGCCATGTAAGGCAGGGGATAGAGGCCGTCATCCGGACTGAGTGTGATTTCGTATACCGGCACATCGGAGTTGCTTTGCCGCTCGCGATGAAAACCGCCTGCGCGATCCACATAGCCGTCCGGCGGCCCGTATAGCTCGGCGGCGTCGCGTTCCAGCGGGTGGGCACTGAACTGCTCCACGTACACCGTCACCGGGGCGGCGAGGCGCTGCGGTCTCAGCGCGTCGAATCGCAGACGAGCGCCGCTTCTGTCTTCGACGAGGGGTAGCCCGCGCTTTTCGCGCGCCTTGTTGCTCGTCACCAGCGGCGGCGAGCTCGAGATGGTGGCGTTCGATCCGGAAATGTGGGCGATGCGCGGCTTGCCGTTCATGCTTTTTTCTCGTGCTTCAGCTGTTTTTTGTCGTGCTTCGGCTGTTTTCCCTTCCTGTCGAGGCGCCGCACTTTGAGCGCCTCGCGCTTTTTATTCTCGACTTTCGCCGCGCGTTCCTGCGCCAGCTTGCGCCGGTTTTCGCGCAGCTCGGGAAGCCGTTGCTGGATCTCCTGGTAGCGCCGCGTGATCCTCTCCTCGTGGCGGGTCGGCCGGAAGTGCGCCGGGATGCTCGCGAGCACGCGCGGCCGCTCCGTGCGCCGCAGGCCCGCGAACCCGGCCCGGCCGGGCACGACGTCGACGCGTCCCTGCGCTGTCCGCAGGTAAGTGCGGCCCTGATTCACCTTGTCGTAGGTGCCCGGCTCGCCCAGCGGGCTGCCGGCGGGAATATGGAACGGTTCATGGTCGGTGCCGCGCACGCCGATGGTGACGGTTGGCGTGCGCACCTGGTAGTTGTTCCGGCCAAACTTCGCGATCCAGCCGGTGATCGAGCGGAAACTGCCTTCGAGGAGGCCGATGTTCACGGCGTCGGACTCGTCGCCCTGCGCGCGGAACTTCGCGATACGCATCCTGGTCCGCGGCCGCACGGCGATAAAGCCGCCGTCCTCCATGCGCAGGTGCACTTCGCCGTTGGCTCCCGTGGCAATCGACTCGCCCTCGAGTATGGAATCCTCAGTGAACGGGCGTCGCATGATCATGTCGCGATCGAAAAAGCGCACGTCGCCCTCGACCAGCTCGACCTTGCCGGCGAGGACTGGCGTCGCCTGTCCGGTCGGGGTTTGCGCGAAAGCCGGTGACAGGAAAGCGAACCCTGCGAGCAGGAGTCCTAAATGAAACGCCCCGACGGCTCTCGCGGTCGGGGCGTTTTGCATTGCCTAGGCAGCCGGCCTAGATACTGGCCGAACTCCTGAACCTGCGGGTCGATCCGTCGGTAGAGTCCTGCCGGCCGGTGTTGCCATGGTTATCTCTCACGGGATCACCTCCTTTCGAAATTGCCAGGCTCTAGTGTAGCAAAACGGTTTCAGTCTGGAATCATGGCTTGCGCTCGTCGAAGACCTCCTTGGCGATCAGCGCGGCGGTGCCGGCGTTGGGCCAGCCAGCGTAGAAAGCGAGATGGGTGATCAGCTCGCCGATCTCCTCGCGCGTGACGCCGTTCTCCAGCGCGCGCCAGAGGTGGCCGCGCAGCTGGTCCGGG
>VBNP01000141.1 GCA_005877965.1 Gammaproteobacteria bacterium | reverse complement strand
AACCGGTAGCCGCGGCGGGCGACGGTCTCTATGAAGCGAGGATTCTCGGCAGAATCGCCCAGCGCCTCTCGAATCTTGCTGATGGCTTTGTTGAGACCGTGATCGAAGTCCACGATCGTCTCCGGCCAAATCTTTGCGCGCAATTCCTCCCGGCTGACCAGTTCTCCTGGCCGTTCCAGCAACATAGCCAGCAGTTGAAAGGGTTGCTCTTGCAAAGGCAGGCGTTTGCCGTGCTTCGTCAGCTCGCCGATTCGAGGGTCGGCTTCAAAAACCCCAAACCGCAAACGCTTGCGTGGGTAGTCGGCATGCTGCATGGCAAATAGATCCGAACGTCACCTGTTTTCGAACAGCCTTGTAGCAAGGACGGGACGGCTCGTCGCCTTGTCGCACGACCCGCTGCCGTCAAATTCTAGACCCCTCCCAAACTCCTGCCACAACTTTCCGAGCACGGAAACCGGAGGAGCACCTCACCTAAGCATTTCATTTGGATAGTTATTCTGGGGTACCCACGCTCCAGCAAGAAGGCACTGACGATCCATTGAAGACAGACGTCTACCTGATTAAACACGAAGAGCGTTCTCGATGGTCACTGATCACGAAGCTCCCCATGAATTCAGTTGCCGTTTACCCAACTCGCAGCGCAACCATCTCGTCTGCCCCGCAGCAAGGCGCGGCTGTGAACCGAATCAGCTCAGGGGACGCCAACGCGCGTTTCAGGAGTGTGGTGCTGCCGCATCTCGCCGATGCCTATTCACTCGCCCGCTGGCTCACCGGCAGTCGCGCCGATTCCGAGGATGTGGTGCAGGACGCTTGCCTGCGCGCGCTCCGGGGCATCGGCAATTTCTCCAATGGCAATGCCCGTGCCTGGGTGTTGACCATAGTGCGCCACACGGCCTATGACTGGTTGCACAAGAACCGACCAGCCGTTGTTGTACTGGTTGAGGATGTCGAAGCCGTCAAGCGCACACAGTCCATCGACTGGGATGTTGAAACACCCGAGACGGCGCTCATCGCGCAAGGCGACGCGGCGCTACTCGAGGCAGCGATTGCAGCGCTGCCGGCACCGTTCCGGGAGACGCTGGTGCTACGCGAGGTCCAGGAGCTCGGCTACCGCGAGATCGCCGAGGTGACCGGGGTGTCGATCGGCACGGTGATGTCGCGGCTCGCCCGAGCGCGCCGCCGCCTTATCTCGACGATGACGAAGGGCGGGCCAGGACAAATCCGATGGAGTGCCCGTTCCGCTGCAGCGCTTGGTTAGCCCGCCCAAACATGTCGAGGGCTATTGCGCCGCGGCTCGCCGCAGGGCATGAACGGTGTTGCGCCGGCCTCCGCGGGCCCCTTATCTCAAACGTTAGATGGCACCAATGAATCAGTCCACCGAAGTTCGTCAAGCGCAGCGATGACTAGTCCTACTTTTTTCCATGTCGACGTTTTCGCCACGAGCTCCATGACCGGGAACGGTCTCACCGTGTTTCTGGACACTGCGAAGTGGTCCGCGTCGACGATGCAGCGCCTGACGCGGGAGATGAGACAGTTCGAATCCATCTTCCTCTCCGAGGTTTCGCCTTCTGGGGCGGCTGCCCGGGTGTTCACTGTGGATGAGGAACTTCCGTTCGCCGGACATCCTGCCCTGGGGGCCGCTGCTGTTCTTCATCGCACTCAGGCGCCGCAGGCAGACGCATGCACTTGGACACTGAGGCTTCTTTACGGGCCGGTGCCGGTAAGGACGCGCAAACTGAGCGATCACTACCTGTGCGAAATGAATCAAGGCATCCCAATACTCGGATGCAGTATTGCGGCAGAGCTACTAAGTCCCATCTTGAAGCGGCTCGGTCTGGCCGAAACTGATATTGTCAGCGGAATTCAAGCGCAGGTGATCTCAACTGGCCTGCCGTACCTCATCGTTCCTGTCCTTCCGGCCGCTCTGTCGCGGGCGCGAATCAACGGAACCGATCTCGAGCTCCTGCTGGGTGCCGTTGGCGCAAAGTTTGTCTTGGTTCTTGATGTCGATGGACGGGAAGCACGAACTTGGGACAACTTGGGGCAGGTGGAAGACGTGGCTACCGGCAGCGCAGCCGGGCCCGCCGCTGCTTATCTTCTGCAATACGGCTTGGCCGACGCGGATCTACCCATTGAAATCGCCCAAGGTCGGTTTGCTGGTCGCCCAAGCAAGATCGTCGTGATTCAGGACAAAGTAGGGAATTTGCTGGTGAGCGGAGAGGTGTGGCCCGTCAGTCATGGCGTGCTTGATATGGACCCTGGGATTGAGGCGGCGTCACGGTCGTGTCAATCAATGCACTCGATGCGGTCGATAGCCTGCGGCTGAAACTGGGCGATCGGGCATGTGCTGCAGTCAAGGCGTCCAGTGTGGGTGATCGGGGTCGACTAACGCGACTGTGACGCAATTCTTCAATTCGGGATCCGTACACAGGTTATCAGTATGTTTGTTACGACTAAAATGCGGGTCGCGCGTCCAACAGATAATCTGGATGAGGTCACGAAGTTCTACCGGGATGGCCTCGGCTTTGCCGAGCTATCCCGTTTCGAGGATCACGACGGCTTCGACGGTGTGATGCTCGGTCTGCCAGGTGCGCCGTATCATCTCGAATTTACCAAAGCGCGTGGACATCGTGCCGGCAGAGCGCCGACGACCGATAATCTGCTGGTGTTCTACCTTCCCGATGAGCGGCAGTGGAATGATGCAGTGTCTCGGTTCAAGCAGTCAGGATACAAACCGATCTCGTCTTTCAACCCGTATTGGGATCGATACGGGCTGACGTTCGAAGACCCGGACGGGTATCGCGTGGTACTTCAGCACGCGGCCTGGGACCGTTGAGGCATATGAAGGAAGTGCAGGTGAGCCGCCGGGGCGATGCCATCGTGCTCTCGCCTGCGCTCGAGCGCGCAGGCAAGCCGATCGGTAATCTCGATCTGATGATCGCCTCGCATGCCGTGGCGGAGGAAGCGACCGTTGTAACGAACGATGTGCAGCACTTCGCATCCGTGCCCGGGCTCAAGGTCGAGGAATGGAAGTGAGTTGCCCGGCGTTCGGACGACCGTCAGCAATCATGTCGGCGTGACGCGCTGCCAGTCGCTTGCTGGGGCCAACTATTAATGGATCAGAGCCCCCTGTCTGTCAGCTCTTGCCGCAGCCACTCCGGCAGCTGCACCCGGTCGCGGAAGTGCCAACTATCGCCGCACGCGCCGCAAACGACCGTCTTTCCGTCTGCTTCCGTATGGCCGCCTGCAGTGCGGCGAAACTCCTCCCTGAGCCGCAGAGAGGCAGTGTGCTGGCAGGGGTGGCAGGAGGTTCGAGTCATTTCTGTTAAACAAGCTACTCGCCCTGGATGGCTGTTCCAATCAGGGTGATTTTCCAAGAGGGTAGGTAATAAGCGTACGCTGCCCGACTTATGACTTAAGCCATGACCGCTGTCGGCACAGCGGTACTGGTTTTCGTCCCGTTCGGACAGCTAGTTATGTTTTACCGGCAATTGCGATTGCTGAGCCGATCGAAGAACGACACGCGCAGGAGCTGCAACGGTCGTCGGTATGAACGAGCTTGCGGAGGAGTTTCACGGATGGCGGGGAAGCCGCGGCGGGCGCTGGGTGGAGCAGCTCATCGGCGGAGCCGTGCCGAAACCGCATGCGGAGCGCCGCACGCGGCGCGCGCTGGCACCGCATGACACGCTCGACGGGAACGGGATCAAAGGCAGGGACGTTCGAGGGAAGGCTACCAGTGGCCGGCTATCGGCAGGCCCCTGACGTGCTTCCAACGCACTCGGTACTGACCGGGGAATGCCCCAAAGGGCGGGTTTCAGACCTTACCGCGTTCGACCGCCTTAGACGGATAACATCGCGCCTGTCCCGGATAGGGGTCAGCCCGGACGATGCGATTCGCGGTTACCCGCTTGTGCTGGTACATGGCTTGCTCGGCGGTCTCCAGCAGCTCGTTAATGCCTATCGGAAGTAGCGGATTGAAATACGCGAGTCCCACACTCAGCGACAGCGCGGGAATTTCGGAAGATCGAGCTCGAGGCATCCGGGCGCGCAGCACGATTTCGCTGCGCGAAGGGCAGTGCGTGTCCGTCGTTAGAGCCGCAAACTCATCGCCGCCCAGCCTTCCCAGAACCTCGTAGACCCCATAGCTTGGAAACAGCTCGCGCAGAAAATTGCCCGTTTCCCGGATTAGGACGTCTCCGGCGGCGTGACCCGCGGTGTCATTGACCTGCTTCAGATTGTTCAGATCGAAGTAGACGAGATAGGCGGATCGCAGATCCCGCCTCGCAACATCGAGGAAGCGCGTGCCGGTCTGGAGGAAGCCGCGCCGGTTATGCACACCGGTCAGTTGGTCGGTCATTGCGACGCACCGCAACGAGTCGATGAGATGCGTGAGCGCCTGCAGCGCGATTTTCCGTTCAGACGTTAGCCGCTTGAAACGCAGCAGCTCTGACAAGGCGCACGTGAGGCGCAGCTCGTCGCCTTCCATGGCAGCTGCTTGCAGCTGGCGTGTGAGTTCTCCGTTCCGAGCGCGCAGCGCATCTTGGGCACTCAAGCGTGCTGGGGGCGCCACCGCGTGGTCCATTGATCGAGTCCTGCCTAATCGTCTGCGGAGACCTACAGAGTAGGGTACCGGCTGCCAAATGCCCGCCAGGACGGTGAAAGGCCCGATTTCCGCCTCGCCGAATGGCGCGTTCCGTCGTAGGGGATTTCCGGATGGGGCCGAATCAGGTCCGCCCGCAAGCGCGCGCGCCTGGGCCACCGTATAGCTTCCGGCGTTGCCCGTGTAGGTCACGCGCAGTCCGATCATGCATGCCCACCAGGTGAAGACGCCGACGCGGACCTAATCGAAAAGCTCGAACGCAGCAACGATCTCAACTCAAACTACGCCGCAGGTGTAAACCGGCGTGCAATCTTGACCAGGTTCGGGGAAGAAGCCACTTACAATCAACAACTTATGATGCATAAACGGGCGTCGTATCCAAACTGTACTCACAGGCATGACTTGGGTCCCGATTCACAGCTTCAGCTCACAGGCCAGCGCTGTTTGAGTAAGGGCTCACGGACAATGCGGGGCTGTTCGAGTCTAGTACCACCTTATGGCTAATCAGCGCGGAATGGAGGGCCGACCAGGCGGCGAACGGTAGAGATGAAGGACACGACCTCGGTGCCTCCGACGGTCGATGGGGGGGCGCTCGCAGCAGACTGGCTGACTGGTGGCGGCGAGATGGGCAGGCTCGTGCGCTCGATGGACTGGTCCAAAACCCCGCTCGGCCCGATTGAATCCTGGCCGCAGAGCCTGCGCACGACGGTAAGTCTGTGCCTCGCCTCCAACTTTCCGATCTCCCTCGCGTGGGGCCCTCACCACGTTCAGATCTATAACGATGGTTACTGGCCTATCTGCGGCGGCAAGCATCCGCATTCCATAGGCCAGGACTTCAGTGTGTGCTGGGCCTCAGCGTGGCCGGTCATCGGTAAGGCGTTTGAACGCGCCCTCGCGGGTGAGACGTCCTATCTCGAGAATCAGCGGATGTTTCTCGATCGCCATGGGTATCTCGAGGAAACGTTCTTCACCTTCTCATTCAGTCCCATTCGCGACGAGACGGGTGGGGTCGGTGGGCTCTTTCATCCCGTCACGGAAACGACCGCCAAGATGCTCGGTGAACGTCGCGCGCGTGCGCTGCGCGATCTGGCGGCTCGGACGGGCAAGGCGCGCACGAGTGAGGAGGCGCTCGAGTTTGCCGCTCAAGCACTCTCTGAGCACAACTTGGATGTCCCGTTCGCGCTCTTCTACCTTCTCGATGCCAACAGTGTCAGCGCCGAACTGATTGCCGGAACAGCCTCGTTACCTGAGGCGCTTGCGATTAGGGCTACCAATTTGGAAGAGCGGGAGTCTGCGGTATGGCCGCTGCTCGATGTCGTACGCACCCAACAGGTGGTGCAGGCGGACGATCTCACGGTGCGCTGCGGCAAATTCTCCTGCGGGCCCTATCCTGAGCCGCCCAAAACGGCGTTGCTGCTACCGATCACGCCTCCAGGTAGCGCGCACCCGATCGGAATCATGGTTGCTGGGGTCAGCGCCCGGCTTCCGCTCAACGAGCTCTACCGCTCCTTCTACGATCTAACGGTAGCCGCAGTGACCGCCGCGGTGGCGAACGCGCGCGCTTATGAGGAAGAGCGCCGGCGCGCGGAAGCGCTGGCCGAAATCGACCGAGCCAAAACAGAGTTCTTCTCCAATGTCAGTCATGAATTCCGCACCCCGCTAACCCTGATGCTCGGGCCCTTGGAGGACGCGCTGGCTCAGCGCGAGCCCCCGCTCCCACAAGCTCAGCGTGAGCGCATCGACACCGCACAGCGCAACGCCCTGCGGCTCCTGAAACTGGTCAACGCGTTGCTGGACTTCGCACGCATTGAAGGGGGCCGCGTGCAGGCGCACTACCAGCCTACCGACCTCGCGGCTCTTACCGTTGACCTCGCCAATACCTTCCGCTCCGCGATGCAGCGTGCCGGCCTGACCCTGACACTTGACTGCCCAAGCCTTTCCGAACCGCTATACGTAGATCGCGAGATGTGGGCAAAGATCGTCCTGAACCTTCTTTCGAACGCGTTCAAGCACACCTTCCAGGGTGGCATCACCGTTCGCCTGGCCTGCCTCGATGGCGCTGCTCAGTTGACTGTCGAGGACAGCGGAGTGGGCATCCCAACCGATGAAATCCCGCAACTGTTCAGGCGCTTTCACCGCGTCAAGGGCGCGCAGTCCCGCACGCATGAAGGTACCGGCATTGGATTGTCGCTCGTGCAGGAGCTCGTGCACTCGCATTCAGGCCTCATACGGGTGGAAAGCGAGCTCGGCAAGGGCAGCCGCTTCATCATTACCCTTAAGACGGGCAGTGCGCACTTGCCCGCAGACCAAATCGGCCAGGCGGATGGCGACATCACCGGTGGCCGGGCTGCGGCGGCATACGTCGAGGAGGCCCTGCATTGGTTGCCTACCCAGCCCGGTGCCGGCGCGGGGGAGCCGTACTTTCTTGAAGCCGATGCACCCAAGGCGCCTTCCTCGCCGGCCGGTCCGCGACCGCGCATTCTTTGGGCTGACGATAACGCCGATATGCGGCACTACGTGACGCGACTCCTCGGTGGCTCTTACGAGGTGCTGGCCGTCCCCGACGGCCGTGCGGCACTTGAAGCT
>VBNP01000140.1:5182-6948 GCA_005877965.1 Gammaproteobacteria bacterium | reverse complement strand
CTGCCGGCGATCCGAGGCTTGCCGGGTACCTTTTGAGTTTCAAAAGCCGCAATACTGGTGGGTGAATCACCGGCAGACGTACCCCCGGGAGCTGGAGGGCGAATATCTGTGGTCGCCGAAGAAGAATCAGAACGGCGCAAGAAATCTGTCGTATGACAACATGATACACGTGATGCCGGGGGATATCGTGCTCTCATTCGCCGACGCAGCGATCCGCGCCGTCGGGGTCGCGCTGGGGCGGGCGCGGGAGGCGCCGAAGCCCCCCGAGCTCGGCTCGGCGAGTGATCGGTCGGAGACCAGTCCGGGTTGGCAGGTGCCGGTTCGATTCAAGGAGCTTACCGATCCGCTGCGGCCCAAGGACCACGCATCGCAACTCGCGCCCGTCCTGCCGGCCAGACACTCGCCAATTCGGGCCTCAGGTGACGTCAATCAGGGCGTGTTCCTCGCCGCGGTTCCGGAGCCGATGGTCGATAGACTCACGGAGTTGCTCGCCGGCCAGGTCGAGCAGATCGCCGAGTCGATCACTCGTACGACGGGCGGAAGTGTCGTCGATGATGCGGCCGAAGAGCGCATTCTGCAGCGGACCGACATCGGTCCGACGGTCAAGAAGACCTTGCTGAATGCGCGCCGCGGTCAAGGGCTATTCCGGGTAAACGTGGAGCGGATCGAGCGCAAGTGTCGCGTGACGGGACTCTTGGATCGGCGGCATCTACGAGCCAGACACATCAAGCCCTGGTGCATTTGCGACGACCGGGAGATGCTCGATGGATTCAACGGATTGCTGCTATCGCCTCATGTCGATCACCTCTTTGACAGAGGTTACATCTCCTTTTCGGATCCTGGCGAACTGCTGGTCTCGAAGGACCTGAATCAGGCAGTCCTCATGAGTTGGGGCATTGCCTTGCCGCGAAACATCGGACGGTTCAGCCAGGAGCAGTGTGGGTATCTTGAATATCATCGAGTCCAGGTCTTCGGGAAGTCGAACGGCGGCCGGCGAGGTCCATCGAGCGGGGGACCTGAAGAACCCGGCGCGGGCGTGATCGGAGAGCCGCTGGTGGTGCGTACGGAGTAGCCCATACCGCGCCTCAGCCGCGGCAGGGTTCCGAACGACCTTGAATTCGTTCATATTCCCTCGGCTGGGCTACCGATCCGCTCACGGCTTTGTTGGCAAGCCGGCGCGGCCAGGATCAATCTCTAACGCCTATACGTAATAGGCACGATGATAGGCGTGCATCGAATTGGGTAATAATTCAAGCGAAGCTGACGCGAGAAGCGCAATGGCAGACCGGGACGCAACCAGGGCCCTTTAGCTCCGGAGCGACCGGCAAGGGGCGCCGTGGCGCAAGCCCGGTTCATTACGAGGAGAATCTACGATGAGCGCTGTTATCAAAGAGACCCAGATATCCCGTCCCGTCGCTCAGTTCATGGCCAACCCCAAGAAACTGCTCATCGACGGTAAGTGGCTCCCTGCCGCTACGGGAATGACCTTCGAGGTCAAGAATCCGGCGACCGGAGCGACCATCGCCCGCGCTGCCGAGGGTGACAAGGCGGATATCGACACGGCGGTGCGCGCAGCGCGGCGCGCGTTTGAGTCGGGACCCTGGCCGGCGATGACACCCTCCGAGCGCGCACGGGTGGTGTGGCGGATCGGCGATCTCATCTCGAAATGTACCGACGAGCTCGCGGAGCTCGAGTCGCTCGACAACGGCAAGCCGATGGCGGTGGCGCGCGTGGTGGACGTACCGCTGGCCGCGGACATTTTCCAG
>VBNP01000140.1:0-5157 GCA_005877965.1 Gammaproteobacteria bacterium | reverse complement strand
TTCAGTTCTTTATACGCCGGGCGTCCAGTATCACTCTTACACGCGGCCCGAGCCCATCGGCGTCGTGGGACAGATCATCCCCTGGAACTTTCCGTTGCTGATGGCGGCGTGGAAACTGGCTCCGGCCCTCGCCACCGGCTGCACGGTGGTACTGAAGGTAGCGGAAGAGACGCCGCTCACCGCGCTGCGCCTGGGCGAGATTCTGCAGGAGGCCGGCCTGCCGCCGGGCGTGGTGAACATCGTCACGGGCTTTGGCGAAACGGCCGGGGCAGCGCTCGCGGCTCACCCGGGTGTTGACAAGGTCGCCTTCACCGGTTCCACCGAGGTCGGCCGCCTGATCGTGCAGGCGGCGGCCCGCGACCTGAAGCATGTATCGCTGGAGCTCGGCGGCAAATCCCCGAACATCATCCTCGAGGACGCCGATCTGGACGTGGCGATTCCCGGTGCTGCGAGTGCGATTTTCTTCAACCACGGCCAGTGCTGCTGCGCCGGCTCGCGGCTGTACGTGCACGAACGCCTGTTCGACAAGGTTGTCGCTGGCGTTTCGGACCAGGCCAAGGCGATCAAACTCGGATCGGGACTTGATCCGGCCACGCAGATGGGGCCGATGGTCTCCGAGACCCAGCGCGATCGCGTCTGCAGCTATCTCGAATTCGGCAAGAAGGAGGGTGCCAGGGCGGTGACCGGCGGCAAGGCGCGTGAGGGGTCAGGTTACTTCGTCGAACCGACCGTATTCGTCGACACCAAGCCCGGCATGAAGATCGTCAAGGAGGAGATCTTTGGGCCGGTGGTGACGGTGACACCGTTCGCGGAAGCGGGAGATGCCCTGGTTCACGAGGCCAACGACACGATCTATGGTCTGGCGGCCGGAATCTGGACCCGCGACGTCAGCAAGGCGCACGCTCTGGCGGCACGCCTCAAGGCCGGCACAGTGTGGATCAACTGCTACAACATCTTCGACGCCGCATTGCCGTTCGGCGGCTATAAGCAGTCCGGCTGGGGGCGCGAGATGGGCGAGGCGGTTCTCGACAACTATCTGGCCACCAAGGCGGTGACGATCAGTCTGTAGATTTGCTTGCGCAATCCCAAAGTAGACCCCGCCCCGGGCGGGGTCTGCTTTTATGGGGTGGCAACCACTGATGCCGGACGTATTTTGATCGTTCTGCTGCTGGAGGCGTGAGCGGTGCACGGCGGCGCCAGTGGGCTCGAGGCGCTAAGGTCGGCGCAGCGATGTGTCTGACGTCGCAGCTTTCTTCGAGGATTATCGGTTATGTCAGGATGACCTCACACATCGTAAAATCATAATAGAACATATCCAAGAGGATGCCGCGCACTGCGAAGCGCGTCACATTCTATGCGCCTGCGGCACCGACCGTTGTCACTGTTTGGCGACGCAGTGTTCCTGTACAACGATCACCGGAGTGAATGCTCCGCACTACTAAGAATCAGGAACGCTCTCATGACAACGAAAAGCTGGTCTCGGCGCTGGTTATTTGCAGGGTGCATGGCGACTGTCTTGCTGGCCCTTTGGGCACTGATGTGCCGAAGCGACGCACCCACGCCATCGCCGGTGACCGCCGTATCTCGGCTGGTAGCGCCGATGCCCGTCGCGGCTGCGCCGGCGCGGGCGCGGACGACACCACCTTCCCGAGTTGAACCGGTGGGCGTGCGGCAGGACTACATCGTGCAGGCCGAGAGCGTCGAAGTCGCGCGCAGCGCGGTCGTGCGCGTCGGCGGCGTGGTGACCGGCGATCTGTCCATTATCCGCGCAGTGGGCGCCGCACTGGATGACCGGGAGCTCGAGGCGCTGCGGGCCTCAGATGTCCCGCGTCTGCGCATTTTCGATGACTCGCCGGTGCAAGCCAGCTCCAATCATCTGCCGGAAACCAACTACCCGTCGGAGGTCGCCGCCAGCAAGCTGCACGTCGGTGGGGTGACCGGACGAGGTGTCACGGTCGCGGTGCTCGACTCCGGTGTGTGGAGCACTTTGGGCCCTCTGCAGACGACACCGTACCAGACCCCGCACGTGCTTGCGCAGTACGACGTGATTCAGGCGCGGCTGCAGCCGACCTACAGCCAGACCGCCGCGCAGCAGAACTACAGCCGAAGCATCGACGACTTGTTCGGTCACGGCACCCACATCTCCTCGATCATCGCCAGCAGTGGTGTGGCCACGACCGGCAACTTTCAGGGCGTCGCACCCGGCGGTAATCTGGTCTCGGTGCGCGTGCTGGACAGCACCGGCGCCGGTCGGTACTTCGACGTCATCGCCGGTATCGGGTGGGTCGTCAAGGAAAAGTCCCGCTACAACATTCGCGTGATCAATCTGTCGCTGGGGGCGCCGCCGCAGTCTCCTTACTGGGACGATCCGCTCGACCAAGCGGTGATGGCCGCCTGGGGCGCCGGAATCGTGGTCGTGACCGCGGCCGGCAATCGGGGACCGCAACCGATGACCATCAACGCTCCCGGGAACGTCCCGTACGTCATCACCGTGGGTGCGGTCACTGACGCCTATCACCCGATGCAGCCGCTGCAGTACCAGCTCGCCGGCTTTTCCTCCACCGGTCCGACGTACGAGGGCTTCGTGAAGCCGGAAATCGTAGGAATGGGCGGTCACATACTCGCTTACGCACCCAACAACGGCACGCTCGCTCAGGAATTTCCGCAATGGCTCGGACCATACGATGACTTCACGATGTCGGGCACGTCGCAAGCCACTGCCGTGGTGAGCGGCGTGGTCGCGCTGATGCTGCAGGTAAATCCGTACTTGACTCCGGATCAGGTCAAGTGCCGGTTGATGTCGGCTGCCCATCCAGCCGTGAATTCCAAAGGCAACCTGGCTTATACGGTGTTCCAGCAGGGCTCGGGTCTGGTGAATGCGCACGATGCCGTCTACGGCAGCGCCACGAACTGCGCCAATCAGGGATTGAACGTGGCGGCCGATCTCGCCGGGACCCAGCACTTCGGCGGGCGGGCGAATCGGGATTCGAACGGCAATTACTACATCATGTCCGACCAGAAAACCACCACCTGTTCGGGTGGTGGTTTGATCGGCGCCTTACTGTGCGTGGTGAAGGACGTGCTTTCCATCATACCGTTGGTCGGGGACGGCCTCCTCTGGAATGGGTCGTACACGTCGGGCAGCGGCTACACATGGAGCAATGGCTACACCTGGAGTAACGGCTACACCTGGAGCAACGGCTACACCTGGAGCAACGGTTACACCTGGAGTAACGGCTACACCTGGAGCACCGGCGACACGGTCACCGGCACCGACCTCAGCAGCCAGCCGTAAGTACGAAGTTCGCCGGCCGGCGCGAGGGGAAGGCCGCTGGGTTTACGGCGGCCGAAGATAGGGGCCGGCGGACGCGCCGCGCCCATAAAGAGGGGGCTGCCGAACGGGGGCAACCCTGGCGGCCAGGAAACAGCGTTCCCTCGAAAGCGGGTCCCGATATTACGTCTGATGGACCTGCAACACACTGCACGAGCCCCCGCTCTCGCATATCCGGATGTGATGTAGGTCCTGGCTTGTGGGCGTCCGGTGTGACGTCGCGCAACGGAGGCGCTGCGGCCGCGCCGTATCGTGTCTGCATGTTGGGACCGTTGTCGTGATGGAGAATCGGATGAAAAGGTACTTCGCCCTCACTTTCCTGCCGTTGTTGATCGCATCTGCATTCGCAGATATGTCGCCGCCGTCGCAGGACGCGCAGAAGCAACCGCGGACGCTTGGTCAAAAAGCGGTGCTGCATATCTACTACTATGCGCCGAAGACGCTGGAAATCACGTATGTGGATTCTTATCTGTTCAAGGATGAGAGCGCTTGCGAAAATGCAGTTTCGGCGGCCCTGAAAATCGCCATGCCCTACGCGGGCGAGGGTGATCTGGTAAGCGCGAAATGCGTCGGCATGAATCCACCGGAGGCGATCACCACGCCCGACAAGAGGCGAGAGTCTCCGGAAAGCACTGAGTTGTAGCGATCATCCTGGAGGAATCGACCCCTCCGATCTGGCCAGCCGCGGGTGGGCGAGTTGAGCCGGACCGGCTGATAGCGGTGGGTGCTACCTGTTGATCTACCGGATGTGTGCCTGGTACGAGGCGCCCGATGGCGAGGCATCGAACAGCTCACACCATGTACGCATTTCTTCGATGTAGAGTGACGCGCGTGTCCTCCGTACGGTGGAACATAATGCGCGAGTTTGACTTAATACATACGTCTCCGGCGCTGGCCTCATAAGGGATGTCGGCCGAACCATCATGCTCACATCGCTGCTCTGTGAGGCGCGTATCTGGCCGGTAGTCTGGCGACGCAGACTCGCCTACTGGCTCGCCGGCGAGAAAGAGAATCTGGCGTTCCTCGTGATGCTCGGGCTGCCGGTCCTTGCTTTGGCAGGCATCATCTATTTTGCCTACCTGGACGGAACGCGCATCGCGCCTGCGCGCATTCAGGCCGTGCAGCGGGAAGCAACGCACGCGCGTCGGCGCGCAAGTGACCTGCAATGCCTCGCCGAGAATATCTATTTTGAAGCACGCGGCGAACCACTCGAAGGCCAGTACGCGGTTGCCGAAGTCACCTTGAATCGCACACAGGCCCCGAACTTTCCGCACACGATCTGCGAAGTGGTCCACGAGACCCGGTGGGATCCGAACCGCCGGCGTCTCGTTGGCGACTTCTCATGGACGGAGCTCGGCGCGCTGTCCCCGCCGGACGGACCCGCCTGGAAACAGGCGATGGCTGTGGCGAGTGCGGTGTACGATGACCTGAACACGCCGCTTGTGCCCGGTGCATTGTTCTATCACGCGACCAGCGTCCGGCCCGGATGGTCGAGGGCCAGAAGAGTGGTCGCTGCGATCGGCAATCACATCTTCTACCAGTGAGAGTCCCGCAGAGCGCAGCTCTATCGCGAGGCCAACGCGACACCGGACCATGTGAACTGGACGCGGCCGACTTACAGGCATCCCGCTCGTCGTCAACGCCCACTGAGAACGGTACGGGCGGGACCGCCGATCGCTTTACATAAGCTGGGCTCCTGGATCACCGGTCGCCAATTCTGCGACATAGTTGTCGCCGATAGAGGATGCGGGCCAGCGTTCCCGAGTCCATGGTGCGACAAAATGTCGGGACCGCTGTGGTGGATGATTGAGGAAGGAAGGCGTGGG
>VBNP01000139.1 GCA_005877965.1 Gammaproteobacteria bacterium | reverse complement strand
GTGCAGCGTGCGCCGTTGAACTGGCAAAACCGGCGAGGGCGGTTGCGGCCGCGAAGGCACCTGTCGTTGAAGTACCGGAGAAGGTCTCCCCGCCAGCAACACGACAGGCCGCACAGAAGCCAGCAGAGCATTGTCTGTTGGACATCGATGAGCTGTTGGCACAAGACGACGACAAGGCCGCGATCGCGCGTGCAGCGTCCGCTACTGAGCCGGTGAAACCGGCGAGCGCCGTTGCGGACACGAAAACGCCTGTCGTTCAAGAGCAGGGCAAGGCCGTCCCGCCACCAGCGCGGCGGGCCGTCCCGCCAGCAGCACGACTGGCCACCCAGAAGCGAGCAGCACGACAGGCCGCACAGAAGCCAACAGAGCATTGTCGCTGGGACATCGATGAGCTGCTGCCGGAGCTAGCCGCAGTGGGCCCGTCTGGGCGCGGGCCGACGCCGCCGACTTCGACAGCGTCCAAAAGTGAGCGCAAGCCACCCAAGCTGACCGCCCCGCGCCGCTCCGCAAAAGCCCAGATGCCACATTCCGCGGCGGCGCCACGCGCGAGACCGGGCGCACAGTCCCGGTCGACGCCTCCGTTGGAGGAGACACGACAGTCTCAGACTTCTCGAGGCGTCACCGATGCGCCTCACGTTGAACGGAAGGAACCAATATGGGTCGCATCCAATCGAGTTCTGACCGAACCGCGCGAACGTGTCAATCCAGCACAGCCGCCGCTCGCGAAGACCGCGCAGCTGTCGGTCGACGTCTCGTACGGCGTGTCGCACTCTGAAGGAGCGCCGAAGAGCGTCGTAGTCGAGGAAATCGAGTCGGACCCGAATGCCATAACCGATCAAGTCGAGCTGCTAACTCCGAGAATCGACGGGCAACTCGGTGCCGCTACGGAAGCACCGCTGCCGCCGGCTAGCGCGAGCAGCATTGAGTCTTCGATCGAGGAGAAACCTCTCGACGTTTCCAAACCCGCGGATGCGCGACCGGAACCGGGATTGCGGAGCCTTGATGCCTCGGCCCCGACGGGGCCCGGGCCGATCATTACTGCTGACTCCCCCGCGGTAGACTCCGTGCCTGCAGAACGTCGCGCCGCAAACACGGCGCCCGCTCCGGCTGCTGAAACCGATGCAAACCTACCCGTCGCATCCGGGGAGGATTCGGGCGCGGATTCCGGAACACTTGAACCCCTTGTGGCAAGGATCGGCGCGCGGCTGGACACCGCAGACGCACACCAGAAGAGCGCGAACGCGCCGCAGAGCGATGCAAACGCGTCTGTCGCACCTGCGCTGCCCGGTTCGCCTCAGCCCATTGCACCTGGGCCGGTCAGCCCGAACCCGCCGCCGTTCATCCCTCAGTCCGCGAGCGCGCAGGCAGACGCTCCTGTGATCGACAGTACTCAAACGGTTCGTAGGGTCACGTCCCTCGAGCTCGCAGACGGCGAGGGCTCTTGCTGGTTCGCCGTTCAGCTCATGCTCCGCGAAGAGCCGATCGACGCCGAGCAGGTGCCGAACCTCGGCATATTTTCTGAATATCGGCTGTACGCAGTTACGGGGCTCGAGCAGGACCGCGTGATGCACGCGCTGCGCGTCGGCTTCTTCTCGAGCGAGCTCGCCATCGCCGAGCGCGAGCGCTTCGCGGATACAGGCCTCGCGGCTCGCAAGGATGTCGGCGTGTCAGGCGTACACGCCGTGATTGAATTGGCAACCCCGGCGCCTCTGGCAGAGCGTCGGGCGGTGGAGCGTCGCGTGGCAGAGCGTCGCGTCGACGCACCCCCCTCTGACACCAGCAAGCGCGCTGCGCTCGGAGCAACGTCGCTCTGGTCCCGCCTGCTTGCGCCGCGCAATCGGTAAGATCGCGAATTTACGAAAGCGGGTAAGAGGCGGAGGAGGCGCTGCAGCGGGATGTGGCAGGCGGGCGCCGCGACCTGGCCGCGATCGTCAGTTCGGTGTTGCTAAAGCGGCATGTGTCGGGTCTGGCAGGTCGACCATCAGGTGTCGCCCGGCGGACGGTCTTGAGGAGCCCCCGCGCGGCGAGCGTCCCTTAGAAAGCTAAAGATTGATCGCGGGACAACGGTGAAGTCCCAGCTTCGGAATCAGCACCAACGGACCGGCCGGGCTGCAGTGTCCGTTCGCGGCGGGTCGCGGGCGACCATGCTTGCCTCCGAAAAAGAGGCGGGTTAATACCCATTGCATGCCATGAGGGCAAGGCGTACACGGCATGCGGATCAAAAAACAAGCAGGTCCGTCATTAAGAACGTAAGTGGGAGTGCGCGTATGAACCGTCTGTCTTGTTACATGATGCGCATGCTGCCGGTGATTTCGCTGGCCTTTGCGGCAATTGCGCACGGCGAAAACCCTTCCGAAGGTCGTGGGCAGGAGAGGTTCGAGCTCGTTGAGACGACGATCGCCGACATCCAGCGGGCGTATCGCTCCGAACTTCTGACGCCAGAGCAGCTGGTCAAGATGTATCAGGCGCGCATCGCGGCGTTCGACCGGGCGGGGCCGCACCTGAATGGCTACATGTACCTCAATCCGAACGCCGCCCATGCGGCGCGCGAGTTGATGCGCAAGTCCAACAACGACGACGACGGTCATGAGGCGTTGCCGTTGTACGGCGTGCCGGTCGTCCTGAAGGACAACATCGCCACGGCCGGCATGCCGACGACCGCGGGCTCCGTAGCCCTCGGCGAATCCATTCCCTTGAAAGACGCGTTCATCGTCACGAAACTCAAGGACGCCGGCGTAATCATCCTCGGCAAGGGGACGCTGACCGAGTTCGCGAACTTCTTCGCGCTCGCAAACCCGAGCGGCTACAGCTCTCAGCTCCGCTTCCAGCTGTTTGAAGAGGGCGGCGACATCGCCCGCGTCGGCTATGGGTTCAACCCGTTCGATCCGCGGCCCGACCCGCGCCCGGATGTAATCAACGACGGCATCCGGTTGACCCGCAGGGACGACGGGCGTCCGGCGCTCGATACCGGTGGCTCGAGCTCTGGCCCCGGCATCGCCGTCAGCGCCAATCTTGCGGCGGTCGGTGTCGGTACGGAGACCTCCGGCTCGATCCTCAGCCCGTCGAGTGCAAACCTGCTGGTCGGCATCAAACCTACCGTCGGGCTCGTCAGCCGGACGGGGATCGTGCCGATCACGGCCGACCAGGACACCGCGGG
>VBNP01000138.1 GCA_005877965.1 Gammaproteobacteria bacterium | reverse complement strand
CTGCGGCGCCACCGTCGTCAGCGCATCCACGAAGCACACTCGCGGCGGCTGCTCGAGCGCCAGACCGTCCCCGGAGAGCAGATGCCGGATCTCGTGCTGCGGATCGTGCAGGATCAGCCCGACGTCATCGAGCTGGTAGGAGCTGCGCAAGCCCGCGATGAGCCGCTCGAACAGCTGCGACAGCGAGCCGGCGCGCAGCAGCTCCAGCTCGCGCTCCTGCGTCTTGCGCAGCAGCGAGTCGTTGCGGCCGACCTGCTCGGTGAGCGCAGCGAGGCGGGCTTGCAGCGCGCGAATTTCGCCCACCAGCTCGCTGCGATCCGTGGCAGCCGGCGCGTCACCGCCCCGCGGCCCGGGGTGCGATCGAAGCATGGCGCGAGAATCCTCCGATCCTCAGGTGCGGCGCTCCGCCAGGCTGCGCCGATCGGCGAGATAATCGCGCCCGCGGCGCATCAAAGCAACGAAGGCGGTGTGGTCCTGCGACAACACCGAGGCGCGCAGGCGCTCGACCGCCTTGGACAGGGCCTCGAGCGACTCCGCGCCGTAGTCATTGAGGCTCTGTATTTCATAATACAGCTCGGGACTTTCCCCGGCGACCTGGCTGGCCACATCCAGCTGGGCGTCGAAAGTCGTGCTCGACATGCGCGCCAGCCGTGGCGCCGCCTCACCGCTGTCCGCGAGCGCGGTGAAGAACGCGATGTTGAGGGCGTGCGAGAGGCCCAGCACGTAGGCGATCAGGCGGTCGTGGTCGTCGAGGCTCATCACCACCTGCTCGGCCATGGTGGAGGCGAACAGCTCGCGCGCCGCGGCGAGCGCGGCCGCGTTCCCCAGGTCGACGAACAGCACGTGGCGGCCCGAGAGCAGCTCGGTGTCGGGCCCGAACATCGGGTGCACCGAGGTCACCTTGCAGCCGTGCGACTTCAGCGCCAGCAGTCCCGCACGCAGCGGCGATTTGAGCGACCCCACATCGAAGATCACGCCCGGCGGACGTCGCAGCGCGAGATCCCTCAGGATCGCATCCGTAATGCCGAGCGGTGTGGCGAGCACGATGTAGTCGTGTTTGAGGTCGGTGCCGCGCCAGTCCGCCACGCGCGTCCCCTCAGCTCCCGCGGCCGGATCGGCGACCTCGACCGTGAATCCCTGGGAGGCGAGAAAGCTCACGAACCAGCCGCCCATCTTGCCGGCGCCACCGATGACCAGCGCCCGGCGTCCGGTGCCGGCGCCGCGCGCGACCACGCTCGCCTGTTCCTGCGTGGTGAGCGAGGAGCGGATGAGCAGGCGCAGCAGCTCCTCGGCGAGCGCCGGCGACACGCCACGCTCGCTCGCCGCGGCGCGCACGCCCAGGATCACCTCGCGCTCGCGCTCGTAGTCGCGCGTCGGCCGTCCGGTGGCGCGCTTGACGCGCGCGACCTCCTCGCTCACGGCCTTGCGCTCGGCCACCAGCGCGATCAACTGGCGGTCGAGCTCGGTCACTCGCCGGCGCAGGTCCTCCAGCGTCACGGTGTCGGCTTCGGGCGTCATGGCACAGCGCTCCCTGAAGGGTTCGACTCCTTTCTATCGGGGCGCGGCGGGGGGCGCAAGGGGACGATGTCGCCGCGACCAACACGCGGCCAGGCCGATCTGCCAGATACGAATGCCGAAGCGCCTGCCGGCCGGCTGCCGCCCCATTGTCTGAACGCGAAGCTCACCGTTTTTCGCGTCCCACAGGAACGGCCGGCCATCACCCGGATGCGTCGACCACTCGGGGTGGCGCGCCAGGAATGCCGGTATGCCCGCGGGCTCGATTCCCTGCCGGCGTATCTCGTAGCTCAGCCGGACCAGACGCTGCAGGGCGGCGCCATCCCAGGCGCGCGGCGCGTAGCCCGTGAGACCCTGCGCGGGAATGGCGGCGAGGATCTGGCCGATCGGGTTGTAACTCAGCCACACCGTCCAGGGGTGCTCGCTCACCGGCGGCGACCCCAGGGGCTGCCGGCCGTTCGCGGTGAAGGCCGCGGGATCTGCGGCGGCGGAGCCGATCAGCCGGGCGGCCTGTCTGGCGAACTGATTCTCGGTCGCATGGAGCTTGAAAAAATGAGCGCCTGCGATGTTCTCAGCCCGGTTCCACGACTGCAGCAGAAGGTCGCCGGTGTATCGTTCCGGTACCCGCAGACCCGTCGCCGATGCCCGCTGCAGCTGCTCCAGCGTGGCCACCTCTGCACGGAACTCTTCCGCGAACACGCTGCCGATGTTCCAGTCGCCGGGAGCGAAGAGCGGCACCACCCCGTCCGCGTCGGCTGCGCCCAGCGGCACGGGCGCCTGCGGATCGGCAATCATGTCGGCGAGCAGGAGGTAGTCGCCCTCGAGATAAGCGATGGCAATCATCTTGGAGATGAGCGCGCCCCGGCCCGTGAGCACTGCGCGCCACAAGCGCACGTCATCGGTGAGGTCGGCGAGCGCTGCGCGCTGCGCGCGCGGCTCGCCGGTCCGGAGTCTCAGCGCCGCATCCGCCAGGAACAGCTTGCGAATCGGCATCGCCGGGAAGTACACCGGTGGCGCAGTGATGCTCGGCTGCGCGGTCTCGTGGAAGCCTCGCCGGCGATGCAAACCGACATAGCGCTGGTACAGCTCCGCATTGTCGGCGAGCAATTTTGCGATGTCGGTCCTGTGCGCCGGAGCATCGCGCCACACCGATCGGTTGAGTGGCTCGCAGAAGCCGACGTCGCCCCTGAACTCGAGGCGCGGGCCCGGATCCTGCGTGGCAGCTCCACCGAGGGTCTCGGGCCGCGCTGCCCGCGACGCGAGATCGACTTGCCGGTTGAAGCGCTCGATCCTCGCCAACCCCACCACGGTAACCGACTCGCCCGGCGGCGCATCGAGTCCCGCGAGGGCGAGGTAGATGTTGTCCTCGGGCGCGTAGGGATTGGGTGGCGGGACGCGAAGCGCCTGCGATTCGGGTGTCAGCGGCTCGTCGCGGAGGTTCACGGTCCAGGCCACGGTGAACAGCAGCAGCGCGACGAGGACCAGGCCTCCAATAACGAGGCCACTCCACTTGAGAAGAAACCTGATCGTCGACCCGATCTCAGTCAAACCATCGCCTCCGCCTCGAGCGGACGAGCACCGCGGATTCGATCCACACTGACATTCTAGCCCTCGCGCGACAGTCGCGGCGGAAGGCTCTACCATTGCCCGGCATGCCTGAGCACCGCGAGCTCTTGCCCGATCCCCTGCCGCCCGAGCCGCTCGAGGTGGTCGCGCGCTGGCTCGCCGAGGCCTGGGCGGCGCACTCACAGCCGAACGCCAACTCCATGGTGCTCGCGACGAGCCGCCGCGACGGCCACCCTTCCGCGCGGGTCGTGCTGTGCAAGGACATCGTGCCGCAGCCGGGTTATGTGGTGTTCTACACCAACTACCTCTCGAGCAAGGGCCGGCAGCTCAAGGACAACCCGCGCGCGGCGGCGGTCATGCACTGGGACGCCCTGCACCGGCAGGTGCGCATCGAAGGGCAGATCGTGCAGGCGCCCGCGGCGGACAGCGACGCCTACTTCGCCGCGCGCGCCTGGCAGAGCCGAGTGAGCGCCTGGGCGAGTGAGCAGAGCGAACCGATCGACTCGCGAGCGGCGCTGCTCGGCGCCGTCACTGCCGTGGCGCGACGGTTCGGCGCGCCCACTCCCGGCAGTCCCGGGGCCGATGACAGCATGCAGGTCAAGATTCCGCGCCCGCCTCAATGGGGCGGCTACCGCCTCTGGGCCGATGCGGTGGAGCTGTGGGTGGAAGGCGAGGCGCGCATCCACGACCGTGCGCTCTGGACGCGCAGCCTGAAAGCCACGCGCGGCGGCGCCTTCAGCACCGGCGCCTGGTCGGCCACCCGGCTGCAGCCTTAGAGGAACCGCGGCCGCGGCCTCGCATGTGGAAGAACATTCGCATCGCGCTGCTGCTGTTCGTGCTGCTGGGGGTCGCGGTGCACAGCTGGCTCGATCGCATCGCGACCCAGAGCTGGAAGGAGACGCTGTGGGTCGGCATCTTCCCGCTCAATGGCGACGGCACGCCCATGGCGCAGCGCTACGTAGAGGGCCTCACTGTGCAGGACTTCTCGGGCCTCGAGGAGTTCTTCGCGCGCGAGGCGCAGCGCTACGGGGTGACCATCGAGCAGCCGGTGCATGCGGAGCTGTATCCGCAGGGCACCGGGCTCCCGCCGGCGCTCGCGCCCGACGCCGGGCCGCTCGGCATCGCCTGGTGGAGCCTGAAGCTGCGCTGGTTCGCCGCCCATGCCACTGAAGTGCCGGGACGCGCGCCGCCGCGCATACGCATCTTCGTGCTCTACCACGACCCGGCGACGCTCGATCGCGTGCCGGACTCGCACGGTCTGCAGAAGGGCCTGATCGGCGTGGTGCATGCGTTTGCGCAGTCTGCCATGGCGGGCAGCAACAACATCGTCATCGCCCACGAGCTGATGCACACGCTCGGCGCCAGCGACAAGTACGACCTCGGCTCGGGTGCGCCGCTCTATCCGAGCGGCTTTGCCGAGCCGGACCGTGAGCCGCTGTACCCGCAGGGGCGGGCGGAGATCATGGCCGGCCGCCGCGCGCTGTCGGCGCAGGACTTCGAGATGCCGCAGGGTCTGCGCGATGTCGTCGTGGGTCCCGCGACGGCGCTGGAGATCCGCTGGACGCGCCCGTGAACCGCGCGCCGCAGCGCGCCGCGCAGCAGGGACTCGCCGCGGTGAGCCTGAGGGTGTGCGCCGGCGCGCGCGAGCTGGTGCGTGACCTGTCGGTGCAATTCACTGCCGGGGAGGTGGTGGCGATTCTCGGCCGCAACGGCTCGGGCAAGACCCTCACCCTGCACACCCTGGCCGGGCTGCGCGCGGCCGCCGGCGGCGAGGTACTGCTCGATGGCGCACCGCTCCTGCAGCTCAAGCGCCGGTCCGTGGCGCTGCGGCTGGGGCTGCTGCCGCAGGACCTGGAGGATGCCTTCGTCAGCACCGCGCTGGAGACGGTGCTGATCGGCCGCCACCCGCACCTGGCGCTGTGGCAGTGGGAGACGGCCGAGGATGAGCGCCTGGCGCGCGAGGCGCTCGCGGCGGTGGACATGAGGGATTTCGCGCTGCGCCGCACCGACACCCTCTCCGGCGGGGAGCAGCGCCGGGTGGCCGTGGCCGCATTGCTCGCCCAGCAGCCGGGCATCTTCCTGCTCGATGAGCCGACCAATCACCTCGATCCACACCACCAGCTCGCGGTGCTCGGCCTGTTCCGCGCTCTCGCCGATCAGGGCCGCACCGTCGTCACCACGCTGCACGATCCCACCCTCGCGGCGCGCTTCGCCGATCGTGCGCTGCTGCTCTTTGGCGATGGACGCTGGGCGCTGGGTCCGGTCGGCTCGGCGCTCACGGCGGCCACCTTGAGCGAGCTGTACCTGGCGCCGATGATCGAGCTCGGGCGCGAGGGCCGGCGCGTGTTCGTCAGCGCGTGAGAGCCTCGAGCACCCGCTCGTGCAGCACGCCGTTGCTGGCGAGCACGCTCCTCGTGCCGAGATCCACGGCGGCACCCTCGAGGTCGGTGAACGTGCCTCCGGCCTCGCGCACGATCACGGTGAGGGCCGCGATGTCCAGAATGTTGACATCGGATTCGATGACCACATCGAGTGAGCCGCGCGCCAGCAAGTGATAGTGCACGAAGTCGCCGTAGCCGCGGATGCGGCTGACGCGGCCGATCAGCCCCCCCAGGCGCTGCCAGCGCGGCGAGCGCGCCAGGGTTTTGAGATTCCCGGTGGACACCACGGCGCCGGCCAGATCGGCGACGTCACTGACGCGCACCGGATACTCGTTGAGCCAGGCCCCCGCTCCCTGCTCGGCCCACGCGAGCTCCCCGTACACCGGTGCGCTCGAGACCCCCAGCACCAGCTCCCCCGCGCGCAGCAGCGCAATCTGCGTGGAAAAGAACGGACACTCGCGCACGAACGACTTGGTGCCGTCGATCGGATCGACCAGCCAGAGGTTCTCGGCCTCAATCGAGTGCGGTCCGGTCTCCTCCCCATAGAAGCCGTAGCCGGGGAAATGCCGGTCCAGCGTGGCACGGATCACTTCCTCGGCGCGCACGTCCGCCTCGGTGACCGGGGAGTCGTCCGCCTTGGTGCGCACCGTGGGGTTCTTGCGATAGTGCGCGCCAATCACATCCGCCGCGGCACGCGCCGCCGCCAGTGCCGCGGTGAGTTCTTTCGATGGCATATTCGCTTAGGATACGACCGTGGGAAACCGCCTGAGCAAGATCTACACGCGCACCGGCGATGACGGCACCACCGGCCTCGGGGACGGCACCCGGGTTGCCAAGGACAGCGTGCGCGTCGAGGCCTACGGTACCGTGGATGAGCTCAACAGCGCCGTCGGCGTGCTGCTCGCCGTGCCGGACCTGCCGCCGGCGATCACTGCCTGCCTCACCGAGGTGCAGCACCAGCTGTTCGACATGGGCGGCGAGCTGTGCATTCCCGGCCACAGCGCCATCACCGCCGCGCACGTGACGCAGCTGGAACAGGCGCTCGATGGGTTCAACGATGCGCTGCCGCCGCTCAAGGAGTTCATTCTCCCCGGGGGCGGGCCCGGCGCCGCCGCCTGTCACCTCGCGCGCACCATCGCGCGGCGCGCCGAGCGGCGTGTGTGGGCGCTCGCCCGCATGCAGACGGTGCGTCCCGAGCTCACACAGTACCTCAATCGCCTGTCGGATCTGCTGTTCGTGCTGGCGCGGGTGCTGGCGCGGCACGAGCGCGGCGCCGAAGTGCTGTGGCGTCACGAGCGCGGTAAGGGGACGTAGCGCTCCTTGAGCAACGCGCGAAAGCGTGGCCAGTCGAACGCTGCCCCCGGATCGGTCTTGCGGCCCGGCGCGATGTCGCTGTGGCCGACGATGTGCTCGCTGGACAGCGAGGCGTACGCCGCGAGCAGCGCCGCCGCGAGGGCCGCGAGCTGTTGGTACTGCGCCTCGGCGTAGGGCGTGTCGTCGGTGCCTTCGAGCTCCACCCCGATCGAGAAGTCGTTGCATGACTCACGGCCACGGTACTGGGACGCGCCGGCGTGCCAGGCGCGCTCCCCGAAGGGCACGTACTGCACGATCGCGCCATCGCGCCGGATGAGGGCATGAGCGGAAACGCGTGTGGCGGCGATCTCGCGGAAATAGGGGTGCGCCTCGGGGGACAGGGTGCCGGTGAAGAGGCGATCGATCCACGGCCCGCCGAATTCCCCCGGCGGCAGGCTGATGCCGTGCACTACCAGCAGCTCCGGCACCGTGCCCGCGGGCCGCGCATCGCAG
>VBNP01000137.1 GCA_005877965.1 Gammaproteobacteria bacterium | reverse complement strand
AGCGCCGGCTGCTCGAGTTCGGCTTCGTGAACGGCGAGCAGGTCGAAATCCTCGCCGAGGCGCGCCCCGGGCGTGATCCGTTCGTGGTGCGCGTCGGTAACACGACGCTGGCGCTGCGCCGGCGCGAGGCGCAGAGCGTGTGGGTCGAGCTGCAGCACTCCGGAACCAACGCACCACCCCATGAGACCCTTGGCGGCTCCAGCGAGAGGGTCGAGTTGCACCACTCCGAATCCGGCGCCCCACCCCAAGCGCAAGTAGCCGGCGCAGCAAATGGGGTCGAGCTGCAGCGATGAACGCCCCCGCGGCCGCGGCGTTGGCCGCGCCGCAACTCACCCTCTCGCTCATCGGCGTCCCCAACTGCGGCAAGACTGCGCTCTTCAACCGTCTGACGGGCAGCCGCCAGAAGGTGGCCAATTACCCGGGCGTCACGGTCGAACGCAAGGAAGGCCGACTGATCGGTCCGCGCAGCGGCCGTATCTTCCGCGTCATCGACCTGCCCGGCGCCTACAGCCTCGAGCCGACGACACTCGATGAGGCCATCGCCCGCGACGTCGTGCTCGGCCGGCACGCGACCGAGCCCGCGCCCGACCTGCTGGTGTGCGTGGTCGACGCGACCAACCTGCGCCTCAACCTGCGCCTGGTCCTGGAGCTGAAGCGCTTGGGCAGGCCCATGATCGTCGCCCTCAACATGAGCGACCTCGCCACGCAGCGCGGCTATACGCTCGACCGCGCGGCGCTCGAGCGTGCGCTCGGTGTGCCGGTGGTGCCGACCGTCGCGGTGCGCTCCGGCGGCGAGCGCGCGCTGGCGGAGGTCATCGACGCGTACGGTTGCGCTGCTGAAACGGCGGCGCGCGCCCAGGAGCGCATCGCGCCGCTGCCGCTGGCGAGCGCCGCCGAGATCGAAGCCACCCAGCGCGAAGTGCGCCGCGTGTTGCACGAGGCCGGCTATCGCGTTCCCGCGCGCCTCGCGGTGCTCTCGCGGCTCGATGCGGTGGTGCTCAATCCCATCGCGGGACCGGGGCTGCTCGGGATCGTGCTGTTCCTCATGTTCCAGGCGGTGTTCAGCTGGGCCAAGGCACCGCAGAACATCATCAACACCGGCGTCCAGGGGATGAACGCCTGGCTGAGCGACGTGCTGCCGCCGGGACCGCTGCGCGGCCTGTTGCTCGATGGCGTGGTCGCCGGCACCGGCAGTGTGCTGGTGTTCCTGCCGCAGATTCTCATCCTGTTCCTGTTCATCCTCGCCCTGGAGGATTCCGGCTACCTGCCGCGTGCCGCGTTCATGCTCGATCGGCTCATGGGACGGGTGGGGCTCTCGGGCCGCGCGTTCATTCCGCTGCTGTCGAGCTTCGCGTGCGCCGTTCCCGGCATCATGGCGGCGCGCACCATCCCCTCCGCGCGCGACCGCCTCGCGACCATCATGATCGCGCCCCTCATGACCTGCTCGGCGCGCCTGCCGGTGTACGCACTGCTCATCGGCGCGTTCATTCCGCAGCGCACCATCGGCATTTTCAACCTGCGCGGGCTGGTGCTGTTTGCCCTGTACCTGGCCGGCGTCACGAGCGCTCTGGCGGTGGCCTTCGTGCTGAAGCGCACCATGATGCGCGGCGAGTACCGGCCACTGCTGCTGGAGCTGCCCGAGTACCGCTGGCCGCACCTGCAGAACCTGGCACTCGGCCTGTGGGAGCGCACACGCATTTTCCTGACGCGCGTCGGCACCATCATCCTCACGCTGATGGTGGTGCTGTGGTTCCTGGCGAGCTTCCCTGCGCCGCCCGCGGGCGCGCCCGGCCCTGCCATCCAGTACAGCGTCGCGGGGCTCCTCGGCCGCGGGCTCGAGTGGTTGTTCGCGCCCATCGGCTTCAACTGGCAAATCTCGATCGCGCTGGTGCCGGGGCTGGCGGCGCGCGAGGTGGCCGTGAGCGCACTCGGCACCGTGTATGCCATGTCCGGGGCGAGCGACGTCGCCGGGGCGCTGAGTCCGGTGATCGCGCACGGCTGGAGCATGGCCACCGGACTGTCGCTGCTCGCCTGGTACGTGTTCGCGCCGCAATGCCTGTCGACGCTCGCGGTCGTGAAGCGCGAAACCAACTCCTGGCGCTATCCGCTGTACATGGCGCTGTATCTGTTCGCGCTCGCGTATGCGGGCGCGTTCCTCACCTACCGCGCGGCGCTGATGCTCGGAGGCGGCGCGGTCCTGGGCACCCCGGCATGAACGCCGTGCTGCAGGAAGTGTTGGTGGCGGTGCTGGTCACGGCCTGCGCACTGTTCAGCGCCTGGCGGCTGCTGTCGGCGCGCCTGCGCCTGCGTTGCCTCGATGCGCTGGCCGCCATGCCCGGTGCGCGCACGGTGCGCTGGCTGACGGCGGCGCGGCAGCGCGTGCTGTCGGGGCTCGGCGCCGGCTGCGGTGCCTGCGCGCAGCACCCTACGCCGGGCGCGCGCTCCCGGAATCAAACACCTGGTGCACCTCGTCGTTGACGATGCGCTCCTGGTAGCTGCCGCGGGTGTAGCGCGAGACCACGCGGCGCCAGAAGCTCACGGCGTCGGCATTGCGCAGGTACTCGGTGATCTCCCAGCGCCCCGCGAAGCGACTCAGGATCAGTTGCACGGCGGTCTGGCCGATACCCAGCCGGCGCCGCGCGCGCGCCACGAAAAACTCCGCCATGCGGTAGTCGATGCGCTGCGGCGCGGCCGCCGTGGCGGCCATGCGCAACACGCGCGCAAAGCCCACCGGCTCGCTGCCCTTGAGGATCACCAGCGGAAAGGTGTTCGCATCGCCGAACCAGTGGGCGATCAGATCGGGCTCGCGATGTCCCACCTCGCCGAGTTTGGGAAACAGCCCGGTGCCGGGGTTCAGGTCATCCAGGTAATCACGGTAGACGCTCTGGATCCACAGCCGGTCGGCGGCTGCCGCCCGGGCATCGCGCACGCTCACAGTCTCGGGAGTCATCGCTCGGAGCTCTCAGTCTCGCGTCCCCAAAACGAAACGGCCCGGACAGCTCGCGCGCGCGAACCGTCCGAGCCGTGTCTTGAAGCCGTAAGAGTGAGACTTACTGCTTCGGCGGCGGCGGCGTCTCAGCCGGCGGCGTGGCCGGAGCGCCTTCAGCGGGCTTGGAGCCGTCAGCCGACGGCGCAGCCTGGCCGGCGGCCTCAGGAGCCCCAGCCTGCCCGGAGGCCGGCGGAGTGGCAGAGTCAGAGGCCGCCGGAGCAGGAGGAGTGGCAGCCTGGTCTGGCGCTGCGGATTCCTGCTTCGCGCAGGCCGTCAGCATCAGCGCCGCAACGATTGCGCTAAGAGCAAGTTTGGTGTTCATCGATCGGTACCCCGAGGGAAGCAAGAGTTGTGTTAATGAGACTACGACCAGTGCCGGTCGTTCCCGCGCCCGTTCCTGGGCGGCGGAGCGCAAATTCTATAGAAGTCCCGGTACGATTGGAAACCGAGGCGATGGAGCTGCTGTCGGGCCAGGGCGACAGATGAGTCACCCGGACACGGGGGTTGGAATGATGGCCAGCGTTGGATCGACGCCCGAGCGCGAAGCGCGGCTCGAGGACACGTTTGGTGCGCATCTTGAGGCGGTGTGCGAGCGCTCGGCGCGCGCACTGACGGCGTCCGCCTACGCGGGTCTGCTGGTGCATTCCGGTGCGCTCGTGGGCGTCTTCGAGGACGACCGGACCTACCCGTTCGAGGCGAACGCCCCCTTCAAGGTGTGGGTCCCGCTGCAGGACGCCGCGGACTGCTTTGTGTGGTTCGAGCCGGGGTCGGCGCCGCGTCTGATCCTCCATCGACCGGGGGACTACTGGCACAAGTCCGCGGACCTGCCGCAGGCCTACTGGACCCGACACTTCGAGGTGCGCATCGCCACCGACCGCGCGGGCGCGCGCGCGCAGCTGCCTGCCGACCTCTCGCGCGCGGCCTACATCGGGGAGCCCCTTCCGGAACTGACCCGCTTCGGGTTGGGCGCCATCAACCCCCGGCAGCTGATGCGCCGGCTGGACTACGCGCGTGCCGTCAAGACGCCCTACGAGCTTGCCTGCCTGCGCGAGGCGAGCCGCCTCGGCGCGCGCGGGCACCGGGCCGCCGAGCGTGCCTTCACGGCGGGCGCCTCGGAGTTCGAAATCGAGCTGGCCTTCCTCGCGGCCTGCGGGCAGCGCGAGCAGGAGCTGCCCTACAACCCCATCATCGCCCTGAACGCAGGCGGCGCCGTACTGCACTACCAGGTGCTGGAGAAACACCCGCCGCGCGAGCGGCACTCGCTCCTGATCGACGCCGGCGCGGAGTTCGCCGGCTACGCGAGCGACATCACCCGCACTCACTCGTACCAGGATGCGGATTTCGCGGCGCTCATCGGCCGCCTGGATCAGATGCAGCAGGCGCTGTGCGCCGGTGTGCGCGCCGGCGTCGACTGGCGCGACGTACACCTCAACGCCCACCAGCTCACCGGGGAACTGCTGCGCGAGGCGGACATCACCCGCTGCAGCGCGGATGAGGCGGTTGCCACCGCGGTCACGAGCGTATTCCTGCCGCACGGCATCGGGCACCTGCTCGGGCTCGAGGTGCATGACGTCGGCGGGTTCATGCGCTCGCCCGAGGGCGGAGAGATCCCGCCTCCGGTGGGCCACCCCAACCTCAGGCTGACCCGCGTGCTGGAAGAGGGGTTCGTTGTGACCATGGAGCCGGGGATCTATTTCATCGAGCAGCTGCTCGCCGGCGCGCGCGCGGATGCTCGCGGCCGGCGCATCAACTGGCCGCGGGTCGGCGCACTGGCCAGGTTCGGCGGGATCCGCATCGAGGATGACCTGGCCGTGAGGGGCGACGGCTGCGAGAACCTCACCCGCGAGGCGTTTCGCTCACTTCAGCACGCGGATGCGACCTGTACGGACACCGCCTGCCCCGGTGATTGAAGCGTTTATGAAACACAGGCTATCGTTTTCCCAGCAGATCCCTAATTTCCTGCAACAATGACTCGGTCCGAGTCGGCGCGGGAGCGGGCGCGTTCGGGGCCGGCCGCTTGAGCCTGTTGATCCCCTTGATCACGATGAAGATCGACAGGGCGATCACGACGAACTCGAAAATCGTCTGCAGGAATGCGCCGTACTTGAGCAGCACCGGCTTGCCCGCGGCGTTGGTCGCAATCTGCACGGCCAGATCGGTGAAGTTGACGCTGCCGAGTATCGGCGACAGCGCCGGCATGATCACGTCCCCGACCAGGGAGGCGACGATCTTGCCGAAGGCGCCGCCAATCACGACGCCGACCGCCAGATCGACGACGCTGCCTTTCATGGCAAATTCTTTGAATTCTGAAGCGAGACTCATGACAGGCCCCCCTAAAACCTCAGGCGGCGGCGACTTTCTTCTTGCGTGTGCGCTTCTTCGGGGCTTTGGCAGGCGCGGCCTCGCGGGGCGCGGCTGCAGTCTTCGCTTCGGCCTTCGATTTCGCCTTCGGTTTGGCCTTGGCCCGCCGGGTGGACTTCTTCCTGGCTCCCCCGGCCGGCTCCTCGGCTGCCACCGGCACGGGTCCCTCCACCAGCTGCATCAGCGCCATGGGAGCGGAGTCCCCGGGTCGCGGCAGCATGCGCAGGATGCGCGTGTAGCCGCCCGGGCGCGCCTTGAAGCGCGGCCCCAGATCCGCGAACAGTTTCTCGACGATCTGCGCGTCGCGCAGGCGCGCGAACGCCCGGCGGCGGTTGGCGCCGCCATCGTTCTTGGCAAGCGTGATCAGCGGCTCCACGACCCGCCGCAGCTCCTTCGCCTTCGGCAGCGTGGTGCGGATGGTCTCGTGCCGCAGCAGCGAAACCGACATGTTGCGCATCAGCGCGTGCCGGTGCGCGCTGTTGCGCGACAACTGACGGCCGGAAAGATGGTGACGCATAGCTAACCCTTCGCTGCGGTGAGGTACGGGGCGGGCCGCGCGCTTCATCAGCGCGCGTCACCCGACCCAACCTCTCAGATGACGTCGCGCTCTTCGTCGTGCTTGAGCCCCGCGGGCGGCCAGCCGTCCAGGCGCATGCCGAGCATGAGTCCGTGGCTTTGCAGCACTTCCTTGATCTCGGTAAGCGACTTCTTGCCCAGGTTCGGCGTGCGCAGCAGCTCCACCTCCGTGCGCTGCACCAGATCGCCGATGTAATGGATGTTCTCGGCCTTCAGGCAGTTCGCGCTGCGCACCGTGAGCTCCAACTCGTCCACCGGACGCAGCAGGATCGGGTCGAACTGCATCTCCGAGACCTTGGTGGAAGCCTCTTCCTCGCCCTGCAGGTCGACGAACACCGACAGCTGATCCTTGAGGATGCTGCCGGCGCGCCGGATCGCCTCTTCGGCGTCGATGGTGCCGTTGGTCTCGATGTCGATGACCAGCTTGTCGAGGTCGGTGCGCTGCTCGACGCGCGCCGCATCGACCGAGTAGGTCACGCGCCGCACCGGCGAGAAGGACGCGTCGAGCTGCAGGCGGCCGATCGGTCGCGTCTGCTCCTCGAAGGCGACGCGCGAAGCCGCCGGTCGGTAGCCGCGGCCGCGCTCGACGCGCAGCGTCATCGACAGCTCGCCCGCCTTGGTCAGGTTCGCGATCACCAGTTCGGGATTCACGACCTCGATGTCATGGTCGGTCTGAATGTCGCCCGCGGTCACCGGGCCCGGGCCCTTCTTGTGCAGGCGCAGCTCGGCGCTGTCGCGCGAGTGCATGCGCAGCGCCACGGTTTTGAGGTTCAGGAGAATGTCGACAACGTCCTCCTGCACACCCTCGATGCTGGTGTACTCATGGAGCACGCCGTCGATCTCGACCTCGGTGATGGCGCTGCCGGGCATCGACGACAGCAGCACGCGGCGCAGCGCGTTGCCGAGCGTATGGCCGAAGCCACGCTCGAACGGCTCGATCACCACGCGCGCCTGGCGCGGGGCCACCGGCTGCACCTTCACCACCCGGGGTCTCAGGAACTCGCTTACAGATCCCTGCATTGCAGTCTCACCTTGCCGGCTCACTTACGACCGGCGCAAACGGAAAGTTGGGTCCTCCTACATGGGTGCGCCAGGCACCCGTTGCAAGCGGACGCGGTTACTTCGAATACAGCTCGACGACCAGGTTCTCA
>VBNP01000136.1 GCA_005877965.1 Gammaproteobacteria bacterium | reverse complement strand
TTTTCGTGTGGACGCCGCCGCACTTCTGGGCGCTGGCGATCGCGCGCCGCGATGAATACGCGCGCGCCGGCATTCCGATGCTGCCGGTGACGCACGGCCTCGCCTACACGCGGCTGCAGGTACTGCTGTACACCGTGCTGCTCGTGGTCGTGACGCTGATGCCGTTCCTCACCCGCATGAGCGGCCTGATCTACCTCGCCGCCGCGCTGGCGCTGAACGCCGGGTTCCTGTACTACGCGCTGGCGCTGAAGATCACCGCGCGCGAGGAGCTGCCGATGCGCGTGTTCCGCTTCTCGGTGACCTACCTGATGTGGCTGTTCGCGGCGCTGCTGGTGGATCACTACCTGCCGGCGATGCGCAGCGGCGGACCGTGAGCGGCGGGCGATGCTCAGGCGCGCTCGGGCGCGCGCTGCAGCCTCATTTGCCAGGAATAGATCATCTGCTCCTTCAGCAGCAGCACACCGGCCGAGCGGTAGGTGCTGGCGTCGATCTGGCCCAGGTGCTCCGCGCCGTGATAGCCCGAGGACTCGCAGCCGAACACCGACAGGATCGACTCGCCGATGACCGCGAACCGGCCGCGCAGCGTACCGAAGGTCGCGTCCTCGAAGGTCCATTTCATGCTGGCGCCGTCGGGGCCGGGGGGCTCGATCCAGTACGCGTGCACGAACTCCGCCGGCGGCGATCCCAGCACCTTGAGCGTGCCTGACAGCAGCCAGCACTCGGGGCGATGCGCGATCTCGGTCCGCCCGATCGCCTCGAGCGGCTCGCCGTCGGCACGCCACAGCGTGCCCTTCGCGGTCCATACCGCCGGTTCGAACAGAAACGTGTGCGCCATGCGTGCATTATGGCGCGCGCGGGCCGTTTCGGGGTACGTTGCGAGTCAGCGACAGCCAAAGGTGCCTTATGTTGACGGAACGCATCTGGTCGGGAAACAGCTTACGGAATTTTCACTATCTGATCGCCTGCGCCGAGACCGGCGAGGCGCTCGCCGTCGATCCGCTCGAGTGGCGGCTGTGCCTGGAGGCGGCGCGCAAGCGCGGCTGGGAGATCACGCAGATTCTCAACACGCACGAGCACACCGACCACACCGGCGGCAATGCCGGCCTGAGGGCCGCAACCCGCGCGAAGGTAGCCGCGCACGCGGCGGCCGCGGCGCGCATCGGCGGCGTGGATCGGGGCCTCGCCAGGGGGGACGTCATCAAGGTCGGGCGTACCGTGGAGCTCGAATGCCTCGACACCCCGGGACACACGCTGGCGCATGTCTGCCTGCTGGCGCGCACGGAGGAGCCGGCGCTGTTCTGCGGCGACACGCTGTTCAACGCCGGTGCCGGCAACTGTCACAACGGCGGGGACCCGGAGAAGTTGTACGAGAGCTTCGTCACCCAGCTCGCGCGCCTGCCGGACGAGACGCGCGTGTTCCCCGGCCACGAGTACCTGGCGCGCAACCTCGAGTTCACGCTCGATCGCGAGCCCACCAACCCGGATGCGCCGCGGCTGCTCGGGGAGGCGCGCCATCACGACCCGGCGGCGGCGATGGTCACCACGCTCGGGCAGGAGAAGCGCATCAACACGTTCCTGCGGCTGCAGAATCCCACGGTCATTGCGCGGCTGCGGGAAGCGTTCCCCGATCTCGGCGAGCATCCCGATGCCCGCACCGTGTTCGTGAAGCTGCGCGAGCTGCGCAACCGCTGGTGAGGCATGCGCGCGGTCGCGGCAGTCCTCATCACGGCGGCGCTGGCGTCGACCGGCTGCGAGCCCCGGCGCGATGCCGGCGGCGCCGCGCCGGCCGGCTTGAGTCCGGCGACGCGCGCGGCCGTCACCGACGCCGTGCGCCAGTTCGCCCAGGACGTCGCGCACGACGTCACGCGGGAGGGACCGGCCGCCTGGCGCCGGTACTTCTCCCCGGGCCCCACGTTCTTCATGGCCTCCGACGGGCAACTGGTGTTCTCGAACGCCGCCTCCGCGGCGCGCGGCATCGACGATCTCACGCGCACGCTCAGGTCCATCGAGCTGCGCTGGGGGGACGACCTGCGCGTCGACCCGCTGACGCCGGATCTGGCGGTGATGGCGAGCTCGTGGTCCGAGCTGCGGGTGGCCGCCGACGGCGGTCGGGTCACGGACCGCGGCTACTTCACCGCCGTGGCGGAACGGCGCGACGGCCGGTGGAAATTCCGCAACGCCCACTGGTCGGTTGCGGCACCGGCGCCGCGGGCGCCCTAAGCTAAGGAGAACTGTTTATGCGCATCGCTGTTCGGGTGTTGGCGGCCTTGCTGCTGACGAGCGGGACGGCCGCGGCCTGGGCGAACGGGGGCGGCGGGATGTCCATGCCGGCACCGCCTCCCGTGCCGCGCGAGCAGACGCCGCAGCAGAAGGCGCGGGAGGCCTACAACGACGGCGTGCACGGCGTGAAGAAGGCCGACAAGGCACAGGCCGCCGCCGCGCAGGCGAGCGACGCCGGCAAGAAGGACCGGGCCGCGCACGAGGCCCAGGACCGCTATGCCGAGGCGCTGGCGAAGTTCCGGGAAGCGACCGGGCTCGACCCCCAGCTGCCCGAGGCATGGAACTACCTGGGCTACACGAGCCGCAAGCTCGGTCACTACGACGAGGCGCTCGCGGCGTACGACAAGGCGCTCACTCTCAAGCCCGGCTACGCGGATGCGCTGGAGTACCGCGGCGAGGCGTACCTCGCGCTCAATCGCATCCCGGACGCGCAGCAGGCGTACCTCGACCTGTACGCGGGTAACCGCGCGCTGGCGGGCAAGCTCCTCACGGCCATGAAGAACTGGGTCGCGGACCAGCGCGCCGACGCCTCCGGGGGCACTGCCACTCACCTGGACGAGCTCGACAAGTGGATCCAGGAGCGAGCGCAGATCGCGGGCCAGACCGCGGCGCTCACGCGCGCCGGGACGGCGGCCAGCTGGCGCTGAGCCGCGCGCGGGCAAGCCTTCCGGCAGCGGCGCTGCTGCTGCTCGCCGCCGCCGCCTGTCCGCTGGCGGCCGAAGAGTACGCCTGGCACCTGCCGCGGGGTTTCCCCACGCCCGCGGTACCGCCTGACAATCCCATGTCGAAGGCCAAGGCGGCGCTCGGTGAGCGGCTGTTCTTCGAACCCCGCCTGTCGGTGACCGGCCGGTACAGCTGCTCGAGCTGCCACGACCCGGCGCGCGCCTTCGCGCAAGCCCGGCCGGTCGCGATCGGCGCCACCGGCGAGGCGTTGCCGCACAACGCCATGGCGCTCGTCAACGTCGCTTACAACATCAGCTTCGGCTGGAGCAGACCCCGGGTGCGCACGCTCGAGGCACAGATGCTCGAGCCGATGCTGAATGAGCACCCGGTGGAGCTCGGACTCAAGGGCCGCGAGGCCGCGGCGTGCGCGCTGCTGGCGGCGGATCCGGCGTACGCCGCCGATTTCGCCGCCGCCTTCCCCGGCGATCCCGCGCCCGTGACTCTCGAGCATCTGGTCAAGGCCATCGCGAGCTTCGAGCGCACGCTGATCTCCGGCGGCTCGCCCTTCGATCGCTACGTGTTCAACGGCGAGCACGACGCGCTGTCGGGGCAAGCCAAACGGGGCATGGCGCTGTTCTTCTCGACCCGCGCGGGCTGCTCGGGGTGTCACTCCGGATTCAACTTCTCGGGCAACTGGCGCGATGCGCAGGGTGAGACCGGGCCGGCGAGCTTCGCACGCAACGGCACGAGCGCCCGGCCGATGCGCGTGCCGACCCTGCGCAACGTGGCGCTCACCGCCCCCTACATGCACGATGGGCGCCTGGCGAGCCTCGCGGCGGTGCTCGATCACTATTCGTCTGTGGCGGCGCAGGCCGCGCGTACCGATCGGCGTCTGCCGCGCGTTGCGTTCTCCGGTGCCGAACGCAGCGCGCTCATCGCGTTTCTGGAGAGTCTCACCGACGAGTCGTTCGTCAGCCGCACCCGGTGAGGCGTGCGGCGGGCCGCCCGCTCTACTACGGCTGGCCCCCGAGGTGCTTGTCCATCCAGTCGAGGTAACGCCGGGAGCGATCCACCAGGAAGCTCGGCCGGGTGAGCACGTGGTACTCGCCCGGATACACGATGAGTTGCGCCGGGACCCCGAGCGTGCGCAGCGCCTGGTACATCTGCTCGCCGCCCGCGACCGGCACGTTGAAGTCCCTGTCACCGCCCAGGAAGAGAGTCGGGGTGCGGATGCGATCCGCGTGGAAGAACGGATAGGAGACCTTCAGCCACAGCGCCGGATTGCGCCACGGCGGCCCGAGCTCCGCGTTGTATTCGACGACGTATTGGTCGGTGCCGTAGGTCGAGAGCTGGTTGCCGCTGCCGGCGCCGCTGATCGCCGCCTTGAAGCGCGTGTCACTCGCGATGAGGTAGTCGGTCAGCAGACCGCCGTAGCTCCAGCCACCGACGCCCAGGCGCGCCGGATCGGCCAGCCCCAAGCCGACCGCGTAATCGACCCCGGCGAGCAGGTCCTCGACTTCCTTGTGGCCCCAGTCGGCGAGAATGCTGCGGGCGAATTTCGCGCCGCGCCCGCTGCTGCCGCGATAGTTGACGGCGAGCACCACGTACCCGTGGGTCGCGAACAGCTGCCGCTCGAGCGGCGGCCCGTAGCCTTGCAGCTCGAGGGAGTGGTCGTCCTGGCCGTTCGGTCCGCCGTGGATCCACAGGATCGTCGGATAGCGACGCCCGGGCACGTAGTCGGGCGGCTTGACGAGCTGTCCGTGCACCGGCGTGCCGTCGCGGCTCCTGAAGGCGATGTCCTCGACCGCCCCCAGCTGCAACTCCAGAAACAGCGCCTGGTTGTGGGCGCTCAGGGGCCGCAGCCGGCCCTCCTCGAGCGCATAAACTTCCACCGGCGAGCGGTCGGTCGAAACCAACACGGCCGTGTGCCCGGCCGCCGCGGCGAGCTCGTGCACGACCATGGGCCCGCCGAGCCGCTCGAGCGGCGCGCCTGCGAGTGTGACCCGCGCCGGGTACTGGGTGCCGTCGTCCTCGACGGCGAACTCGAGTGAACGGCCGTCGGCTGCGAAAGCCGGCGAGAAGACCGCGCGATCGAGGCGGTCGGTGAGGGCGCGCACCTCACCCGACTTCACGTCAACCGTCGCAAGGCTATCCATGATGTAGGCGTTGAATTTCGCCTCCGCGCCCTGCAGGAACGCGAGTCGCGCCCCGTCCGGGCTCCAGGCGAGCCTCTGGTTGTTGGGTGACCAGCTCATCAGGAGCCGCCGCGGCGTCGCGCCGGCGCGGCCGGCAATGAGATCGATCTCGTCGATGGCGGTCCGCTCAGGTCCCTTCATGGGGTCGCTGACGTAGGCGATCTGCTCGCCGTCGGGCGACCAGGCCGGATGCGACTCCCGGCGGCCGGAATCCGCGGTGAGGGCCGCGCAGGCGCCGCTGCGCACATCGAAGAGGTACAGGTGCGAGCGCGAGGCCGCATCCAGGTAGCCGTCCCTGTCGGCCTTGAACTGCAACGCGTCGATGACGATGGGTTGCGGCGCCTTGCCGTCCGCTTTGGCGTTGGCGGACCCCCCGCCCGCGTGCATCACGAGCACGATGCGCTGACCGTCGGGCGACCATTCGTAGCTGGTGAGCTCCCCGGTGAGGTGAGTCAGCTGCCGCGGTTCCCCGCCGCGCCGATCGAGAACCCACAGCTGGGTCTTGTCCCCGGAGGGGCGCGCCGACAGGAAGCTGAGGTAGCGCCCGTCGGGGCTGAAGCGCGGCTCCGACACGCTCTCGCCCCGCGTCAGCTGCACGCTCTCATCCCCCGCCCAGTTGGCCGTCCACAACGCGCTGCGGGATTCATCGGACTCCCGGTCGTAGCTCGTCACGAGGTAGGCGACCGCGGCGCCGTCGGGTGAGATCTTGAGATCCGACAGCGCCTGGAAGCGGAACCAATCCTCAGGATTCAGGGGACGTGCCGCCTGCACCGACGCGGGCGCGAGGCTCGCAGCGACGACCAAAGACAGGGGCAGCAGGCGTTTCAGGTGCACGATGTTCCTCCCCGGGAGTAGAGCACCGCAGTCGCTTCAGGATCTTGGCGTTGTGCGTCTGCGCCGCCGCGCCCGCGGCGCAAGGGCAGCGGGCTGAGAATGCGAAGTGTAGCCTGAGCCCCGCTGCGCGCGCAGGGCAGCGGCAATCCCGACCCGGGGGCCGCGTGTTACGCTGCGCTTCCCCGGCGGCCGCTCGCCGCCGCAGACCCGGACGACGCGAGGCGGCGCCGGCCGGCAAGCGCAACGGGAGCCATGAGCGCGCCGCATCCACAAGCCGCCTTCGAACAGAGCGTGCGCCACGCGCACGCGGCGCTGCGCGCCGGACAGGCGGCGAGCGCGGAAGCGTTGCTGCGGCAGCTGTTGCTGCAAGACCCGGGCGAGGTGAATTGCGAATGGCTCCTCGGCGCCGCGCTCCTGGAGCAAGGCAAGGTGCCCGAGAGCATCGCGACGCTCGAGGCCCTGCTCGAGCGCGCGCCGGACTTTGCCGAGGCGCGCGTCGACCTGGCGCGCGCCTATCGGCGCGACGGCCGCGCAGCGCAGGCGCGCGAGCAGGTGCGGCGCGTGCTGGAGAAGACACCGCACCATCATCGCGCCTGGCTGGCTTACGGCGACGTGCTGGTCGATCTGGCACAGTACCCGGACGCGCAGGTCGCCTTCGAGCGCGCACGGCTCACCGATCCGTACCGAGCCCGCACCGAAGAAGCCACCGCAGCGCTGGTCGCCGACGACCGCAAGAAGGCGGAAGGCATCTTTCGCGAAATCCTCACCCTCGACGCCGCTCACGTGGCCGCACTCACCGGGCTCGCGGCGCTGTCGCTGGCCGCCGACGTGTCCGGCGACGCGGAGCGGCTGCTGCGCCATGCCCTCAGGCAGTCCGCGCACAGCCCGCTGGCGTGGCGGGGACTCGCGCAGACGCTGCTGGCGCAGGGGCGACTCGAAGAAGCGCTCGCCGCCGCGCGCCACGGAGTGAGGCTCGAGCCGAAGAATCCACACACCTGGATCACTATTGCGGGCGTTTCGACCCGACTGATGCGCCAGGATGAAGCGCTCACGGCGTACGAACAGGCGGCGCAGCTGCAGCCGCCGGACGTGCGACTGCGCCTGTCGATCGGTCACGTGCAGAAGACCTTGGGGAAGCGCCCCGAGAGCGAGGCCTCCTACAAGGCGGCGCTCGAGCTGGACCCGGGTTTCGCCGAGGCCTACTGGAGTCTCGCGGACCTCAAGAACTACTCCTTCAGCGCCGCCGAGGTGGCGACCATGGAGCAGCTGCTCGCGAGCGACAAGCGCGGGCGCGCCAACGAGGCGCAGCTGCATTTTGCGCTCGGCCGGGCCTACGAGCAGCGCCAACAGTACCCGCAGGCCTTCA
>VBNP01000133.1:9177-12539 GCA_005877965.1 Gammaproteobacteria bacterium | reverse complement strand
GACTGCTCGCCGATCGGACTTCGCGCCGCAACCTGATCTTCTTTGGTGTAGTCGTGTGGAGCATCGGCACGGTGGCGTGCGGGTTCGCCCACAGCTTCGGCGGGTTGTTCGCGGCCCGCGTTGTGGTCGGACTCGGCGAATCCGTGCTGTCACCATCCGCCATCTCCCTGATCAGTGACTATTTCCCCGCCTCGCGCCGTGGTCTGGCCGTAGGCAGCTATCTGAGTGGCATCGCGATCGGCAACGGCGCCTCGATCCTGATCGGCGGCGGTGCGCTGCAGCTCGTCCAAGCGGGGGTGTTCGCCGGAACACCCATCGCGCTCATTGCGCCCTGGCGGCTGGTTTTGCTGGTGATCGGCTCGCCGGGCCTCCTCTGGGCGCTCGCAATCCTGGCTATCCGGGAGCCGCAACGGCGAGCCGCCATCGCACCGGATGCATCCGGTGCCGGCGGTGCATCGGGTCGGCACGCTGCAGTGTGGCGCGTTGCGCCGATCTACCTCGTCGTGGCGACGGCATCGCTCGTCGACAACGCCGTCGGCGCCTGGGCGCCGACGCTGCTGATCCGCGACTTTGGCCGCGATGCGGCTCAAGTCGGCTTGCAGCTCGGGTTGCTGCTGACAATCGGCTTCGGGGGCGGCGTCCTGCTCGGGGGCTGGCTCTCGGACCGGCTCGGCCGCGGCGGGCGCTGGTGGCGCAAACTGGGTGTTTGCCTGGTCTCGAGCCTGGTCATCCTGCCGGTGTGCTGGGCCATCGACGCCGCGCAGCTCAGGATCGTGATGGCCGCCGTGCCGCTCTACTTCGCCCTGTCGGGAATCGTCACGGCCTGCGGCTTCTCCTCGATACTGGACGTGGTGCCGAACCGGCAACGCGGCTTCGCCATGGCGGTGAGTTTCTTCCTGAATGTCGCGCTCGGCGCGGGACTCGGTCCCACCTCCGTGGCGTTGGTCAGTGATCGAGCCTTCGGCAGCACCGCAGGCCTTGGACCGGCAATCGCATTGACGGCCGGGGCAGGATTTTTCCTCATAGCGACAGTACTGGTGCTGACGCTGGCCACGCTCAAGCCGCGCGCGGCGGTCTCGGGGAGGGCAGGTTAATCAGTAGGTTGCGTTAAACCCATCCGAGTAGGCTTGGTTTTGTAGTAACACAATAAGCTAAGTTTAATATAGCTTGAAAAGCTATAAAGGGTACGTCTTGATAAGCTAATATAGGTACTAGCAGATTGCGCTAGCGCCTCGCTTCATATGGCGACCCCTCAGCAAAAACTAGCTGATTCTCTTGAGGCCCTGGAGGCATTGCAAAAGCGGAGTGTGGTCGCTGTACGCTCATCGGATCTAAGCCGCATCCACCGCGAGCGCCTCGTCAAAGGCGGCTTTCTGCAGGAAGTGATGAAAGGCTGGTATATCCCATCACGACCTGACGGAGCACGGCGTGAGAGCACCATTTGGTATGCCTCATTCTGGGATTTCTGCAGCGGGTACCTCACCGTACGTTTCGACCAAGCGTGGTCACTCTCACCGGAGCAATCGCTCTTCATCCACACCGGCAACTGGGCTGTGCCACGACAGCTGCTCGTGCGCTCACCGAGAGCGCGCAACAAGGTAACCGCCCTGGCTCACGATACCTCGCTCTTGGAAATCCGCGCTCCCCTGGCATCCGAAGGGCGGGTAGTGATCCTCGACGGCCTGCGTCTCTTCTCGCTGCCGGCAGCGCTCGTAGCCGTCGGGCCCCGACTCTTCACGCGGAACGTCACGGAAGCCCGCACTGCACTTACCATGGTGCGCGATGCTTCTGAGGTGCTCACCATACTCCTCTCGGGTGGCCACTCCGTCGTGGCCGGCCGTTTAGCGGGGGCCTTCCGCAACATCGGCCGCAACAAGATCGCCGATGAGATCATTCAGTCGATGCGCGCTGCGGGCTATGACGTCCGTGAAAGCGATCCTTTCGACTCTCCAGCGTCCTTCGCACATCCTCCACGAGCACTGTCTCCGTACGTGATTCGCATGGGCCTGTCGTGGCAGCAGATGCGAGAGAGTGTGTTGCAGACATTCCCTAAGGCGCCTGGAATTCCCAAGGACACGCCGGCGTACCTAAAGACGGTCGACGAGATTTACGTCGAAGACGCCTACCATTCATTGTCGATCGAGGGCTACCGCGTGAGCCGTGAGCTCATCGAACGCATTCGCAGCGGGGCCTGGGATCCGGACGGAGATTCCGCCGACCGGCAAGGGAGAGACGCCCTGGCCGCGAAGGGCTACTTCGAAGCCTTCACGGTGGTGAAAGGAAGCGTGCGCCACGTTCTCAATGGCGCCAACGCGGGGGACGTCTTCGAACGAGACCATGGAGCCTGGTACCGGGCGTTGTTCGCTCCCGGCGTCAGTGCTGGCATCCTGTCAGCCGCCGATCTCGCCGGCTACCGCTCCGGGCAGGTCTACATCGTCCGTTCCAGGCACGTGCCTCCGAAACCCGAAGCCGTGCGCGACACGATGCCCGAACTCATCGAGTTGCTGAGAGCAGAGCCCGATGCCGGCGTTCGTGCGGTACTCGGGCACTTTATGTTCGTCTATATCCATCCCTACATGGACGGAAACGGTCGGATGGGCCGATTTCTCATGAATCTAGGGCTGGCGTCCGGGGGCTATCCCTGGACCGTCGTTCCTGTTGAGCGTCGCCACAATTACCTGAAGGCGCTCGAAGCCGCGAGCGTCGGTCAGGACGTACGACCGTTTAGTGAGTTCCTTGGCGGTTTGGTCAAGGATCGCCAAAAGGCAGCCGGCAAGAAGGCCAGGACGATAGCAAAGCGCGCCCCCAGGCGAACCGCGTAGATCATCGCCTTAAGGACATCATCGTTAATGGCGATGATCATGATCGACATCATCATCGTTGGCAGGATCGTCATCATGATGCCGCATGAAGTCAGCGGCTCTGCGGGTCCATGCACGACGCGTGGCCGACGGGTCCGTTCGGGCGGGATCCCGATCGCGGCCGCTATGTTTGTCGCGTCGCTGTTACCGGGGACGGTCGTGTGGGCGCAGCGCGCCAACGATAACGCGGTGACAGCCGCAAGCGACGCGTTTGGAACGGTGGTCGGCAGTCAGACGATTGGTCTGTACAGCCCGACCAATGCGCGCGGCTTCAGTCCCGCGCAGGCGGAGAATCTGCGGATCGAGGGACTTTATTTCGATCAGCGCGCTTCGGGCAGCAATCCGTATCTCTTCAGCGGCAGCGATATGCGCGTGGGAATCGCCGCCCAGTCTTATGCGTTTCCGTCGCCGAGCGGCATCGCCGACCTGAGATTGCGCACACCGGGCGACGACTCGCTCACCAGCGCTGTACTTATTCGTGGGCCACTCGACGTGTCCTCC
>VBNP01000133.1:0-9141 GCA_005877965.1 Gammaproteobacteria bacterium | reverse complement strand
GTTGGGGGTCGGGCTGATCGCCGCCGCAGCGCACGGCTTTGACTACAACTACGCCCTCAGAAGCAATCGTCGCGCGATCTCGCTACTGCTGAAATTCACGACCGGCACCCGAGCCGAAGTGCTGCCGTTTATCGGATATATCCATAACACCGAGTGGCAGGAGACACCGTTTGCGTTCGCGGACGGCTTCCACCCACTGCCGCTATTCGATGAGCAGCATCTGCCGATCCAGAACTGGACCACCTGGCGCTGGAATCAGACCACCGCGGGTGTGATCGCGCGGATCGACATGACCGACGCCTGGCGTGTGCGGGCAGGCCTGTTCCGTTCGATCGAGGAGCATGAGCAGAACTTCAATGACCTCCTGCTCGGACCGGGGCCAGATGGCATCGCGAACCACGTCATGGACGTCCAACCCCCCTTCACCGCGGATTCATACTCCGGGGATCTGCGCGTGACGCGATCAGTGCGGGGCGAGCGGCACGCGCGCGAACTCACGCTCGCGATGCGCGGCCGGCATGTCAAGCGCAACTTCGGCGGAGATTCGGTCACCGACCTGGGGGCCATCTCGATCTACCAGAACGTCGTTGTTCCGGAGCCCCCGGTGGCGCTTAGCGCGCAGAGCATCGACCGGGTACGACAGACCGGCGTGGGCATCAATGATGTCGAGCGCTGGAAGGACCGCGCCGCACTCAGTGTCGGAATCCTGATGACCAACTACACGCGCACCGTCGCGATTCCTGGTCTACCGGCGAATGTCCAACACAAGTCTGTTCCATTGCCGACCGTCAGTTTCAGCGTGAATCCGCTGAGAACCGCAACCCTCTACGGCAGCTATACCCGAGGCCTTGAGGATTCACCGACCGCACCTAGCTCGGCGGTGAATCGAGGTGAGCCGACACCTGCGACGCCGACATGGCAGGTCGACGGAGGCGTACGCGTCGTCGCACGGCACCTGCAGCTGCTCCTCGGCGCATTCGAGGTGCACAAGACCTACTTCGCCCTGGATACGTCCGACCGTTACGCCGCCATCGGGGACATCAGCGCCCGAGGTGTCGAGAGTTCCGCCACCTGGAGCAGTAGCAATGGTCTCAGGGTCGTTGGCGGTGCGGTTTGGTTACGGCCTGCGGTGAGCCGCAGGGTTGGGGAGTTGGGAGCGAGCGGTAACGTCCCGATCGGCCCGGTGCCTGGGACCATCAACCTCAGCGTGGATTACGCGCCCGGCGGACCGCTAGGATGGGGAGCGTCACTGCAATGGACGTGGTTGTCGGCGCGTGTGGAGACGGGCGACGATCGCTACCGCTTGCCACCGCTCAACACGCTGAATGTCGGAATACGGTACGCGACCAAGCTGTTCAGCCGCTCGTGCTCGGCTCGCTTCGATATCGGCAATGTGACGAACGCAAGCGGCCTGACGTTTTCGTCCACGTATTATGGTCTGGCGGTCCCACAGCTGCGGCGAAACTACACGTTGACGGTGGCGGCCGATCTTTAAATCGTTGAAATGGCCCTGACCAGAAGTGAAGCGCGAGCTACCCATGTGCGACAAAACTGTAGCTTAGGGCCCCAGTGCATCCTCCCGTCGGAGCGCGCGATGCGCCCGTCCTGCGGCCGCAGCCACGCGACCTCCATGCCCTGGCGCTCGAGCTCCTCCTACAGGGAAACGAGCCAAAGAAGTGCAGCGTGTCAGGGACGATATGGCCGCCGCGGAGGCGCTGTTCGGTGCCGGTGTGCTGCTGGCCGCTGGAACGGATGCGCCGTACCCGGGGGACATGCAGGGCGAAGGCCTGCACCATGAGCTCGAGCTGCTCGTCGCGGCAGGGCTGACGCCGCTCGAGGCGATCACGGTCGCGACCCGCAACGCCGCACTCCTTATCGGTGCCAGCGACTGGGGCACGATCGAAGCCGGCAAGCTGGCCACGCTGATCGTCGTCGACGGCCGCCCGGACCGGAACATCTCCGACACACGCAGGGTCGTCGAGGTCATGCTGCGCGGCCGAAAAATCGATCGCGAGTCCCTCAAAATGGCGTACCAGAACGACCCGGGCTACGAGCCCGTATCCCCCACGGACCTCTGACGCGTAGCCCTTGCCGACTCCGGTTGGCGGCTATTTCGTCGTTGAAGCTAATTCCGAGTTGGGCTGGAAAAGCTTCGACAGCGGCCTTGTCGACGGAGCGGTCGTCGGTACAGGTAGCGGCTGTGTGACGATGATCGGCGGCTTGGGGGGGCCATGCCCGCTTCCATCCTGCGCAACCGCAACGGTTGTGACAGATGTCATGAGCAAAAGCGTGACGATTGTGTATTTCATACTCATTCTCCTGGAGCGCGGTGGTAGTACACGGCGCCGGCGACGTGCGTACGCGGTCTGTCGGCAACATCGCCGGATTTGGCTTCCGTGAGAAAGCGCCGCATCTGGTATCTGTCGCGGGAGACTGTTGACTCTCACCTGCTTGGTGACGAGAGATCGATCGTCTGCTGAGACGCGCGAGCGTTGGGGAACAGATAGAAGTGACCGTGGAGAACCGTTGCGTCACTGCGGATTGACGCCCGGACCTGCGGTCCGAAACCCAACGCGAGAGCTACGCAATGAGCCGGGTTAATGTCGCGGTCGCGGTCGCGGACGACGACCGAGGTCGCATCTATGAGATCGCCGCTGCTTGTCGCGCGCTTGGCCTTCACCACAGCGCGACGCTCGCGCTGGTCGGCGTATTGACGGGTTCGATGGAGTCCGACGACCTGGTGAAACTCTGGGCTGTTCCCGGGGTTCTGGCGATTGAGGTCGAATACGGGTTTCGGTCGGGAACGACCGGGAGGACCCACTGACTCGCGCGGAGACTTCGAAAAAAGCCGAGGAAGCTAGCGATGCCCCTCGGAATCCGGTTCGCGCATCACGGTGTTGGCCGAGCTCCGCGGGCGCGGAGATTGAACGGGAACACTTCCGCCGTGCCGGGGGCTTGAGCGTCAGGCTCGATGCGAAGCAGGTAACTGCCGGGTTTGAGGCGAGAGGCGTCGGCATAGCCGTGAACGTACCCGTCCGCGCTCAAAGCGAGACCCGCCGCGGCGCCGACGGGCTTCGAAGCCCCTCGCTCATCTTGTCGAACGAGCGTCATCCGGTAGCGGGAAGCCGTCAGGTGCGTCGCCGGCGCCGCGCGAAACTCGATCACGCCGCCGGATGGCAGGTCCAGGTCGGGTATCGAGCTGTCACGCACTGCGACAAATGTGAAGTGCGCCGCGACCGGCGACCCGACACCAGGGGCGCGCGATTCGAGGGACGCTTTCAGAACCGGTGAGGGTCCCGTACTCGGTTGCAGCCACAGGAAGAGTGCCAGCCCGGCTATCGCGGCCGCTGCGAGGACGGGTAGCCAGGTCCGAGAGCCTCTGGCTCGGGGTGCGGCCTTGTCAAAATAGCCCTGCGCCCGTACTTGATGCAGTCCTTCACTCAGCCGCAACGACTGCTCCAGCTCATGCACGAGCCCGGGATCACGCACCAGGCGATCTTCGAACGCGCGATGCTCATCGTCGGACAGTCGCCCGACAATGAAGTCCTGCATCCGCTCGAAATCGCGGCCGACTTCGATCACTTCACACCTCCCTGGATAGAAAGAGTGGCGCGAGCCGTCGCTGAATTCTGCGTGTCCAAGGCTTGACCCGCATGACCCAGGATCAGTCCAATCGCGAACAGCGTCAGCAGATCGGCTTTCCAGAAGCCACGGTGCTCAACGAGCTCTCTGAACCGATTCCGGGCGCGAAAGATCACGCGATTGAAGTGCTCCTCCGACAAGCGAAGCTCGCGGCAGATCTCTTCCTTCGCCTCGTCATTGAGATAGAACCGGACCAGGAGGTCGCGGTCCCGCTCAGCCGGCATTTCACCGAGCATGCGCCTCGCCGCCGCGGCCCATTGGGGTCGCCCGACCCGTTCCCACTCGGGGTCGTCCTCGGTGCCCGGAAGTTTCTCCAGGCCGTCGCCACTCGACAGGGCCGTCCGGTCCTTGCGGCGATGATTTCGCAGGTGATTGAGAGCGACGCGGTAGAGGTACCCGCCCACGTTCTCCGGGTGGGCGATTTCTCCCCTGCGGAGTTTCTCGAGCGTCGTGACAGCGGCGTCCTGAAGAATGTCCGCGGCGAGCTCCGGATCGCGAACACGCCGCAGGATCAGCGCGCGAAGACCGGGATAGTCGCGATAGACTGTCGACAGGTGGGAAACCGGGTCCGATACCGGCGCAGGGACGTCCGCTGTCGGGGGCATCGCTGCGGGTGCTGCTTGGTCGTCAACACCAATCATAGGTCGAGTATAGGCTTCAATCGCGAGACAACGCAGCTGCGGAATGACCGTCACCCTGCCGGCTGGCGTCTTCTTGCGGCGATCGTTCTGACGGGTTGGGCGGCGACCGGGGCCGCCGGGACCTCCTGCACCCGTGCTCTCGGAGCTCCCGCGGTCGCCGAAGGCCCTCTGAAGACCCTCGGAACCGAGCCCGCGATAGCGCGTATTGCCCTAGTGCCGGGCCACCTCTACCTGATCGAAGTCGACGAGCGCGACAACGATGCGCTGGTCGAGATTCTCGACTCGAAGAACGAGGTCATCGCCCGAGCCGACCACCCCGAGCGACGCTCGGGAACCCGACGGGCTGTCGTGACGGCACCGGACTCTGCCTCCCTCGGCGTGCGCATCACCGGTAAGGAACACGCGAACGCTGCCGGCACGGCAACCGTTCGCGCCTTCGATCTTGCGGCTCTCCAGAGCCGACCCGACTGCGTGGCAGTCCTGAAGACACTCGCCACGGCCGACGCCGACTACGCGGCGGGAGAGGAGATTTCCAGGGGCCACTCGGCTTCCCCCACTCATAGCGCACGCGATGCGTTCTTGCGGGCAGCGGAAGGGTATTCGGCTGCCGAGCGTGCGCTCGCCACCTCTGCGGATCAGCCGCTTCGCGGCCAGACGGCGCTCGCCCTTGCCGCAGTCGAGTACTTCGACCTGCAGGACTGGGCCAAGACGGCGGACTGGGCCAAGGCGGCTGCCGAGATGCTCGGGAGCGACGATCCTTACCGACGGGCACGTGCCGAGGCACTGGCCGCTGGGGCCTGGATCGAGAGCGGATCGAGCGCCTCGGCTGGACGGCCGGTGCCGGGGTATGGCGTGCATTCGACCGAACTTCTCGTGCGCGCACGCAGCGAGTTGCAACGCTTGAGTCGCTTCCACCTGCAGCGAGGCGAACGCTATGACGCCGGTTTGCAGCTCACGAACGTTGGGCTGACTTATCTGTATGAGGGTCGGTACCCCGAATGTGTGACGACCTCCACTACCTCGAGTCGCCTGTTTGGATCTATTCACGAGACATTGCGCCGCGCGCAGGCATGGCAGAACCGGGCGCTGTGCCTCTGGGGCCTGGGACGTCTGCCGGAAGCGTTGCGCTGGTTCGAGCGCTCGCTCACAGATATCGGCCCGGAACCCTACCCAAGCATCTTTATCGCGTCGATCACCAATACTGCGCTTGCCGACTACGCCCTTGGGCACTTCGACGAGTCGTTGCGTCTTTATGATCGCGCGCTGGCCTTCACGCAAAGGGTTCAGTCCCAGCGCGATGAGGCGTATTGCCTCTACGGAATTGGTGTGAACTATTACGCGCTGGGCGACCGGGGGCGCGCGCGCGAGTTCCTCGAGCGCTCGCTCGCGATTCGCACCGTGACGCTCGATGGCCGTGGACGCATGGCCACTCTGCGCGCGCTTGCGACCATCGACGCGGAACAGGGAAGGGTGGAGGACGCCATAGCCTCTGATCGGGACGCGCTCGCCCTTGCGGTCGCCCCCTCGGCGATCGAGCGCATCAGGATTCAACTCGCGGCCCACACCGCGGCCGCCGGCCACCCCGTGGAGGCGAAAGCGCAGCTCGATGAGGTGCTCTCGACGGGCGCGAAGGTCGATCCGCTCATCCACGCAGAAGCGCTCCTGCAGCGCGCGGTGCTGCTTCGCGAGCTGGGTCAGCCCCGCGAGGCCCTGGCGGACCTCGCGGCGGCTCGACCGCCCTTGCACATCCTGGGCAGCGTCACTGAGGAGTTTGAAGCGGACCTCGAGCAGGCTCGAGCACTTCGACTGGTTGGGCAGCCTCACGCCGCGCTCGCGGCCATCGAACGGGCCCTGGGACAAGCCGACGCCGTCCGCCTTCAGACCGCGAATCCCGAGCTGCGCGCACAGCTGCAAACACCATTGCGATCCGCCTACGACCTCAAGATTGAGTTGCTGCGGGCCCGTTACAACGTCGCCTGGGCCGCGGGCCGGAAAGACGAGGCCAACACGCTGGCAGCGACCGCGTTCGCGACTGCGGATGCTTCGCGTGCGCATTCGTTCGCCGACGTCGCGGCCCAGAAATACTCACCTGCCGTCCGACATGCACTCGCATCTGAATTTCGCCGGCGCGAGGAGCTCTATCGTGAGCTGTCGGCGCGTCGATTCACCCTCGAGGCCCGGCTGGACCGCTCGGGCTCGGGCGACCCACGGGCGAGGCATCTGATGCATGACATTGCCGAGCTGGAGCGCGAGGCGGACGCGGTCAACACCCTCATCGCGACCCGAGCCACGCCCGTCGGGGGATCTCCCCGAGCGGGCAGCGTGCGGGCGAGTCTCCCGCCCCTCCCCGCCGACACGGTCCTCGTGTCGTATTGGCTCGGATCCGAATCCGCCTACGCATGGGTGGTGTCGCCGACTGAAATTCGGTGGGCGCAGTTGCCGGCGCCGGCGGCGATCGCGGAGAAGGCCGCCGCGTTTCACCGCTCGCTGACGCGGCTCATCGATATGCCCCTCGAGCGTCGGCTCCAGGACGCCCGCGCCCTGTACCAGCTGATCATTCGGCCGATCGAGCCGTGGCTGTCCGGCGTGCGCCAATGGGTGCTCATTCCGGACGGCGCCCTCGACTATGTCCCGTTCGCAGCGCTCCGAGGCACGGACGCGAAGTTGGAGTCGTTCGTTGCAATGCAGCACGATGTCGCTTCCACACCGGCCGCGTGGATGCTGGACACCCGTGGGACGCGGGCAGAGCCACACGAGCGCCGCGGCCTGCTGCTCGTCGCCGATCCGGTGTATCAGGCGGATGATCCGCGGCTCGCAGCGCTCGAGAAAGCGGCGCCGACGACGCAAGCTTCGACCAGGCAAGCGCTCGACCCCGCCCGTCGCGACTATCGGCGCCTTGCGTTTACCGCCCGGGAGGCCGCGCAGATCCTGGCCGAATTTCCCCCGGCGCAGGTCGATCAATTGGTCGGGCTCAACGCCACGCGCGAGCGCCTCCTCTCTCTCGACTGGTCGAAATACCGGTTCATCCACATCGCCACGCACGGCATCGTGGATGCGCAGGTTCCCCAGCTATCCGCGCTGATTCTCGGCTCGTACGACGCCAGCGGAAACGTCGTCGACGGTGCGGTGCGGGTGGCAGACCTGTCGCTCCAGACGCTCAAGGCGGACGTCGCGGTATTCAGCGCGTGCGACACCGCCCTCGGCAAGGAAGTGCCCAGCGAGGGTCTGGTCGGCATCGGCTCAACCGTGCTTGCCCGGGGGGCGCGCGCGGTGGTGGCCTCTCTTTGGCCTGTCTCAGATGAGATTGGCGCTCGACTGATGACAGAGTTCTATCGGCACGTGCTGCACGACGCGATGAGCCCACCCGCGGCACTGGGTGCGGCAATGCGATCGGTCGTATCGCGCGACGCGTCCGCGGATCCGGCGCTCTGGGCCGCATTTCAGGTTTCGGTGGTTGCGCTAGGACCAGGCCTATCGACCCGCTGAGGACCAAAGGAGGCCACTTCCATGGAGACGCGGCGGTTGCGCACCATCCAGCAGCCCTCCCACATAGAGAGACTGCTGGAGGCTCTTGTCTCACGCGCAAATCTCTTACCGAAGGACTATTACCAGATTCGGGACCCGAGCGCGCTGCCACCGCAGCTGCAGACGCTTATAACCAAGGCCACCCAGGAGGGACGAGTCTGGCGGTGCTGGGCCAATAGCTACGAGACCTGCCTGTTCACGTGCGAGATGTCGCTCGCCCGGTCCCGCGAGCGCGGATCGCCCGTGCTCCTGGTGAATCGCTATGGCGAAAGCGGCGAACTCCAGGATGCCGGGTCCTGGATGAGTGATCCCGAGGGAAAGTGGCAGCGGTGCGCGGATTGACTCATCTCGGCAGCCGAGGATGAGCACGATCAGCATCGGGGGAGCCGAACGTCCCCTCGCGGTTGCGGATGTCGGATGGATCGGACGAGCGTTCGAGGCGCACGAGCACGCCGGCGAGCTGCCCTGCGTGCGAGTCATGATACGAGGCGGGAACGTCGACCTGACTCTTCAGACCCCAAATTGCGCAGCGGGTACCGGGGGTGGTGGCCGGCCTCCGAGTCATGAGGAGGCCGAAATTTCCAGACTGTGGAACATGGAGGGATTAAGCAGCACGCGTTTTAGCGCGCGTCAGGTCGCAGACTTCGTCGATCGCGTCAATCACCTTCTGCGCTGAGCGCACGACACCTCCCGTCCAGGGCCGCGCATTAGGGCTATGGCCAGGAAAGCTGATCTTTCGGCAGCTTGCCACTCGGATCGTAAACCGTCACCTTCGTCGGAAGCTCCGCACTCCACCGCCACAGCACGAGATTGTGCGCGTCCTGCGTCGCACCGGGAGCAAAGCTCGGAGTCAGAAGTCCGGCATAGCCTCGCGCCATCAGGCGATCGGCGATCCGCCAGCATGCGGGCTGCCGACCGGCTGCGGCTTCAAGAAACCATGCGCTGCGCATCTCGGCGAGCTTCACGTGGTGGTGCGCGCGTCCCGCCTCCGTCCGCAGGTCCGCCAGAGGCTCGCAGTCGAAGTCGTAGCAGCACAGCACGCACGGGTCGAACTTGCGCGCCAAGCCTTGGGTGATCTCGCGCACCGCCGTGACGGCATCGAGCGCTAGATACAGCGCCGGGGTCCCTTTGCGGTTATAGCGGCCGCCGTAGAGAGCCGCGCCATCGCCTGAGAGCGGCTTGAACGACCAGCGTGAATCGTGCGCCCGGAAGGCGGTCCCCTGCAGGCGCACGGATAGGCTTTACGCGAAGTTGCCCTGGGCCAGGAAATCGAGGTACTCGCGCACCACGGCGGCCTTGCCCTCCTTGACCAGCGCCTCGGCCGTGCGGTCTC
>VBNP01000061.1 GCA_005877965.1 Gammaproteobacteria bacterium | reverse complement strand
TTCCTTCTGGATCGCGTCCGCGACCGCGTGCGGGTCGCGGTCGTACGGCACCATCACCGAGAGCTCATCCCACAGCCACTGGCCGGAGGTCGAGAAGTTGAAGTAGTGACCCGCGGTGGCGAAGCTGTTGGTGAAGGTCACGCGCCGGCCGGTGGGGCGGCCGGCGTCGGTCCAGTTACCGGTTTCGAGCAGTACGGTGCGAAACATACCGAGCTCGACCACCTCACCGCTCACGCCGTTGATCTCGACCCAGTCGCCGATGCGCATGCCGTTCCTGCCCATCAGCACGAACCAGCCGATGAAGGCGACGATGAAGTCCTTGAGCGCCACGGTGAGACCTGCGCCGGCGAGACCGAGCATGGTGCCCAGCTGCCCCGGTACTCCCACCAGTACCAGGAGGATGACCACCACGCCGACGATCTGCAGCGCGACGCCTACGACGCTGCGCAGCGTGGCGAGCTGGCGGCGGTCGACACGCGCCTGCCCGAGCAGCCGTTCCAGCCAGCGGTCCGCGAACTGCAGCAGCAGGATTGCCGCCAGCACGATCGCCACGCTGATCAGGCAGGCGTGCAGGATGGCGCGCTCCTGTCCGGCCACGATCGCATCCCACCGGCCGTAGATATCGGCGAGGCGCCGGCGCGCCGTGATGCGCTGGTCGCGAAGCGTCAGACGGTGCTGCTCGGCTGCGATCTGGCGCGTGATGTTCAGGAGCGTCGGGGCGCCGCCGGCGCGCGCCGCGGCGCCTGCCGCGACGCCGGGAACCGCGCCGGCAGCGGCCTTGGCGGCAGGCGCTGCCGATGCGGGATTCGCCGCGGCCGAAGTGACAGCGGCGCTGCCCACGCCCGGGGCGCGCCGCGCGGCGCGGCCGGCGAGTTCGGGAACAGTCTGTTTGCTCGCGGCGAGCTCGGCAACGATCTGTTGGCGCTCTGCCGCCAGCTCTCTGGCGCTGTCGGCGGCGTGTTGCTGCGCTTCGGCGAGCGCCTCGCGCCTCTCACGCACGGCGTACCAGCTGCGCACCTGGCCCACCAGGCCGCGCAGACTGCCGAACCGGCTCGGCGCAGCCGCCACGGGGGTCGCCGCGGCATTGCGTTCCGTGGCGTCGTGCTCCTGCTGCATCATCTGGATGCGCTGATGCACGTTGCCGCCGGCCTGCAACAGATCGTTGTCCGCTTCCTGTACTTCGTCCTGCGCGAGTTCCAGTTGTGACTGGGCCAGATCGAGCCGGTCCTGGATGGCAGCCCGGTCGGCATCGGCAGCCTGCGCGAGCGCGCCGCTCAGGCGCTTGACCTCCTGCGCGTCATGCTCCTGCTCTTTCTGGGCACTCAGCAGACGCTCCTCGATCTGAACGGCCTCGGGGCTGAGCACCGGCGGATGCGCCTCGATGTGGCGGATCGCGGCGCTGAAGGCCAGGTCCAGCTCGTGATCGGTGAGTTGCACCGCCGCCTGCGCCAGCGGCTGCTCCTCAGCGGTGGTGGCGAGGCGCGCCAGGCGTTTGGCCGTCAGGAACGTGTTCTGATCGATGACGGGCATCGCACTGGCGGCGGGCGCCTTGGCTGCGGCCCGCTGCGCGCGCGCCGAGCTCGCCGTGGGACTGGTGGTCCACAGCCCATAGCCGACCGCGGCCAGGAGAGCCACGAGCACCGCCGCGGCCACCTTCTGCAGTACGCTCATCCGCCTATGATGCCACGCGCACCTCGCGCGCGCGGCGGACGCTCTTGCGCTGAGCGAGTCAGCCGCGCAATAACGTCGGCGCTTCTGGCCGCGCGCGGGTCAGTACGCGAAGTAAGGCGGCACGCCCCCGGGGGCGTTACTGCTCTCGATGGCGGTAAACACGTTGTGACCGTAGAAGAACGGCAGCCCCAGGTCGAAGCCCGCCATATCGGAGTTCGTGCCGCCGAGATTGCTGAACGCGGTATAGCTCACATTCGAGAACAGCGTCTCCGCATTGGCCACGCTGAAATCCGCGGCCAGCATGGTGGCGGTCGTGCCCTGAAGCGTCGCAGTCTCGCTCAGGGTCGAGGTCGGGCAATAGAACTGCGCGTTGGAGGGACACGTCATTAACGAGGTGTCGGTGAAGAAATTGCCGTTCGAGCCGCTGTCCAGGTAGCCGTCGAGATACGCCTTGCCCTTATAGGTCCCGGTGATCCATCCGGTATTGGGGTCTTCGGGCAGCACCGTGGCCGTCCCCAGTGCGTTATTGGTCTGCGTGCCGATGCCAAACACCAGCGACCCGGATACGGTCGTGGTGCCGGCGGCGAGGACCGCCGGCAGCTCGACGATCACGCCGTTATTGTCGGTGGCGAACTGGGTCACCGGGTTCTGGAGCTGCTCGATGAGACTGACGTTCTCGGGGGCGCAGGTGATCGAGGAGGGACAGCCGTAGTACACGGGCGGCGCGGGGCTCGTGGTCACACAGTAGCTGCCGCAGTCCTGGATAAACGGCCCGACGCCGAGGATCCCGTTGGCACCGAACATGTCTACGGTGTTCTCTGGGATGCCGGTGCACGTGGACGGGACGGTGGGGTACGCCGGATCACCGATGATGTGGACGTGCACGTTCGCGGCGGTCTCCATGGAGACCGGGAGCGTGATGTCCGCCACGGCGAGCGAGCCCCAGCTGGTGCCGTCGGCAAACTGCAGGCACTCGGCGAGCGGGTTCCCGCCGCTATCTGTTTCCGCAGGCAGCGTGATGGCGGGAGCGGCGGTGAGCACCGACGACAGGATCCGCAGCCCGATTGAGCCGGTGTCGACCTCGATGTGATCGATGGTCTTGCAGGTGCTCGTGCCGGCCGCACAGACCGTGACGCTGACGAAGGGGGTGTTGACCGATGTGAAGGTCAGGCCCGGGGGGCCCGCGTCGACGGTGAGGGTCTCGACGTTGGGCGGCCCCGGTTTGGCGATGGTCTGCGTGGGGGGCGGGGGAGTCGTCATGCCGCCCCCGTAGCCGCCACCGCCGCACGCGGCCAGGAACCCCAGTTGGATCGAAGCAAGAGCAACGGACTTGCGCACGGGTTTTCCTCGCTGCCGATGGCGGGTATCAATTGATGTCGCTGACGGAGAAACTCTGCGGGAGCAGATCCGGCGCCCACGCGCGTCCGTAGAATGCCCGCATGCGTCCGCTCGACTGCACGACGAGCCCCGGCCGCTCGATGGCGAGGTGCCGGTGGCCGCCGGGGTGGGGTGCGCTCGCGGCCTGCTCGTATTGACCGTAGTAGCCTCCGAGCATCTGGCGCAGGTCCGGGATCACCGGGCCGTGCCAGCTGACGGCGAACACCTTGTCGGCGGGCGTGAGGTATTCGCGCACCACCGTGCCGTAGGAGGTCGTGATCTCGTGCACGGTGAACCCCGCGGTCGAGGTGATCCGCAGCGCGCCCTTCATTCTGGCGAGATCCGCCTGTACGGAAGTGCCGTCCCCGCCCAGCGCGGCCAAGGCGGGCGCGGCGACGCTCACGGCCACTACGATTGAACAGACAGCGGTACGGGCCAGTTTCATGGCTGTGATCCTCACGCAACCGAGCGTCATTGTGCCTCAGGGAGCGGCGAGCGCGACGTGTCTTAAGTTGGCGACGAGCTGACGATGCCCGCGCCGCGGGGGCATGCAGTCCAAAGCGCTCAAGAGGCGTATCGGTTGACCGGGCCGCCGGCGCGGGCGCCGAGGTCTCGGCCGGATTTGCCGCCGGCAAGCCTCCGGAACGAAACCGCTTGTCGCCTTATTGATCAATCCGTTAGGATTCGGCCCCCCAAATTCGGAGCGGTAGTTCAGCTGGTTAGAATACCGGCCTGTCACGCCGGGGGTCGCGGGTTCGAGTCCCGTCCGCTCCGCCAGATTTTCCAGCGAGCCAGCCTCATCATGCTTCAGAGAATCGGAGACGCCCTGAAGGGCGCCACGGGCCACAGGTGGCTCGCCTACGTTGTCATCGTGCCGCTCTCCCTGGTGTTCGTCGCCTGGGGCGCCTACGGCATCGTGAATCTGAGTTTCGGCGGCTCCAATTACGCCGCCGAGGCGAACGGCAGCAAGATCTCGCTCGAGGAGGCGCGCGAGGCCTGGCTGCGCCAGCAGACGCAGTGGCAGCAGCGCCTGGGCGGCGCGGAGATCCCCGCCCCACTGCGCGGGAGGCTCCAGGACCAGGTGCTGGAGGGCCTGATCGGCAGGGCGCTGCTCACGCAGCGCGCGCGCGATCTGGGCTACCGCGTGAGTGAGGACGCGCTGCGCGAGGCGGTGCACAGCGAGCAGGCGTTCCAGGTCGGTGGCCAGTACTCTCCCGAGGCCGCCAAGGCGGCGCTCGCCCAGGCGGGTATCTCGCTGCAGGCCTACGAGGAGGACCTGCGCACCTCGGTGCAGCGCGTGCAGCTCGAAGGCGGCATCCGCGCGTCGGATTTTCTCACCCCGCTCGAGCTCACGCGCCTCACCGACCTCGAGGACCAGGAACGCGAGGTGCGTTACCTCGTGCTGCCCGTGGACCGGTTCAAGCCCGCCGCCGGCGTCGATGAGGCCGCCGTGCAGGCGTACTACCAGGCGCACCAGGGGCAATACATGACACCCGAGTCGGCGCGCCTGCAGTACGCGGAGTTGCGCCTGGAGGCACTCGCCGCGCAGCAGTCGGTGAGCGATGCGGATCTGCACGCCGCCTACGAGAAGAACAAGAGCCGCCTCGACGTGCCTGAGAAACGGCACGGGCGCCACATTCTCATCACCGGCAAGGACGACGCCGCAGCCCTCGCGCAGGCGCAGCAGGTCCTGGCCCAGGCGAAGGCGGGCAAGGACTTTGGCGAGCTGGCGAAGCAGTATTCCCAGGACCCCGGGTCCGCGCACAACGGCGGCGATCTGGGCTGGGCCGAGCGCGGCGCCTTTGTCGCGCCGTTTGCGGATGCGCTGTTCGGCATGTCGGTGGGCGAGATCAAGGGGCCGGTGAAGACGCAGTTCGGCTATCACATCATGCGACTCGATGAGATCCAGGCCGGCAAATCCAAGTCCTTCGACGAGGCCCGGGGCGAGCTCGAGTCGCGGCTGCGCCGCGACCGCGCGACCGATCGCTTCGGCGAGGTCCAGGAGCAGCTGCAGGCGAAGGCCACGGAGCCGGGCGCCGACCTCGCCTCCCTCGCGCAGCAATACGCCCTGCTGACGGGCGAGGTGGCGAGCTTTGCCAAGGGCGCGGGCGCGCCGCCGCTCGGAGCCGCGCCGGCGCTGCAGGAGCTCCTGTTCGCCGATCCGCCGCTCGCCGTCGGTCGCCTCGGCGGACCGGTGCTGCTCGGGGATGACCGTCTGGTGATCGTGAAGGTGCTGGAGCACCGCAAGCCGCAGCCCCGGCCCCTCACCGAGGTGCGCGAGGGGATCGCCGCCACCCTGATCCGGGAACGCGCCACGCAGGCCGCCCTCAAGGCCGCGGAAGGTGCGCGCGCGAAGCTCGAGGGCGGTACGTCCTTCCAGGCGCTGGCGCAGGAGCTCAAGGTCCCCGCGGATCCGGCGCACTTCGTCGGCCGTCGCGACCCCTCGATCCCGGCGCCGGTGCGCGAGGCAGTCTTCGCAGCGCCGCGGCCCGCGGGCAAGCCGCTGTTCCGCGCGCTCGCGCTCGGCGACGGCGGGGCGGCGGTCGTAGCGGTGACCGCCGTGCGCACCGCCGCGGCGCCCGATCCCAAGACGCTCGGGGACCGCGCTGTGCAGGAAGCCGAGCGCCTGGGAAGCGATGGGGCCATGGCCTATGCCGAGGAAATGCGGCGCACCGCGGACGTGCGCAAGAACCCCAAGGCCTTCGAGTAGCGAGCGCGCGCTGCGGGGCCGGCGGCCCGTCAGCCCTCGGCCTCGAGCGGAAAGCTCATGCCGACCGTGCTGAAGCCGCTGTCGACGTAGAGGATCTCGCCCGTGATGCCCGCCGCCAGGTCCGAGCACAGGAAGGCGGCGGCGTTGCCCACGTCCTCGAGTGTCACGTTGCGGCGCAGCGGGGCGACCTCCGCAACGCGGCTCAGCATTTTGCGAAACCCGGGAATGCCCGCCGCGGCGAGGGTCTTGATCGGTCCGGCCGAGATGGCATTGACGCGCACGCCCTGCGGACCCAGATCGGCGGCCAGGAAACGCACGTTCGCCTCCAGGCTCGCCTTGGCGAGACCCATGACGTTGTAGCCGGGAATCGAGCGCACCGCGCCCAGATACGTGAGCGTGAGGAGCGCTCCGCGCCGGCCCGCCATCAGGGGCTGCGCCCGTTGCGCGAGCGCGGTGAGGCTGTAGCTCGACACCTCATGCGCCACGCGGAAGCCCTCGCGGCGGGTGGCCTCGAGGAACGTTCCGGTGAGCGCCTCGCGCGGCGCGTACGCGACCGCGTGCACGAGGATATCGAGCTCGCCCCATTCGCGCCCAAGCCGCTCGAAGGCGGCATCGCTCTGGGCATCGACGGTGACATCGAGCGGCATGGTGAGGCGCGACCCGAGCGAATGCGCGAGCGGCTCGACGCGCTCTTTCATCTTGTCGTTGACGTAGGAGAAGGCGAGCTCGGCTCCCTCGCGGTGCATCGCCTGCGCGATGCCCCACGCAATGGAGCGATCGGTCGCGACCCCTACGATGAAGGCACGTTTGCCGGCGAGAAATCCCATACGAGGCCTCCCGGCTCGGATTATGCCGGAAGTGGCGCCCGGTCCGAGCGGCGGAGCCGGGTCCGGGCTGCGAGCGGGTCCGAGTGGCTAGCTGTGGCGGGTGTGCAGACGGATGCGCAGCTTCTGCCCGGCGTGGAGCCGGGAGCCCGAGTGCAAGCCGTTCCAGGCGAGCAGCTGCGGGACGCTGCACTGGAAGAGCCGCGCGATCTGCGTCACGGTGTCGCCCTCGCGCACCGTGTAGAAGAGCCGCCGGTGGTGTCCACCGGAGCGGCCCGACCCCCCCGATGAGCCCGATGTCAGCCGGATGTGCTGCCCGGCGCGCAGCTTGTCGCCCGGGTGCATGCCGTTCAGGCTCGCCAGCGTGTTCACGTTCATGCCGTTGCGGCGGGCGATGGTCCACAGCGACTCCCCGCGCCGCACGACCTGCACATGCGCACGGCGCAGCGAGCGGCCGTGCCCATCGACCCGTGCGGCGGCCAGCATGACCTTGGCGGGCAGCTCCGTGACCGCGCTCGGCACGCGCAAGTCATCCCCCACGCTGAGCCCGCCGGTCAGGTCGTTCAGCTCGCGGATGACGTTCACGCTGGTGTGGAAAGTGCGGGCGACGGAGGCGACCGAGTCGCCGCGCCGCACGCTGTAGTGAGCGACCCCGAGACGCTGATCGGGGGAGAGCTGCTCGAGGTTGTCGCTGAAGAC
>VBNP01000060.1:7627-9745 GCA_005877965.1 Gammaproteobacteria bacterium | reverse complement strand
TACAGTCTGCTCGACATGCCGGCGAGTGAGAAGTCAGGAACGATGTTTACCTCTCCAGTTCGAGCCACGCTAATAGGGATGCTGCTCGTTCTGGGCGACCTGCGCCCGGCGTCAGCATCCGAGACCGTGGCATTCAATTCTGAGAGCAAGGTTCTGCATGGCCGCCTCTACAAACCTGCGGGCGCCGGGCCATTCAGAGCTATCCTCTATAATCACGGGTCGGCGCCGGGGTTACTCAACGATCAGGCGTTCGATCTCATCGGGCCACTCTTTGTCGCACGCGGCTGGGTCTTCTTTGCTCCATACCGGCGTGGCCAGGGATTGAGCAGCGACGCCGGTCCCTACATTCAGGAGCAAATCCAGGCAGCGCAGGCAAGCGGCGGCGAAGCGCTCGCGGCAGAGACGATGGTTCGCCTATTGAGTACCGAGCAGCTTCAGGATCAGATGGCTGCCTTAGCTTGGCTCAAACAACAACCCTTCGTACTTGCCACGCGAATCGCCGCCATGGGCAACTCTCTTGGTGGTATCGAGACCGTCCTCGGCGCGGAACAAGGTGGCTACTGCGCGGGAGTCGATGCCTCCGGCGCAGCGGAGAGCTGGGACAGGGCTCCAAGCCTCCAGAATCGCATGCTGCACGCGGTCCAGCACGCGAAGTCTCCGATCTTTTTTTTCCAGGCTGAGAACGACTACAGCCTTGCGTCAAGTCGAACTTTGTACGCCGCGATGAAGGCGTCGCACCAATCGGCGCAGATTCGAATCTACCCTCCGTATGGCAGCTCGCCCCAGCAGGGGCATAGCTTTGCCTACCGCGGGGCGAGCGTCTGGTTCGAAGACGTGCTCCGATTCCTCGAAGCCAACTGCAAACCTTGACATCGGTCGCAGATCGGCCATGACCCGCCAATCGCGGGTGAAGATTGCCCCCTTCACAGCGGTCACTCGAAAGTAAACCGCACCAACCCGTCGCGAGTTCCAAGCCTCTGCGACTGCCGATCCTCGGTGGAACCGGAAACATCGGTCCCTATCACGTACCCGCGGCCGTTGCGTGCGGTCACCATGCTTCAGTCTTCAGGTCGAGGACGCACCATTTGCGGCCGGTTACCACCGGTTGTGCCCGCTTGGCTCAATAAAGGCTCCATGCCAAATGGGCTTCGCGCCTGCGATCAGGCGGCCGCGGCGCGGAGGTTGTTGCGCGCTGCGTCGAGCGCGATGCGGAGCTGGTGGGGGTCGCGGCGGACCTGGGTGAGGAGGAGTCCGCCCTGGATGCTGGCCATAGTGGCGGTGGCAAGCGCGGCGGGGTCGGCGTCTTTGCGCAGCTTGCCACGGGTTCTCATGCGCGTGAGGCCGTCGCGCAAGTGCTCTTCCCAGCGTTCGAGGCCGGCGGCGATCGCCGCCCGGGCGTCTGGGTCGCTCTCCGCGAGTTGGCCGGCGAGCGAGCCGATCGGGCAGCCGCCGCACGCTTGCCGGCCGGTCTGATGCTGGACGAGTGAGTCGAACCAGCGGTCGATACCGGCCCAGGAGTCCAGGTGGTCGAGGAGCTCGCCCTGCGTGTCGAGGACGGCGTCGATGGTGACGTCGATGACGGCGTGGACGAGGTCATCGCGGTCTTCGAAGTAGTGGTAGAGCTGGCTGCGGCTGGCGCCGGTCCGTGCCCGGACGTCGTCAGCGGACGGCACAAGGCGATCCGTTTCTGGCGCCGTTCTTCGAGACCGTCATCGAGCATGTCTGGGGTGGAGTGTGGAATCGGCCCGGTCTGGACCTGAAATATCGCAGCCTGGTGGTGGTGTCGGTGCTCGCCGCCACCGGACACAACCAGGAGCTCAAGACGCACTTGCGCGGCGCGCTGAACCTCGGGTGGACCGTGGACGAGCTGCGTGAGGCCCTGCTCCAGGTAGGAGCCTATGCGGGATTTTCGGCGGCTCACGAGGCGCTCGACGTGCTGAGTGAGATCGTCACACCGGGCTGAGATCGGATTTGGGGGCGGCGACCTGTGTAAGCCGCACTGTTTGGATGCTCGATAGCTGCCACTCGCAACCGGCGGCAACGGGTCCAGAAGCGGACCTCAGCTATTCAGACAGTCGGAACGGCCCCACCATCGATCACATACTCCGTACCGGTAAT
>VBNP01000060.1:0-7598 GCA_005877965.1 Gammaproteobacteria bacterium | reverse complement strand
CGATCGAGGCCGGCGGCGGCGAGGCGGAGTTCGTGCGCGCTGATCTCGAATCGTCCGACGATGTGCGCGCACTCGCCGAGCGCGCCGCCGTCCAGCTATTTGGGGGCGGCGACCTGTGTAAGCCGCACTGTTTGGATGCTCGATAGCTGCCACTCGCAACCGGCGGCAACGGGTCCAGAAGCGGACCTCAGCTATTCAGACAGTCGGAACGGCCCCACCATCGATCACGTACTCCGTACCGGTAATCGAAGCCGCTCGCGGCGAGACTAGGAAAGCGATGAGGTCCGCGACTTCCATCGGCTTGGCGGGGCGGCCGAGCGGAATGCCGCCGAGGCCCTTCATGATGATCTGCTTGCCGCCCTCATAGTCTGTACCCACCTGGGCCGCGAGGCGCTGCGCCAGTGCGACCGCCGCCTCGGTTTCGACCCAGCCGGGAGAAACGCGGATGACGCGGATTCCCTTGGGCGTCACCTCCTTCGACAGGGCCTTGCTATAGGTCGACAGTGCCGCCTTGGACGCAGCGTAGGCGATCGTCGATTCGGGTAATGGCAGAAGGCGTTGGATCGACGTCACATGGAGGATGACGCCGGAGCGCTGCGCAATCATCGACGGCAGCAAGGCGCGATCGAGACGGACTGCGGGCATCAGGTTCTGGTCCAGTTCCTTGGCCCATTCGGTGTCGTCAAGCGCCGCGAATCCACCGCCCGGCGCGCTGGAGCCGCCGAGCACGTTGACGAGGATGTCGATGCCGCCGAGCTGCTGCAGCACCGACCGGGCGACCGCGCTGGCGCCTTCCGCGGTCGAAAGATCAGCGGCAAGGAAGCGCACGCCGTCGGTCGGTTGAGAAGGCGCGGAGCGCGCCGTAGCCACGACCTGCGCTCCGGCGTCACGGAGAGCTCCCACGACTGCGGCGCCGACACCTTTGGTGCCGCCGGTTACCAGCACGCGCCGATTGGCGAGCTGCAAATCAAAGCTCATGGCGTGATCTCCAGGAACGCGATCTTCCCGCGCTCGAGTCGGAAGACGAACCGCAAATCGACCGGGCTCCCCGGGAAATTGCCGGTCAGCCGGCTCGTGACGATGTACCGGCCGTCCTTCTGCTCCACGGCGTAGGGTTCGCTGGTGTACGAGTACTTGGCGGACGCCTCGACCTTCCACGCCTTGATGGCCGCGGGACCCGAATGAGTGTGTCCCTCGTCCTTGACGATGGCCTGCTTCGTGAAGCAGCGCGCGACGGCTTCGCCGTCGAGCCTGTCGGCGTTGAAGTAGGCGGCGATCGGCTCGGGAAGCTTCAGGTCGGTCATCGCAGTCTCCGGCCCTCTTGCGGTGAGACCACAATGACATCCTGTGGCCGATTAGAGAATCACATATAATCGAACTAGGCTATTTAGAAAATGATGCATAATGCGCGGGACAGAGTTTGCCGAGTTGAAGGCCTTTGCGGCCGTCGTCGAGCGGGCAAGCTTCGCGCGCGCCGCCGATCACCTCGGGCTATCCCCCTCTGCGCTGAGTCAGACCATCCGCCAGCTCGAAGCTAGGCTCGGCGTTCGGCTGCTCAACCGCACGACTCGAAGCGTGGCGCCGACGACGGCTGGGTCTCGCCTCCACCAGCGCATCGCACCGATGATCCTGGAGATGGATGCCGCCGTCGCCGAGGCGGTCGCCGCCACGGGTCGGACAGCGGGAACGCTGCGCATCAACACGTTGGGCATGGCAGCGAAGAAGCTCATCGCGCCGCGCCTCGGCCGGTTTCACCGGGCGCACCCGGACGTGGTGCTCGACATCGTCATCGACGATGGCCTGAGCGATATTGTCGCCGGTCGGTTCGACGCCGGCATTCGCGTGGGTGAGCGCCTCGAGAAAGATATGATTGCCGTGCGCCTCACCCCGGACGTGAAGATGCTCGCCCTCGCGTCACCTGACTATCTTTCGCGGCGCGGCGAGCCCAAGACGCCTGCCGACCTACATCGCCATGCTTGCATCAACTGGCGCTTTCCCGGCAGCGGCAGGATCTATCGCTGGGAGTTCGAGAAGAAGGGTAGGAAGCTCGAGATGGCGGTGGAAGGGCCGTTAATCTCGAATCACCAGGATGTGGTCATCGAAGGCGCATTGCAGGGCCTCGGCATTCTCTACGCCTACGACGACGATCGCGTTGACGTGGCGGTCGCGCGCGGGCGGCTAAGGCGCATCCTGGCTGACTGGTCACTGACGAGTCCCGGCCTCTGCCTCTACTACTCGAATCGTCGCCATCCTCAACCTGCGCTACGCGCCTTCATTGATCGCCTGCTTGACCGAGACGAGACCGCGTCCGAACGAAGGCCCAGACCGTAGGCGCGCAAGAGGCGCGAGGGGTGAGTCTCGACCTGAAGAGCCTCGGGCGAGCGACTTTGGTCGGTGAGACGACGGGTGGTGGTGCCCATACCATGGCACCCCACCGGATCGACAGTCATTTCTTCATTCGAGTGCCGTTTGGCCGCTTCATGAACCCGATCACCCAGGCGGACTGGGAGGGCGCCGGAGTCGAGCCCGACATCAAAGTAGCTGCTGCAGATGCTCTTGATGAGGCGCTGAAGCGCGCGCGGGAGCAGACTGCCGGTGCGCAATCCGCTCGTTAGGGTCCACGCGCGCTGCAGTGCGCGTGGCAGCGTCCCTGCTTAACCACCGGACACGCATCGAAGGCATTGAAGCCTCGGCACCGAGAGCACCAAGGGCGCCACCCGGCCAATACCAGCCGTACGTCATGGTCAGACCGCTGCCGCAGAGCGGACATCAGCTAAGCAGAGAGTGGCTTAACCGACTCCCCGGGGCCAGGCAATCCGCGGCTCCGCCTTAGCGGTATTGTTTGTACAGACCGTCGAAGACAGTTTCCCAGTTCGACTGCTCGCCCTTCCTGATCTGCCACTGCTGGCGTACGTACCCGTCCCGTTGCGGTGTCCAGGTAATTCGGTGCCTAACGGGAGTACGTGCTTTCGCGTCCGGGCGCTCGCCTTCGAGGACCATGCTACCGCCTACGAGTCCTCCGTCGAGTTCCAGCGCTCCACCACGATCGTCAACCCAAGTCTGGTGCCATCGGCGCCTCTCGCGGTCGTAGAAGTTGATGCTCCGGCCGCGGCTGCCGTCGACGGAGCTCCAGGATTCGAAGAGCGCGCAGCGCTTTAGGTCCGTCTCGATAGTGTTCTGGCCAGCAGGCTGTCCGCCCTCAGTCACGCTCCATGTGCCAATCCAGAAATCGAACTGTCGGTACTCTTCCGAGTTGCAAGTGGGTGCCGCCACAGAGGGGGTAGCCTTCGCATCTTCAGCAATTGCGGCGAGATTCCAAAAAAGAGCGCCCGCCGCGGCGAGTGATAGAAAGCATTTTGGGGCGTGCAGCATATTCATGTCCTCAACGTCCGCCGGCTGTTGTCAGTCGCCTGAGCGATCGTAGCTATTTCAAAAATGATGTTCTACCTTCGCTTTGTGGTATGCAAAGAGGTTTGAACCAGCCACCGCGGGCCGACGATCGCGAGGATGCTGAATCTGCCAGAGTAGCGCCGTCGCCAGCTCGGTAATCTCGTTGCACGGCCCAGAAGCCGTCGTTCGCAAGGTCTCCTGCTGTTGCGCTCTCTGGTATGCAATGCCGCCCGGGAATGGCGGGCTTTCCATAAACACCATTCTCATCCTGATCGTCGTCCTCGCCTCGTGTTTTCAGTTCACCGAGGTGTTTTACAACTCCATGCTGCCGACGATCGCGAGCCCGAAACGGATAGGCAGCCTGTCGGGACTCGGCATCGCGGTCGCAAACTGTCGTCGCTCTAGTCGTGATGCTCTTTGGTGTCGCTTTGCCGGCTTCCGACGTCACGCTCGGCGACCTCCTTCCCGATCACCCGCTCTTTGGATTGAATCCCGCGGCACAGGAACACAATCGCATCGCAGGACCGGCCGCCGGGCTCTGGCTTCTCGTTTTCAGCATTCCCATCTGGCTCTGGACGCCGGATCGAACGTCGACCGGCATCTCACCGGCGCGCGCCATTCGCGAAGGCCTGGGTCAGGTCTGGTTCACCGTCAAGCGGGCGCGACAGATCGCCAACGTCGGACTTTATCTGCTGGCCCGCATGCTCTACACCGACGGCAAGGTTGCGATCCTCGCCTACACCGGCATCTACGCGGCCGGTATTTTCCACTGGGATCTGCCGACCCTGCTGGTCTTCGCCGTCATCCTGACGCCGTTTGCGATCTCTGGCGGCTTCATCGGCGGCTGGCTCGACGACAAGCTCGGTTCGAAGCGGTCGATTCAGATCACCGTCGGCGCCACGGTCATCGGAATGCTCGCTTCGGTCTCGATTTCGCACGATCAACTTTTCTTCATGCCCTACGACGTAGCTGCCGCGGGCCCCTTCTGGTCCTTCCCGTACTTTCGCACCTTGCCCGAAATTGCGTACGTCGCGATCACCATGTTCCTCGCGATATCGATCACGGGCGCCTTCTGTATCAGCCGGACGATGATGGCTCGCATCGCTCCGGTGTCGATGATGAGCCAGTTCTTCGGTCTGTACGCGCTTTCCGGCACGGCGACCGGGTTTCTGGGTCATGCCTCAGTGGCGTACTTCACGAGTACCTTTCACAGCCAGCGCGCAGGTTTTGCCTCGACAGTGATTCTGCTTGTGGCCGACCTGGCAGTGATGCATTGGGTCCGCGAAGAGCGCGCTAAAGCCGTGGTCTGAGGCCGTGCCCGTCCTGAGCCAGCATGGGCGAGACCCTCGTGCAGCTAAATCGCTACGGGTTGACCGTCGCCGATGGGGCCAATACCGGACGCTGGCAGGGGGCATTGATACGATCCTACCTGGTGGTGTTGCCGACTGAACCTCCCCACACGACAGCCAGGAAACCAATCATGACCGATCCGAAGTACAAGGCCTTCACGGCGCTCGACCCTTTCTTCGACATAGTCAAGCAGGGTTTGGCCGGTCAGGTCGATGGCGACCATTATTTCGATACCATTGCCGACCACGCGGTCTTCGAGTTTCGATATATTTTCCCTGGATGGCCACAGAAGCTTAATGGTCGCGAAGCACTGATGGATCTTTATGCGGGCTACGGCAACAACATCTTCCTGCACGGCGCGGACGCGCTCGTCGTGCATCGATCCCAGGATGCTCGTGTAGTGATCCTCGAATACGACGTGCACGGTAAGATCATCAGAACCGGCGCATCCTACGACAACCGGTTCATCTCGGTCGTTACTATCGAGGACCGCAAGATTGTGCAATGGCGGGACTATATGGACTCGCTGACTGCCATGACTGCGCTTAGCCAAACACAGTAGCAACGGTATGTGCTCCCATATCTAAATGTCTGCTTTGGGTGGCGGGCCCAATGCGTCAATGACGCCAGGAGCGGGTGATCACGGTGCCGGCTCATGCGCGCCCAACCGATACCAAGCGGTCCCATCACAGCGCGCGATTGAGATGGGTAACTAACAACAAAACGGCCAGATCACAGCTCTGTCGCGGCATTCCGCGCGGGACGGGGGTCCAGTTTTTGAACCAGCTACGCGGCCTCGACTCTAGTGACAACAGCGGAGGCCGTCTCCAGTGTCTGGTGCACCGGACACTTGCCAGCGATCTCAATCAGCTTCTCGCGCAGCGCCGCATCGAGTTCGCCTTCGACCGAGATCACCCGCTCGAAGCGGTCGATCTTGCCCCCGTGGCCTTCAGCCGTAGCGCCGCAGTCCGAGCAGTGCTGAGCTGCGGTCTTACCGTGACGGATCGTGACGGACACGCGGCCGAGCGTCAGCTTCCTGTGCTCTGCGTACACGCGCAGCGTCATCGCTGTGCAAGCCCCAAGTGCGACCGACAGGTAATCATAGGGGCTAGGGCCAGAATCGAGCCCGCCCACAGTGACGGGCTCATCGGCGATCAGCCGATGGCGGCCGACTGCGATCGAGTTTTGGTACCTGCCTTGTCCTGTCTCGCGAATGAGCACATCGGTCAATTCGCTTTCGGGCATCGCCCGAGCCAGGGGAATGTATTTTGACGCCCAGGCGTCGATCACTCGAGCAGCATAGGCGGAAGCGGTGGCATCGGATAGCAGGTGATCGGCGTCATCGAGCGAGACGAAGCTCTTGGGGTGCTTGGCGGCCAGGAAGATCGTCGACGCATTCTCAATGTCGACCACGGCGTCCCGCGGCGCATGCATGACGAGGAGCGCTTTGCCGAGTGAGCGTATGCGATCTGCCAAGCGGTGCTCCTCTGCGTCCACGATGAAGTCGTGCCGAATGCTGAAGCGACGTCCGGCAAGCGTCACCTGTGCCTCGCCCTTCTCGCGGATTTCCTCCAATGAGCTACCGAAGTGCTTGAGCACGTGACGAACGTCGGCCGGTGCACCAATTGTGACGACGGCGCGCGCCTCGGGAATGTGGTGGGCTGCGGCGAGCACCGCGGCACCACCCAAGGAATGGCCGACCAGGATCGCCGGGGCGGCGAAATTGTCCCGCAGATAGCCAGCGGCGTTGACGAGATCTTCGATGTTGGATGAAAAATTCGTATTGGCGAATTCTCCTTCCGACGACCCCAGTCCGGTAAAATCGAAGCGCAAAACTCCGACGCCGGCAGCCGCCAAGCCCGATGCAATACGCTTCGCTGCGAGCACATCCTTGCTGCAGGTGAAGCAGTGAGCAAACAGCGCGAAGGCGCGCACGGGGCCCGCCGGGAGATCGAGGCGCGCGCTCAGCTCGTAACCAGCGCTTCCCTTGAACGAAGCGCGGATGACCGATGTGTTTGATGGGGACAGCGCCATGTTCGCCCCTGTGTCCGAAACGCGATAATTGGCGAAGGCTACCACGGCCGAGTCGCGCTCGGCGATTGACCCGAGCCTGGCCGCAGTCACTGGGTATGGTCACTGATGCTGATCAGATTAGTCCCAAAAAAAACGGCACTTTACTTGGTTTGACAGGTTTAGCCTTAGAGACTTCCTATCGCGCTTCGACAGGCTTCGTGCTTGCCAAAGACGCGTGGGATCGGGATTTGCCTCACAGGCGATGGGTGCCGTGGTCAACATGGGTACCGTGCTCGGCGTCCGACGGCTCTACGCGCTTTGCCATGTGCGTATCGGAACCACAGGATGTCTATTGCTAGGCGCAGGTCCTCGGCGGTCCGCATGCAAAGCTCCGAATGGAGCCGTTCAACGGGAGACCAGTGTGGACATGGCGGTGGAGAGGTATCCGTAGCTCCTCGAAGTGGGCAGCCGGCTTTCACCGGCGTAGCACCGCGTGCACTACAATCTCGCTCTAGCGGAAGCGCTTCGATCCAGCGAGAGCGCGCTGATGTGCCGGGAGCAGTGGCATGGAGAGCTTCATGGAAAGGTCGCACTCATCACCGGTCGCAGCGGCAGAGGGCCCGGGGCAGAACGAGCTGACACTGCGACAGATCGTTGACGGCATATCAGCCCTCCTCGCGGTCTTGACACCTGATGGCATGGTCGAAATCGTCAATCGACCGATTCTTGATTACTTTGGCAAGACGCTCGAGGAACTGCAAAAGTGGGCGAGCACAGACGCCGTTCACCCGGATGACCTTCCCGCCGTGATTGCCGTATGGAGTCGATCGCTCGAAAGCGGGCAG
>VBNP01000059.1 GCA_005877965.1 Gammaproteobacteria bacterium | reverse complement strand
TGTAGTCGCCCACGTCCGCCGCGACGCGGTACTCCACGGCCTGCTGCGGAATGAGCCGCGGGCGCAGTCGTTCCGCCAGCGCGGAGTCGGTGCGCAGCGCCCCCGACAGGGCCGCGCGCAGCGCCCCGCGGGCCTGCGCGCCGAGGCCCATGAAAGTATTGAGAGCCGGCTCGGCGCACGCGGCGAGCGCCCGCGCTGCGAGCCCGTCGAACAGGCCCAGGCCGTGCAGCGCCCCCAGGTCCAGGACCTGATCGCCGATGGCGACGCCGCCGCGGAAGCCCTCCGCGCTGCGTGCGCGCCGGAAGGCGCAGAACGGCAGGTTCTGGAGCGGAAAGTCGCCGGCGGGCGTATTCGCGGAGCCGACCCAACTGCCGAGCGCCGGGTCGTGGGTGGCGTCGATCGCGTTCACGGACACGGACGCTGTCCGCCTCGGCTCAGGCGCCACGCCGCCCGGGCGGCGGCGCTGTCGCCGAGTCCGGCGCGAAGTTCTTCTTCAGGCCGCGCCACGCCTGCGCGTAGTCGCGCTGCAGGAGCGGGGTCTCGAGCGCGTAGCGCGTCGGACGGATCACGGTGCGCGTCTCGAACATGAAGGCCATGGTGTCGGTGACGTGCACCGGCCTGGAGGTGTCGGCTGCGGTGGCCTTCTCATAGGTCGCGGCATCCGGTCCGTGCCCGCTCATGCAATTGTGAAGCGACGCCCCGCCCGGAGCGAAGCCTTCCGCCTTCGCGTCGTAGACCCCTTCGATGAGGCCCATGAACTCGCTGGCGACGTTGCGGTGGAACCAGGGCGGCCGGAACGTGTCCTGCATCGCCAGCCAGCGGGGCGGAAAGACCAGTAAGTCGATCGCATCGACCCCGGGGGTATCACTGATCGACTGCAGCACCAGAAAAATCGACGGATCGGGGTGATCGTAGCTGATGGAGCCGATGGTGTTGAAACGCCGCAGGTCGTACTTGTAGGGCGCGTTGTTGCCGTGCCACGCGACCACGTCGAGCGGCGAGTGATCGATGCGTGCCGACCACAGGTGGCCGGCGAACTTCGCCACCAGCTCGAACTCCCCCTCCCGGTCTTCGTACCAGGCGGCCGGCGTCTGAAAGTCGCGCGGGTTGGCGAGCCCGTTGGAGCCGATGGGTCCCAGGTCCGGCAATCGAAACGGCGGGCCGAAATTCTCGCACAGGTAGCCGCGCGCCGCGCTCTCCAGCAGCTCGACCCGAAAGCGCAGTCCGCGCGGGATCACGGCGATTTCCAGCGGCTGCACCTCGATGAGGCCCAGCTCGGTGGCGAGGCGCAGGCCGCCCTGCTGCGGCACGAGCAGCAGTTCCCCGTCGGCGTCATAGAAAAACCGCTCGCTCATGGAGCGATTGGCCGCATACCAGTGGATGCCGCAACCCAGCTGCTGCTCCGGGGAGCCGTTGCCTCCCAGAGTGGCGAGCGCTGCGACGAAGTCCGTCGGCTCGCGCGGCAGCGGCGGCGGGCTCCAGCGCAGCGGGTTCGGCGAGGGTGCCGGCTCATCGAAGCCGCTGGTGATGCGGCCATCATCGATGCGGTGGAAACTGTCGTGAACCGCCGCCGGCCGGATGCGGTACAGCCAGCTGCGCCGGTTGGCGTGCCGCGGCGCGGTGAAAGCGGTTCCCGAGAACTGCTCCGCATACAGCCCGTAGGCGCAGCGTTGCGGCGAGTTGCGTCCCTGCGGCAGCGCGCCCGGCAAGGCCTCGCTCGCGAAATGGTTGCCGAAGCCGCTGTGATAACGCGGCGCGGCGCCGGCGGCTGCTGCGGCAACGGTGCTCATGAGGCTGACTCCCGCCCGGGGTTGCGCACACTATAATGTCGCACCGACGATTGCGCACTCGCGGTTGAAGTCAGTCCTGCGGGCGTCGTCAGTGGAGCTGCTAACATGCAGGCCGTGTCGGGACCGAACCTGTGGCTGGCCGCTGGCGTACTCGCGTGCAGCGCGTTGGCGTGCGCCCCGCAGCCGCACGGCTCCGACAGCGCGCCGGCGCCGCTGACGCCGGTCGCAGGCTCCGCGCTCGTGACGCTCGAAGCCGGCCCCGCAGCCGCGGGCCTGGTGTTGCGTCTGCGGCATACGGCCGACGGCACGGCCGTGTCGGTGACCGACCTGACGGTGTCCGTCGATGGCAAGAGCCAGCTTGCCATGCGACGTGCCGACGACTCGTGGTTCGTACCGCTGTCCAACGTCGCCCTCGCAAACGATCGGCTCGAGGTGGTGGTTACACACGACGGCATCCGCGAAGCTCTCGCCGGCCGCATCATCGTCCCCGGCGCAGGCGCCACCAGTGCGCGCAACGTCAGCGGCACGGCGGGTGTGCTGCGCGATCACAAGCAGATGGCGTGGTGGATCCTCAACATCACGATCGTGCTGATCGCGGCGATCGCGATCTCACGCCGCCTGTCCTGAGCTCATTGCGGCTCGAGCACCAGCAGCCGGAAGGAGCCCGGCATGATCGGCGGCCGTGGATGCGGGTGCTCGGGTGTGGCCGCGGGCGCCGCGCCAAAATCCGCGGTCACCAGATAGATACGGTGGGTGCGCACATCCAGCGCCATGGTGCGGGCGCCGCCCCGTGTCGGCAGGCTCTGCACGACACGCGCAGCTCCGGCGGCGTTGGTACTGACCACGGTGAGGACGCCCTCGCCGCAAGAGGCGAACGCCAGGCGGCTGCCGGGATCGAACGCCCCCGCGTCCACCCCGCCGCCAATCGGCGCGCTGCCGAGCACCTTGCCGGATGCAGCATCCATCACCGCCATGACCTTGTTGGCGCACACCGGGAACAGACGCCTCCCGGCGGCATCGAGTGCCAGGCCGGAGGGCTCCTCGCACCCGCTGATCGGCCACACCGATGTGACGGTGAGCTTCTGCGGATCGATCACCGCCAGGCTGCTCTTGTCCTCGAGGTTCACGTAGACGCGCCCCTTGCCGTCCGCGACCGCAAACTCCGGTTTGGCATCCAGGGGAATCGTGCCGATGACTTCGTCGGTCCTCGCATCGACGGCGGTCGCATTGCGCCCGCGTCCGTTGAACGTGAACACGCGCTGGCTGGCGGCGTCGTAGAGGACGGCGTCGGGGTTCTCGCCGGTGGCCTTGATTTCCTTAAGCCGCGCGAGCGTCTTCAGATCAAAGACCACGATGACGCCCGAGCGCCCGGCGCTCACGTACCCGCGGCCGAGGTCCGGAGCGAGCGCGATGCCGTGCACACCCGGGGTATCGGCAATCTCGCCGGCGAGGGCCAGCTTGTCGGTATCGACGACCTGTACGCGCGTGCCGTGCGCGATGAAGAGGCGATGACCAGCGGGTTCGAAGGTGAGGTAGTCCCAGCCGTCATCCCCCGGCAGGGACAGCTCGTGGGCAACGCGGTACTGCGGGCTGGCCTGCGCGGCGGTCGCGACCGGTACCAGCGCCAGCGCGCCCAGCAACGCCAGGCATCCTGGCGACACAAGACCGAACAGGCGCCTCATCTGACCTCTCCTTTCTCTTCCCTTCCTTGACACAGCGCGCGGCGCGCCGCAGGGCGGCGTCAGTGGATCAGCCGCGCGCACAGGTCGAGCAGCGGCCCGGGCAACAACCCCAGCAGCAGCACCGCCATGGCATTCACGCCCAGCGCCAGGCGCACGCCCGCCGCTGCCCGCGCCGGCGGCAGGTGCGACGCCGGTTCATCGAAGTACATGAGCTTGATCACGCGCAGGTAGTAGTACGCGCCCACCACCGACATGGCGGCCGCGATGACCACCAGCCACAGGTGGTTGGTTTCCCACAGCGCCTGAAAGATCCGCAGTTTCGCCCAGAACCCGACCAGCGGTGGCACGCCGGCGGTCGAGAACATCAGCACCATCATGACCAGCGCCAGCAGCGGATCGCGTCGGTACAGGCCCTTGTAGTCCTCGAGCTGGTCCGCCTCGAAGCCCTTGGCACTCGAGAGCAGGATCACGCCGAAGGAGCCGAGCGCCACCAGCACATACACCAGGGTGTAGTAGAGCGCCGCCGCGTAGCCGTCCGGGATGCCGGCCACGAACCCCAGCACGATGAAGCCGACGTTGGCGATGGTCGAATAGGCGAGCATGCGCTTGAGATTGGTCTGCACGATCGCGACCACGTTGCCGACGATGAGCGTCATGACCGCGAGCACGGCCAGCATCTGCGACCATTGCGACTCGGTGCCGGCGAGGCTCTGCGCCAGCAGCCGCAGCGTCAGCGCGAAATAGGCGATCTTCGGTGCGGTGCCGATGAACAGCGTCACGCTGGTGGGCGCGCCCTCGTACACATCCGGCAGCCACATGTGAAACGGCACCGCCCCGAGCTTGAAGGCCACCGCGACCACGATGAACGTAAGGCCCAGGATCACACCCGGACTGAACGGCGCCTGCAGCCGCGCGGCGATCTCGCCGAGGTCCATTGTCCCCGTCAGCCCATAGATCAGCGACATGCCGTACAGCAGTGCCCCGGAGGCGATGGCGCCGAGCACGAAGTATTTCATGGCGGACTCGGCCGCTATCCCTGAGTCGCGGTCGAACGCCACCATGGCATACAGCGACAGGGCCAGCAGCTCCACGCCGAGGTAGACGGTCAGCAGGTTGTTGGCGGACACCAGCACGAAGATGCCCAGCAGCGCCGTGAGTGCCAGCACGTAGTACTCGCCGCGCAGGATGCTGCGGTTCTCGAGATAGCTGCGCGAATACAGCAGCGCCACCGCGACGAACAGGAAGGCGGCGAGCTTGAGCGTGAAGCCCAGCTCATCGGCCACGTACATACGATCGAACAGCACGGTGCGCTGCGTGACCTGTCCGTACTGCACGGTGAGGCCGGCGGCGACGGCGAGCGCCAGCAGCGTCAGCGTGGGGGTGAGCCCGCGGCGCCGCTCGCCGGCGAACACCTCCACCAGCAGGATGAGGCAGATCGCCACCGCCAGGCAGATCTCCGGCGCCGCCGCAGCAAAGCTGGATGCGTTCATAGCTTGGTGGCGATCGCCTGGCTGACCAGATGCTCGATGGAGGGCTGCATGACCTTCAGCAGCGGCGCGGGCCACACTCCGACCGCCAGCACCGCCAGCGCGAGCGCCGTCAGCACGATGTATTCGCGGCCGTTCAGATCCTCGAGCGCCGCAACGCGCGGGCTCGTGACCGGCCCGAATATCACGCGCTTCACCAGCCACAGCGTGTAGGCGGCGCCCAGCACCAGCGTCACCGCCGCCAGCAGCGAGTACCAGAAGCTCGCTCTGAAGCTGGCGATGATCACCAGGAACTCGCCGACGAACCCGGAGGTTCCGGGGAGCCCCGTGTTGGCCAGCGCAAACAGCACCATGAATGCGGCGAACACCGGCATGGTGTTGACCACGCCGCCGTAGTCGGCGATCTGACGGCTGTGCACGCGGTCGTACAGTACCCCGACACACAGAAACAGCGCCCCGGATATGAGGCCATGCGAGACCATCTGCACCATGGCCCCATCGAGCCCCATGCCGGCGCCCTGGAGGCTGCCGGTGTTGCGCACGATCTCGTAGATCACGAAGGCACCGAGGGTCACGAAACCCATGTGCGCAATCGAGGAGTACGCGATGAGCTTCTTCATGTCCTGCTGCACCAGCGCGACGAAGCCGATGTAGATCACCGCGATCAGCGACAGGGCGATCAACAGCAGGTCGAGCTCGCGGCTCGCGTCCGGGGCAATGGGCAGGCTGAAGCGCAGGAAGCCGTAGCCACCCATCTTCAGCAGGATGGCCGCGAGGATCACGGAGCCGCCGGTGGGCGCCTCGACGTGCGCATCCGGCAGCCAGGTGTGCACCGGGAACATCGGCACCTTCACCGCGAAGGCGAGCAGCAGCGCGAGGAAGATCCAGCGCTGCTCGATGAGCGTGAGCGGCAGGGCCTGCAGGCTCGCGATCGCGTAGCTGCCGCCCTTCACGTACATGTAGATCAGCGCCGCCAGCATGAACACCGAGCCGAGGAACGTGTACAGGAAGAACTTGATGGTCGCGTAAACGCGGCGCGGCCCGCCCCAGATGCCGATGATGAGGAACATCGGAATCAGCATCGCTTCCCAGAAGAAATAGAACAGCAGCGCGTCGGTGGCGGAAAACACCCCGATCATCAGGCCTTCCATGATGAGGAAGGCGCCGTAGTACTGCGCCGGGCGCGTCTCGATCACCCTCCAGCCGGCGATCACTACCGGTACCGTCATGAACGCGGTGAGCACGATCAGCGGCAGCGAGATGCCGTCCACGCCGAGCGCGTACCAGGCGTCGAAGCGCGCAATCCACGGCAGCTTCTCCGGGAACTGCAGCGCCGCGGTGCCGGTGTCGAACGAGCTCCACAGCGGCACCGACAGCGCCAGCGTCACCACCGAGGCGAGCAGCGCCAGCCAGCGCCCGGCCACGATGTTGCGATCGCCGAGCAGCACGACAGCCAAGCCCGCGGCGATGGGCAACCAGATGAGGATTGACAGCAGACCGTGCATGGGGCTGGGCTTCAGTAGCGGGCGTGCGCCAGGAACCAGCCGAGCAGCACCGCCAGGCCGATCATCATCCAGAAGGCGTACGAATAGAGGTAACCGCTCTGCACGCGCCGCAGCAGGCTCCCGACCCAACCGACGGTCGCCGCGCTGCCGTTGACCATCGCGCCGTCGATCAGCGCCTCATCGCCCCCCCTCCACAGGCCCACCCCGACGAGCCGCGTGAGCGCGGCGAGCACCTGCTCATTGAACCAGTCGAAGTAGTACTTGTGCGTGAGCGTGCGGTGCAGCCAGCCGAAGGTACCTACCACCCTGTCCGCCCACATCGGCCGCCACAGGAAGCAGGCCCAGGCCGTGAGCGCCCCGGTGAGCGCGAACCAGAAAGGCGGCGCCGTCAGGCCGTGCAGTGCGAACTGCACCGGGCCGCCGAACCCGGCGGCGAGCGTGCCGACGACGTCGTTCCCGGCGAGCACGAGGATCGAGGGGCCGAAGTAGTCGCCGAACAGCACCGGGCCGGCGGTGAATGCGCCGATGAGGACGGACGGGATGGCGAGTGCGATGAGCGGCAGCGTCACCACCAGCGGACTCTCGCGGGGCGTGCCACCGTGGGCGTGATCGTCGTGAGCGCCGGCGGCGGCGCGGAAACGCTCCGGTCCGTGAAACGTCAGGAACAGCATG
>VBNP01000058.1 GCA_005877965.1 Gammaproteobacteria bacterium | reverse complement strand
TGGGCGATGCGCAGCTCGGTGTTAGGAGTACAGGAGCGATGTCCATTATGGCAGTGTTCAGAAGTACGCTCGTCGGGCTAGTCCTGATGGCCACGGCCTTGCATGCCGTCGCGGCACCCAAGCCCGCCGCCAAACCCGCGGCAGTGGCCACGCCGGCGCCCACAACGGCTCGCGCGCCGGCGCTGCCACCACTGACCGCCGAGCAAATTGTCGAGCGCAATGCCACCGCGCGCGGCGGGCTCACCGCCTGGAAGGCGGTCCAGACCCTGTCCTGGAAAGGGAAGATGGGCGCCGGTGGCACGACTTACCTGACGGTCTCTCCCAAGGGCAAGCTGCAGCAAAAGACGCGGGAAGAAATGCAGCTGCCATACCGACTCGAATTCAAGCGGCCGCTGAAGTCCCGCTTGGAGCTCGATTTCAACGGCCAGACCGCCGTGCAGGTGTATGACGGTGTCAAGGGCTGGAAACGGCGCCCCTACCTCGGTCGAGACGAGTGGGAAGCCTATAGCGCCGAGGAGCTTCAGCAAGCCGCCGCCGAACCCGGTATTGACGGTAATCTGATCGACCACGCGAGCAAGGGCGCCAAGGTGGAACTGGCCGGCACCGACAAGGTCGAGGGCCACGCCGCCTATAAGCTCAAGGTGACGCGCAAGGACGGCCAGGTTCGGCAGGTGTGGGTCGACGGCCAGAGTTTTCTCGAGCTCAAAGTGGACGGCGCGCCGCGCAGGCTGGATGGCAAGCTGCACGCGGTCGCGGTGTACCTGCGTGACTACAAGCGGGATCAGGGCCTGATGGTCCCGCACTTGCAGGAAACGGTCGTGCAGGGTGTCCCGAAGAGCGAGAAGGTCACGATCGAGAGTGTTACCGTGAACCCGCCGCTGGATGACGCCCGATTCACCAATGCCAAGTAAGAATCCAGTCGGCCTATGGTTGCGAGCGGGTGCGGTTGCGCTAGTGGCGATCGGTACGAGCGCGGCCGGTGCCGAGGGCGTGACCGCCACTGGTGCCGCCAAAGCGACCGCGGGCGGCGCTGCGGGCGCCGAGCTCACGGTGCAGCAGATCCTGGAGCGCCATGCCGCGGCGCGCGGCGGGGCGGAGCCCTGGCACAAGATCCAGACCATGACCTGGACGGGCCACATCGAGTCGGGGCCCGGCGGCATTTCCAAGCACCCATTTCTGCTGATGTTCCGGCGGCCGGCGGCGACACGCTTCGAAATCCTCGGCGAGGGCCAGCGCTCCGTGCGAGTCTTCGACGGTACCGTGGGCTGGAAGCAGCGGCCGACCTCACAAGGCACGTTCGACGTGACGGAGTACAGCGCCGAGGAAATCGGCTTTGCGCGGGACGCCGGCGGACTCGACGGTCCCCTGCTCGACTCGAAGGCCAAAGGCATCAGCATCGCGCTCGAGGGCATCGGTTCGGTGGAGGGACGTCGCGCGTATCACCTCAAGCTCACGCTCCCCTCCGGACAGGTGCGCGACGACTGGATCGACGTGGAGAATTTCCTGGAACTGCGCTACGACCGCGCAACGCGCAACGCCGTCGGCGCGACTGGCATCGTCCCGGTGTATCTGCGTAACTACCAGACCGTCAACGGGCTCGTGATGCCGTTACTGATCGAGACCGGGGGACCGGCGAGCCGCGACACGGACAAGATGATCGTCGAGAAGATCGCGCTCAACCCGACTCTCGACAATGCCCAGTTCACCAGGCCGAGCGTGCCGACGACACGCCGCCGCGGCGTCGTGGTCAATACGCAGTCGTCACCGGCCAACTCGCCCGCCGGCCGCTGAGTTTCTCGAACGCTCGGCGCTATTTCGGTTTGCTTTGTGCGGCCGACGCGGCTAGCTACCCTTGTTCGCCGCCGGATGCGCTCGTCTCCGGGCCCGCTGCCGGAACGAGACGGCGACGCGGGCAGTTCCTGTCCGCGCCGCGCCCCGATATTACGTTATTTTCCCGCCTGCGCCACGCGTGTGGCATCGCCAAACAGGAACTTGCCATGCATCACGGAGGAGTGTCCGGGTGCGGTGCAGAAGAACACGTAGCGCGCCCCCTGCAGCAGCAGGGCGGTGCTGAATTTCACCGTGGTGCTCTCGCCTCCGCCCACCACCTTGGTGGCGGCGATGATCCGCTTGTCGTTCTCGGGCACGAAGCCGTGCGAGAGGCCCGCGGCCAGGCCGGCATTGACGATCCCCGACACGTCCGAGTCCTTCGCGAGCACCCAGTCGTGGCCCATCACCTTGGCGGGCAGCCGGCCGGCGTGCCTCAGAGTGACCTCGACGTCAGTGCAACTGGTGGGCACGGCCAGCTCGTGCGCACTGAACTGCATCATGTCGTTGCTGTCGATCGCGATCTTGCAGGGATCCGCATAAGCGCCGGCACTGGCTAACAGCAGCATTGCGACGCCGATCACCCGAACGTAAGTCATGGTGTTTCCCTCCCCGCCTGTCATTCTCAGAACGCCATCCATGAGAACAGGAACAGCGAGTTGTTCTGGCTCGCCGATCTTCCGAAGCCGTCGTAGTTGGACGTGCCGCCGTTGAAGCGCAGGTACCCGGTGTACTGCACGCCGACGCGCAGGTTGACCCACGGCCGCCCCCAGGACTCCATCTTGCCGAGCGGCACGTACTCCAACTGCGCCGTGTAGCCACGCGTGTCGGGGGAGCCGTTGTTGCTCCCCTCGAACTGGGCCGGCGCGTAGAGCGTCGCATCGCGGCCGCCGCTGGTATCGAACAGGCCGAGGCCCACGCTCCAGGTCTGGCGATACGCGTAGGAGGCATCGATTTCCAGCGCATTGAGGTGATTGGTGGCGTTGGCGGATCCCGCGGCGTTGAACGTCGCGTTCAGCTGCTGTTTCTCGTGAATCAACGATGCGTTGACGAGAATGGCGCCCGGGCCTTCGGGCGTGTACTGATAGGTGGCGTCAAACGCGACATCCGTGTAGTGATCGGTGTCGGGCACCGCCGCATCGGGCTGCATCTTGACATCCATGCCGTAGGTGCCCACGGAGAAGTAGTGCTCGCCGTGCTCGCCCTTGGTGAACTGGTAGGCCGCGCGCCAGTACGGCGCAGCCCCGTTGATGTGGACGTTGTTATCCGGGTAGAGGCCCACATTGCCGAGCCAGCGGTCCGAGAGGCCCTTGTAGGCGCCCCCCTCGAGATACACGTGATCGTGGATCATGGTGTACGCGGTGGCGCCGACAGCCACGCCCCCGAGCCCGCCGATGACCGGAGCGGCGCCGACCCCCGGCACGAGCGGGGAGCCGATGTAGGGATAGGCCCAGGCAGGCGTGGAGTGCCACAGATCCTGTACCGTGGGATTGTTATTCACCGAGATCCCCACTACCGCGTCAGTGCCGAGGAGCTTGAGCGGCCGCGCGTACCGAACGTCGGTGTTGTCCCAGCTGAAATGCCGGTCTTCGCCACTGTAAGTGGACTGCGAAAAGATGCCGATGTGCTCGGTGAGGCGCGTCGCCAGGAATACCGAGACCTGGTCGACCGAGAGGTTGTTGTTGGTGCTGAAATGCGCGGCCAGCGCATCCGGCGGTGGCGTGTCGACGCGGCTGTATCCGCCCTGCACCATGAACGCGAGCGGCATCGGGTGCTCGCCCTCGCCGAAGGTATAGCCGTTCAGCTTGAACTGGCGGCCGTAGGGTGTGAGCGCCACCCCGAAGGCCATGGTGTGACACTGCGAGCAGGGCATTCCGGTCTGACGCGCGAAACTTGGCACCGCGGAGGCGATCCGCGGCAACGACAGAACGATGAGAACCAGCAACGCAAAGCCATAGCCGCTGTAGCGGCTGTTGCGGACGATGTGACGCCCGCTGGTGTGAATGTGCACGGAGCACTCCTGTTGTTGTTTGTTTGATCCCGTGCATATAAGTACCGCATCCGGACTCGGCACAAAATAAGGCGAAAGCTCACTCCCCGCTTGGGTTGAAGCCCGGATCCAAGAGGGGGAAAGTACTACACGGTGCGATACCGGCCTTTGCGCCGCAGCACGGGCCGTACCAGGGCTAACCTATTGACTCCACAACATTTTCAGACCGGGATATGCGAGTGACCCGAGGCCCCGCGTGAGGGGAAGAAGGGGCGCTGCCGGGAACGCTGGAGACACTCTAAATGAGGCGCGGGAACGCGCGCGGGCGCTAGTCCTCGCCGCTCATGTGGTGCACGAAGGCTCGCAGCGCGGTGCTGCGGTCTTCCCACAATTCGTAGCTGAGCGCGGCGCCTTCGCTGTCGGCTACGATCGTGAGATGGCGCGCCTCGGCAATGAAGCGCAGCGTGGCGAGATCGGTTCCGTACACGTTCGGTGTCACGTCGGTGCCAGGGGGCGCGTGGACCGCCATGCCGATGCCCGCCTCGTGGGCCGAGTGTCCGCGCAGGGTGAGCTCGATGCGCCGGTCGTCCGCCTGCAGCACCAGCGGTTCGGGGGAGGGCATCGCGTCGCTGCGCACGCGCGGGTCGACGGTCGACCAGAAGTAGCCGATCAGGACGTAACTCACCTTGCCATTGCGATCCACGGCCGCCGCCGCGAGGGTCACATAGTCGCGCACGTTCGCGGCCAGCTCCGGGCGCGGACAGGCGAACACCAGCGGCTCGGCCACGACGGTGATCGTGGCCGCAGTCTCCTCGTCCAGATACTCGCGAGGCCGCTTGTCAGCCGCGAGCGCGACGCCGGTGCCGAGTGCTGCGAACAGCACGGCCACGGGTAAGGCGATCCGAGTCTTGTCCCCTGTTTGACCCGTCACTGGAAGCTGATGCGATACGACACCATCACATAGTAGCGCGTCGTGTTCTGAGTCTGCACGAACGCCCCCGTCGGCAGCTGCAGGAACGCCTCGCGCTTGCCCAGCTGGCCGCCGAACTCGAGCTGGAACAGCTTCCGGTCGCGCTGATAGTCGAGCAGCATCGAGGGAATATAGGTGGTTTCGGTACTGCCGTCGGTCGCCGAGCTCAACCGATCGATGGTGAGACGCGGTCCGAGCCGCCAGGCTCCGCTGATCGGAAAACGGCTGTTGGCGCTGAGGGAGTCGATGCGCCCGATCTCGGTGTTGCCGTGGGTGAACGACAGCACGTTGAAATCGCCCGGATGCCAGAGGTTCGATCCGTACAGTTGCGTCTGGTAGGTGAGCAGCAGGCCGCTGGCCGGCACGGCCGCGACCCCGCCCGAGGCGGGTGAGGCACCGGTCTGCGTGGCCGACACGATGGTGGTGAGCTGAAATCGCTGCCCGAGCGGCTTGGTGGCCGTGATGCTGTAGTTGTCGGTGATCGGTGTGCGATCGAGCGCCAGCTGATAGATCTGTGCGGGCGTGAATACCTGCTCCAGCTGGACCAGGTCGGTAAAGGTTTGACCGATCAGGGCGTTGCGCGTGGTGAGCACCGGCGAGTTGCGCCGCTCGGCGTCGAAGCTCAGGCTCCAGTGCGCCGGCAGCTGCAGCGTTCCGAGCACGCTGGCGGTGTTGAGGGAGTGGTAGGCCGTGTCGTAGTCGAGCACGGTGACGAGCGAGGCGCGCGAGGCGAGGAAGCGCCCCTCGACTCCGACCGCCTGGCGGTCACGCAGGCCCTGAAACTGCTGGCTCGCCACGAACACGCTCCCGTCCCAGTGGGCGTTCGGCGGCGTGTAGGCGAGCGCCAGCGTCTCGAAGCGCTCCTGGGTCTGCGGGGACAGGATCAGCTGCTCGACCGGATAGCCGGTTGCCGCGTTGATGGCCCAGGAGGGCTTGAACTGCCAGGAGAGAAACAGGCCGTCGAAGCTGCCGAGGATCCCGTCCTCGTTGTGCGCCTGGCGGCCCAGGCGGGCCAGCAGCCCCAGCGGGCGGTCGAGCACCTCGATCGAGGCCAGACTCACGCGCGTCGAGTTGCCGAGTGCACCCTGGGACTGGGCGAAGCTCTTGTCATAGCCCGCGCTGAGCCGGCCGACCCAGTCGTAGGTCTCACCGCGCCGGCGCGCCAGCAGGTCCACGTCGTTGAAGAGGGCATTCTCTGTGACGGTCGGCGCGGCCGGCACCGGCTGGCTGTTGGGCGGCGGTGCGCCGTTTGTTAGCCGTGAGCCGTCGTAGCGCGCCATCTGCGCCACCCCGCCCGTCACTTCCCATCCCTGTGTTTCGCCGCTCGCCTCGCGACCGGTACGAGCCTTGGCTTCGGCGGCCCGCAGGATACGCAGCCGAAACGCCACACGCTCCGCGGCGTCGCCATGCGGATAGCGGCGCAGGTACTCCTCGTATTCCGCCTTGGCATGCGCGAGCTGACCGGAGCGCTCGCGCGCGAGGCCGAGCAGCTCCTGCGCGCGGACGCGATCCGCAAACTCGGGCTGGCGCTGCAGCTTGGTGAGCAGCGCGATCGCCTTCGGATAGTCGCGCGCCGTCATCGCGGACCGTGCCTCGGCCATCGCCGTCCTGAGCGCCTCCGGTGGCAGGGACGGGTCACTGCCGATGCGCTCGACCGGCGGTAACGCCACCTGCGCCGTGGTGGCGTTCAGGTCGCTGGTGACGGCGTCATCCCCGATAGCGAGCCAGGCACGCGGATAATCCGGCAACGCGAGGTTCAGCAGCCGGTCCGCTTCCGTGCGGCGCTCGATCGGACCCACGCGCAGGCGATACCACTTCTCGCCGTCGACCAGCGCTTCGGAGACGAACGCGGGCGCCTTGAGCCGCTGGTGCGCGAGCTCCACGTCCTCGGGCGCAAACGGCTTGGGCTGCGAGTCCAGGTTGATCGCGAAGTTGCTGACCGCCTCGGTCTGCTGGCCGACGAGGATCTTGCCGCGGCCGCGGGCGCGATCGATCAGCCGCAGGCGCAGGCCACGCGGATCGACGCCCTGTGCGATCACGAAGCGCTCGCTTTTCTTGAAATCGAGCGTGAGGGTGATCTGTCCGGGCGCCATGGAATCGACCCGGGCGGCTGTCACGATGTTCGCGCCGCCGGACACCGGCGGGGTCTCGGCCAGCAGCTGCGACAGCGGGCCCACACCGCAGTCGGGCATGGGCGCCAGCTGGATATGCACCTGCCGGCCCTCGCTTGCGAGGTCGCTGGTGACGGCGTCATCCCCGATAGCGAGCCAGGCACGCGGATAATCCGGCAACGCGAGGTTCAGCAGCCGGTCCGCTTCCGTGCGGCGCTCGATCGGACCCACGCGCAGGCGATACCACTTCTCGCCGTCGACCAGCGCTTCGGAGACGAACGCGGGCGCCTTGAGCCGCTGGTGCGCGAGCTCCACGTCCTCGGGCGCAAACGGCTTGGGCTGCGAGTCGAGGTTGATCGCGAAGTTGCTGACCGCCTCGGTCTGCTGGCCGACGAGGATCTTGCCGCGGCCGCGGGCGCGATCGATCAGCCGCAGGCGCAGGCCACGCGGATCGACGCCCTGTGCGATCACGAAGCGCTCGCTTTTCTTGAAATCGAGCGTGAGGGTGATCTGTCCGGGCGCCATGGAATCGACCCGGGCGGCTGTCACGATGTTCGCGCCGCCGGACACCGGCGGGGTCTCGGCCAGCAGCTGCGACAGCGGGCCCACACCGCAGTCGGGCATGGGCGCCAGCTGGATATGCACCTGCCGGCCCTCGCTTGCGGGCAGGCTGGTGACGAAGCGCATCGAGCAATTGAACACCATGGTCAGGTCGACCTGGTCTTCGTGGTCGTTCACCTCGATGACGTTCACGATGCGCGCCGGGCCGCGTATAGGAAGCTGCGCGAACGCGCCGTGCGCGCCGAGCGCGGCGAGCAGAATCAGTGCGAGGCGGTACAGCCGGCGCTCAGCGATGGAATGTCGCATCCGAGACTCGATGATGCGGTCCGGGCAGACTCTTTGTAATGGTTGACTGCGTCGTATCGCTGTAGATGTGGCAGGCACCGCTGCAGTTGGCGAGCTCGGTGGCGGTGTACGGGAGCCCCTTGACGGTCTTGGGGTGTGCGGCGGGCTTGAAGTCCTTCGCATGGCAGCCGGC
>VBNP01000078.1:4349-26892 GCA_005877965.1 Gammaproteobacteria bacterium | reverse complement strand
ACGGCCGCGCGGATCTGTCTGATGAGCGGCATCATGGTCGCGGGGCCGCGGTGGCAGTTGAGTCCGACCACATCCGCGCCGGCCGCTTCCAGGCGCTGGCACGCTTGCGCCGGAGTGAGGCCATCCCGCGTGAGCTCCTCGCGGTGCATGGCGAAAGTGACGACCGCCGGCACCTTCGAGTGCCTGCGGATCGCCTCCAGCGCCATGAGCGCTTCGCCGGCCCACCCCAGGGTCTCGGCGACGAAGTAGTCGACGCCCGCCTCGACCGCCCAGCCCACCTGCTCGTCAAAGATCCGCTCCACCTCCTTGATCGAGCGCTTGTCGGCCGGATCGTAGATGTTGGTGTTGCACAGGTCCCCGGCGAACAGCGTTCCGGTTTTGCGCGCCACCGATTTGGCGATCTTGAGCGCCGCCCGGTTCATCGGCACCAGATCCTTCTCGCGCCCGATGACCCGCAGCTTCTCGCGATGCACGTAGTAGGTGAGCGCCTGGGTCACGTCCGAGCCTGCGTGCACGAAGTCCATGTGCAGCTGCTCGACCACCTCGGGGTGATCGAACAGCACCTCGGGCACGAAGGCGCCCGCCTGCAGGTAGCCGCGGCGCTCGAGCTCGAATACGTACCCCTCCGCGCAGATCACCGCTCCTCGCCTCAGGCGTGCCAGCAGGTCTCGCCCGGCGCCATTTCCCTTGCCGGCGCGGCTGCCGGGAGCGGTTTTTGCGGTTGATTTGACTTTGGCCCTGGATGCCATGGGTTTCTCCCTTGAGGCGCGCTACATTCTAATAGGGGTCCTTGGCGCCCCGATGCCTCTTTTTTAGATGGGGCTATTCAATTTCTAGGCTTTGATGCCCTGCACGACTCCAGGAAGCTTAACCTCGTGAGCACCCGATGAACGCATCACCCTCCTCCTCCCTTGGCGCTTCGCGGCACGCAGCGCCGGCCGCAGAACCCCTGCGACGGCACGTGGCATCGCTGCTCGGGGCGTGCAAGCCCGGCTTCGCCCTGCCCGGGCCGTTCTTCACCGATGAGCCGCTGTATGCGGCCGAGCTCGAATACCTCTTCGGCCGTCATTGGCTGTTCGTGGCCAGCGAGCCCGAGATTCCCGAGGGCGGCGATTACCGCACGTTCCAGATCGGTCCCTGGCCGATTTTCATCGTGCGGCGCGACGACGGCTCGATCGGCGCCTTCCACAACACCTGCCGGCATCGCGGCTCGCGCATCCTGCTGCAGGACTCCGGCATCGCCGGCGCGACGCTGCAGTGCCCGTACCATCGCTGGACCTACGACCTCGACGGCCGGGTCATCGGTTGCGGCGCCACCGGAGAGGCCCCCGCGGCGCAGCGGCGCCTCAAGCCCGTGCACGTGAAGACACTCGCCGGCCTCGTATTCGTGTGTCTGGCCGATGAGCCGCCGGATGATTTCGACGACATGCTGCAGCGCATGACGCCGTATCTCGCGCCCCACGGGCTCACGCGCGCCAAGGTCGCCAAGCAGGTCGACATCATCGAGCACGGCAACTGGAAGCTCACCATCGAGAACAACCGCGAGTGCTTCCATTGCGCGGGACATCCGGAGCTGCTGTGCTCCCTTTTCGATTTCTTCGGCGAGATCGACCCGGAGCGCATGTCCGCGCCGGAGCGCGCCACCTACGCTCGTTACCAGAGCGCCCGCCCGGTGCAGGAAGCGCTGTGGGCGCGCGCCGGCCTGCCGTGGGCTGAGATCGAGCAGCTGCACGGTCGGCCTACGGCCTTTCGCACCGAGCGCCTGGTGCTCGACGGCGCCGGTGAGTCCATGACCGCGGACACCCGCGTGGCCTCGCGCCGCCTGTTAGGGGATCTCAAGGAGCCGCGCCTCGGCACCCTGCACTTTCATACCCAACCCAACGCCTGGTTCCATTTCCTCTCCGATCACGCGCTCACCTTCGCGACACTGCCGCTCGAGCGCGGACGCACGCTGGTACGCAGCACCTGGCTGGTGCACGCCGACGCGCAGGAGGGTCGCGACTACGATCTGGAGAAGCTCACCAGCGTGTGGAACGCCACCAACGCGCAGGACGCGGCGTTTGTCGCGGAAACGCAGCGCGGCGCGTCCAGTCCCGCCTACGAGCCCGGCCCGATCGCGGCGAGTGAGTACATGGTGAAACTGTTCCACGTCTGGTACGAAGAACGCCTGCGCGCCGAAATGCGCCTGTAGAGAGTGCCTACGCCAGTGGTTTGCCGGCCATTTCCAGGTGCAGCTGCCTGCCACGGTAGGGGTGGCGCGCGATGAGCTCCTCGTTGAGCTCGACGCCGAGACCGGGCTCCGTCGGCGGGATCACGTACCCCGCCTCCCAACGGATGGGTTTGACGAGCACATCGGCATGAAACCCCTGCCAGCGCTCGATACCCTCGAGTATGAGGAAGTTCGGGCTGCAGGTGGCGAGCTGGATGTTGGCGGCGCCCACGACCGGCCCGCAATACAGGTGTGGCGCGAGCTGCACATGGTGCACCTCGGCGAGCGCTGCGATCTTCTTCGCCTCGAGGATCCCCCCGACGCGCCCCAGGTTCATCTGCAGGATGGCCGCGCCCCCGACGCTCAGCAGGCGCGCGAAATCGTACTTGGTGGCGAGGCGCTCGCCGGTGGCGATCGGGATGCTGGTGGCGCGCGCCACGCGCGCCATCTCCTCGGGCGCATCCGGCGGCACCGGCTCCTCGAACCACAGGGGATCGTAGCGCTCGAGGCGCCGGGCGAGGCGAATCGCGCCCGCGGCGGTCATCTGCCCGTGGGTGCCGAACAGCAGGTCGGCCTGCGAGCCGACGGCCTCACGCAGCTGGCGCATGAAGCGCTCGCACAGATCGAGCGCCGCGAGCGACAGCTGCCGGCCATCGAAGGCCGTGTAGGGTCCGGCCGGATCAAACTTCAAGGCGGTGAAGCCCTGCGCCAGGTATTCCACGGCGCGCTCGGCCGCGAGATCCGGATCCTGGTACACGTCGCTCCGGTCTCCGGGGCGCGCATAGATATATGTGTAGGAGCGCAGCCGCTCGTGCACCCGGCCGCCCAGCAGGTTGTAGACGGGCTGGTTCGCTTCCTTGCCGATGATGTCCCAGCAGGCCATCTCGAGCGCACTCAACACCCCCATGAGCGACAGGTCCGGATGCTGCGTGTAGCCTGCGCAGTACACGCGCCGCCAGATGCTCTCGATGTTGTGCGGGTCCTCGCCCGCGAGGAAGCGCTCGAAGACATCCGTGAGCATGCGCGTCACCACCTCGGGATGAAACGGCACGCAGTAGGCCTCCCCCACCCCGTGAACGTTGCCGTTGGTGGTGAGCTTCACGAACACGAAGTAGCGTCCGCCGACGCCCGGGGCCGGGTTGCCGGCGATGAACGTCCTGATGTCAGTCAGTTTCATCGCGCGATGCTTTAGCACACATGAGCGAGTATGACTACATCATCGTGGGCGCCGGCTCTGCCGGCTGCGTGCTCGCCAACCGCCTGACCACCGGCGGCGGGCATCGCGTGCTGCTGCTCGAAGCCGGCGGCGGCGACCGCTCGCCGTGGATCCAGGTGCCGATCGGCTACGGCCGCACCTTCAACGATCCCCGCTTCAACTGGATGTACCAGGCGGAGCCTGATCCGGCGCTCGACAACCGCAGCGCCTTCTGGCCGCGCGGCAAGGTGCTGGGGGGTTCGAGCTCCATCAACGCCATGGTGTACGTGCGCGGGCAGCCCGCGGACTTCGACGACTGGCGCGCGGCGGGCAATCCCGGCTGGTCCTGGAGCGAGCTATTGCCCTACTTCAAGAAGCTCGAGGATCACGCCTGGGGCGCGTCCGAATTCCACGGCGCCGGCGGTCCGGTGCACGTGAGCGACGTGTCGGCAAGCGTGCATCCATTGTGTGCGACCTTCCTCGAGGCGTGCGCAAGCGTCGGCATCGCGCACACGCACGACTTCAACGGTGCGCAGGCCGAAGGCGCGGGCCTGTGGCACGTGACCATCAAGGATGGCGTGCGCGTCTCGAGCGCCAACGCGTACCTGCGGCCCATCCGGCGGCGCGCCAATCTCGACCTGCGCCTGCGCGCGCACGTCACGCGGGTGTTGTTTTCGGGCTCGCGCGCGGTGGGAGTGGAGTACCTGCGCGGGGGTACGCGGCGGCAGGCGCACGCGCGCCTTGAGGTGCTGCTGGCGGCCGGGGCGGTCAACTCGCCGCAACTGCTCGAGCTCTCCGGCATCGGGGACGCGCAGCTGCTGCGGCAGTTCCACATTCCGGTCATCGCCGACTCGCCCGCAGTCGGAGGCGGCCTGCAGGACCACCTCGCGCTATCATATTTCTACCGCTCGCGGGTCCCGACCCTGAACGAACAGCTGGCGCCCTTTCTCGGCAAGGTGAAAGCGGCGCTGCGCTACGCCCTGGGACGGCGCGGTCCGCTCGCCATGAGCGTCAATCAGGCCGGCGCCTTCCTGCGCAGCCGCGCACAGCTGACGCGCCCGAACCTGCACATCTACTTCAACCCGGCCAGTTACAGCACCACCACCGTCGGACCCAGACGGCGCCTGCTGAACCCCGACCCGTTCCCGGGGTTCCTCATGTCCTTCAACACCTGCCGGCCGAGCAGCCGCGGCAGCGTGCATGTCTGCTCGAGCGATCCGCTGGCAAGTCCGGCGATCTCCCCGAATTCCCTCGCCACCGAAGCGGACGTGCAGGACGTGTATGAGGGCGCGCGGGTCGTGCGGCGGATCGCCGCTGCGCCGGCGCTCGCGGCGGTGATCGAGAGCGAGCGCGAGCCGGGTGCGCGGGTGCAGTCCGATGCCGAGGTGCTGGCGGACTTTCGCCGGCGCGCCGGCTCGGTGTTCCACGCCTGTGGGACCTGCGCCATGGGCGCAGATCCGCACGCGTCGGTGGTCGATCCGCGGCTGCGGGTGCACGGGGTCAGCGGCCTGCGTGTGGTGGATGCCGCCATCTTTCCGAACATCAGCTCGGGCAATATCAACGCCCCGACTCTCATGGTGGCGGAAAAGGCCGCGGATCTCATTCGCGAAGACAGCTCCGCTGCGGTAGCGTAACCTGCCCGAGTGAGCCCGAGCCACACCACATGAGCGAGCTGCAGTCGACCGTAGCATCCGAGACCGCGGTGCTCGCCATTGCGCCGCTGCAGTCGGCCTCCCTCATGGAGCGCTGGTACGTGCTCATCATGATGTGCCTCGTTTACACCCTGAGCATCGCCGACCGCTACGTGGTGTCGACGGTGCTGGAGCCGATCCGGCTCGAGCTGCATCTCACGGACCGGGGCGTCGCGATACTCACGGGTTTCGCGTTCGGATTGTTCTACGTCGTGTTGGGATTCCCCCTATCCTGGCTCATCGACCGCAAGAACCGCCGTAACATCGTCGCCGCCTGCCTGGTCCTCTGGTCGGTGATGACCGCCGTGTGCGGGCTCGCGCGCACCTCATGGGAGTTCTTTTTCGCCCGCGTCGGGGTCACCATCGGAGAAGCCGGTGGCACGCCGGGTGCGAATTCGCTGCTCTCCGATTATTTCCCGGCGAACCGGCGCGCCATGGCACTCACGGTGTTCGCGCTCGGGGCGCCGATCGGCGCCTGGCTAGGCTACAACGTCGCTGGCGCCATCGCCGATCACTACGGCTGGCGCGCGGTGTTCTTCGCACTCGGGATTCCGGGGGTGCTGGCCGGGATCGCGGTATGGCTCACGGTACGCGAACCCGAGCGCGGTTGTCTCGATGCGGGTGATCAGGACACCCCGACCATTCCGGAGACCCTGCGCTTTCTGTGGCAGCAACGCTCCGCGGTGCACGTCATGATCGGCACTGCGGTGTGCGCGCTGTGGGGCTGGGGGCTCATGTTCTGGACACCGACCTTCCTGCAACGCACCTACCACATGAGCGTCGGCGAAGCGGGCGTCGTGACGCAGAACATGCACCTGTGGGGTGGAGGTATCGCGACCGTCGTCACCGGCTTCCTGATGGCCCGCAGGGGTATGACCGATGCGCGCCGCATCGTGTGGCTGCTCGCCGGCGGTATCGGCATCGCAACTCTCGCCTCGGGCGTGGTGTACTACACCCGCGACCTCGCGCTTGCCAAGGCGATGTTGTGGATCTTCATCCCCGCAATCTACTTCTACATCGGTCCCGGCTTCGGGCTGCTCAACAATCTTGCACAGTGCCGCATGCGGGCGATGTTCTGCGCCATGGTGCTGTTCCTGGCGAATCTCGGCAATCTCGTCATCGCACCCCCGCTTATCGGCGCCTTGAGTGACTGGTTCGCGCCTAATCACGTCACGAATGCCGATTCGCTGAGGCTGGCGATGCTGTGCCTGGTACCCACGGGCCTGTGGGCCACCGCGCACCTGTTCCTCGCTGCGCGCGACATCCTCAAAGACCAGGAGCGCGCGCGGAGCTTCTCACTCTAGCGACGCTCCAGTCGAAAGCAAGCACGCCGCGGGCCGTCCGGGCGGCCGTGCACGAGGTGGGCGTGACTTAAAGTCTTCAGGTGAAACGACAGGGTGTTCGCGGGGATGCCCAGACGCTCGGCACTCTCGCTCGCCGCCAGGCCCTCGGGACCCGCCTGGATCAGCCGCCGGTACAGGTTATGTATAGCTTGTCGGAAATTCCTGACGGACAGGTTCGTTGTCCGCCGACCCGGAGAAGGGGCTTTGGCGGTCTTGGCGCGCGGAACCGCGTCGCTATGCTTAAACAATGGAAGCTATTACAACGGTCTGGCTCGTAAAGCCGGAAGTTCCGCAGGACGCTGGGAGCATCGCCGACATGCGTCGGGCGATCGAACACGATGGCGCCCGCCCCGGGAGCTTAGTGAGCGAGTGCCTCGAGGCTGCTCGAGCTGGCGGGCTCAGCGAGGAAGAGACTTACGTGTTTCTCGCGTATCAGGCGCTTCTGCGGCTGGAAGAAACGCAGCAACGACACATATACCTGAGCGACGTAGCGCCGTTCCTCGAATCAGTGCCCCCGCCCCCGGAGCCCGGCGTCATGGCACGTACGGCGGCGGGCATCGCGGCACGCATCGTGGGCACGTGAGGTAGCACCCGACCCGGCCGTCGGCCCTGCGATTCCGTCGCGGGTTGTGATTTCCATAATCTGGCTCCCGCCGTCCCTTGCCCTCGAACAGCGCCGCAGACCGCGTGCCGCTTACCCGCGACTGCCGGACAACCCCATCACCTCCGGAATCGGCAGTCATCGCACGGGCACAATCCGGTAAACACACGCGCGCGAGCGCTGCACTCGGCATAGGGAAAAGTCCGCTGCTGTGACTGGGTCGTTCCCACCGCCAACACCTGCTTTCCCACCATACCCGGGCGCACCCGCGGTTCCGTACAGTGGCAGCCGTGATCTCAGCACTTCTCCTCGCCGGGGTGTTGGACCCGAACCTTCGACGCTCGGGCCGTTGGTCCGCCGACGGCCGGGAAGCCGCGTCCCTCGACATGCGGCCCCGGCATTACGTCAGGTGGACCTGTGACGCGCGACACGAGCCCTCGTTTTCGCCTATCCAGATGTGATGCAGGTCCTGGCTGCCGGGGGTCTGGTGTGACGCCGCGCAACGGAGACGCTGCGCCTGCGCCGTATCGTGCCTGCATCGTGGCTCCGGAGTCGTGATGGAGAATCGGATGAAAAAGCGCCTCGCCCTCGCTCTCCTACCGCTGTTGATCGCGTCCGCATTCGCGGACGTGCAGCCGGCGTCGCAGGATGCCCAGAAGCAGCCGCGGACACTTGGTCAAAAGGCGGTGCTGCATATCTACTACTACGCGCCGCAGTCGCTGGAAATCACGTATGTGGATTCCTATCTGTTCAAGGATGAGAGCGCTTGCGAGAATGCAATTTCGGCGGCCCTGAAAATCGCCATGCCTTACGCCGACGAGGGTGATCTGGTAAGCGCGAAGTGCGTCGGCATGGATCCACCGAACGCGATCACGAAGCCTGACAAGAGACGGGAGTCTCCAGAAAGCACTGAGTTGTAGCGATCGTCCCGCGCTTTGCCAGAGCTGGCCCACGCACGCCAAGCACCTACAGGCGCCGCTACCCAGTGATTGGATCTTCGTCCGGAGTGTAGCGGCTAAAATCCGTTGAGCGCTTTGCGCTGACTGCGACCAGTCAGGAACCGCAGCACTCGTGCCCCCATGAGGCTCACTCCCCCCACCCGTTATAGGGTATTCACGGGGCGCCCTCTCTGTGGGCGACCTACCGGTGCGTGCCGGTATGTAGAGATCGAAACGCTTCGCTTGAGGCGTGGTGAAGCTTCATTTCCGTCAGCGTCTGCCGTACGTCCCAAACAAGAACCGGTAGCAGGGCGGCGGCCACAATCCACGTCAGGGGATGGATCTTACGCGCCTGTTTGGACCGCGTAGTGGCCGCTCTTTCCCAAGCATCGTTGCCGCATCCAGGATACGTCACCAGGCTCATTTCTCCGCCCTCCGCTGCCCCCCATGAGTCCCCTGTAAAAGCCAGGATATGAGGCGCCAGAACAGGCCGTAACCGCCGTGACCCGAATCACGCGCCTGTTGGCTTCGGTGTGTTCGGGATCGCGTTCTCGGCGCTGGACTCGGTCAAAGGCCAGCGAACGTGAATTGCGTCGCGCTGTTCGCAAAGGTCGCTCGTCGAAACAAATCGACTCCGTCAATGTTGGGGCGAGCCCTTCCACACCGTCGCGGCCTCGAGCGCAACAACTGTGGCCGGGATGAGGTGCTCAAAGTTCATCGGGCCACGCGCAACCTCTGAGGCGCAGGGCAAGGTCGCCTTTGGCACTGCCCGCAACGTCCTGTCTTGGAACGCTGAGAGGACGCAGTGCGCTAACAATAATTGTCTAGCGTGTCTGCTCCCGGGGACGTGCTGTCTAGCAGACATTCGGGATTGGTCGGATCGGGAGCTACTCTCCGGACGCGCACATCGGCGATTGCGAGCAGGTGGGTGTGATGGACACGAACGCAGCGGGTCTCGAGACCTGGAGTCACCACTCTTATAACGTCACCCGTTGGCTGTCTCTGTTGGGCGTGGCGTGGCCGATCGCGCTAGCCGTTCAGATCGCGACGCCCGCGTTCGCCGGCCCTCGCGAGCAGGCCCAACGCATCTACGAACGCATAGCCAGCGTGCCGCCATCGGCCACCGTCCTCGATCAGATGGCCGCCAAGACCGCGGCCGGAGACCTGGCCGGGGCGGCTGCGATCGCCACCGACGCATCCACGTTCTACAGTGTCACCCTCAAGAACCTCGTGACTCCGTGGACCAACCGGGACCAGACCGTGTTCGCTCCACTGAATGACTACACGGCCACCGTAATCGGCATGGTCCGCGATGACGTGGCATTCAATACGGTACTGTCCGCGGACATTCTCTATACGAGCAACGCCAGCGGCCTGCCGGCGCCTTCCGCGGCCAACAACGATCACTACGCGATGGCGGAGGCGAACGGCGTCGATTTGAAGGCGACGCTGGTCGCGACCACGCAGTCGGCCGTTTACGGGCTCCCGGTCGAAGCGACCTCGGGAATCTGGACGACGCGCGGCGGCTCCTCGGCTTTCTTCATCATGGGCACAAACCGCGCCCAGTTCCGCTTCACGATGATCAATCACCTCTGCCACGACATGGAAACGCTGATGGATACGACGCGCCCCACCGACCGCATCCGGCAGGATGTGGCGCGTACACCCGGGGGCGACAGCCGCATCTTTCTGAACAACTGCGTGGGCTGCCACAGCGGCATGGATCCGATGGCCCAGGCCTTCGCCTATTACAACTACGACACGATGAGCACGCAGCTCCTCTATACGGCGAACATGGTGCAGCCGAAGTACCTGATCAATTCGCAGAACTTCAGTGACGGGTTCATCACCGCGGACAACAGCTGGTCCAACCGCTGGCGCGACGGGCCGAACGCCACGCTCGGGTGGGACCGTACGCTTCCCGGCAGCGGCATCGGCGCCAAGTCCCTCGGGCAGGAGCTGGCCGGGAGCGAGGCGTTCGCGCAATGCCAGGTCACCAAGGTGTTCCAGACGGTCTGCTTCCGGGCTCCGACGAGCACGGCCGACCAGGCGACGGTCGCCGCGATCAAGGCCAACTTCAAAGCCGGCGGCTACAAGCTCAAACAGGTCTTCCAGCAGTCCGCCGCGGCGTGCGCGGGGCAGTAGCCCAGGACAAGGGAGAGCCGCAGATGAACACCGGGCGTCTCATGAACGGCTTCGAGTTCATTCCTGGCGGCCGGCGCGCGCTGAAGGCCGTGCCGGCCGTTGCGTTGACCCTGGTTCTGGTGACTGCGGCGGCTTGCACCCGCCTGCCACTCGCGTCCCCTGACGGCACCGTTACGGGTTCCGGGTCAGGGACGGGAACGGGCCCAGGCACAGGCGGCGGCACCGGCAGCACCGGTTACAGCGGCCCCGCGGCCGCGAATGCCGACGTGCTGTCGTTCCAGACCCATCTCTGGGTCAACATCAACGGTTCCGATCGTTGCGGCGGCTGCCACAAGGCAGGCGGCAACGCACCGCTGTTCGCGCGTCCGGACGATGTCAACCTCGCGTACCAGGCGGTCGGCCCGCTGGTGAATTTCACCGACCCCGCCCAGTCGGAGCTCGTTGTCAAAGTCGGCGGCGGTCATAACTGCTTCCTGGCGAGCGCGCAGGACTGCGCCAACACGATGACCACGTGGATCAAGAACTGGATCGGCGGTACATCCAGCGCGGCTTTGGGTATTGCTCTGACGCCTCCGCCCGACCAGGGCGTCGCCGGCAGCAAGCTCTTCCCGGCTGACTCGAGTCAGTTCCAGGCTCTGATCTGGTCGCCCATCCTGAGGCGGTTCTGCAGCGATTGCCACCGTCCGGATGCGGCGACACCACAGACACCGTACTTCGCGAGCGCGGATCCTGCCCAAGCCTATCTCGCGGCCCAACTGAAGATCGATCTCAATACCCCGAGCCAGTCGCGCTTCGTCGTCAGGCTCCGCGATCAGTTCCACCACTGCTGGGCGACGGCTGCCGGCGGCGCGCCCGACTGCCCGGGAAGTGCCGCGGCGATGCTGGCCGCGATCACCTCCTATGCGGGCCAAATTCCGGTAACGAACGTCGATCCGACGCTCGTGCTCTCGAGAGCGCTCTCCCTCAAGCAGGGAACATCTGCCTCGGGCGCGAGCCGTTACGAGGCCAACATCATTGCGAAGTACGAGTTCAAGACCGCCAGCGGCAGCACGGCCTATGACACGAGCGCAGTAGCGCCGGCCGCGGACCTCACGCTCACGGGCATCGGCTGGGTCAGCGGATGGGGCATCAGCATAGGCGCCGGCGGCGCGGCGCAGGCGTCGGCCTCCGCCAGCCAGAAGCTCGCGCAGATAATCCAGTCGACGGGCGAGTACTCCATCGAAGTGTGGGCGACGCCCGCCAATGTTGCCCAGACGAATGCCTATATCCTTACGTACTCAGGCGACAACGCCAACCGCAACATGACCCTCGGACAGCATGCCATGCAGTACGAGGCTCGCACCCGCAGCAGCAACACGGACAACAACGGTGCTCCGGCGCTGCTGACGTCCGCGACGGGCATGTTCGCACAGGCATCGCTGCAGCACATCGTGTTGACCTACGACGCCGTAAACGGACAGCAGATCTACGTGAACGGCACGTACACGGGCGATGCGGATCCCAGCAAGGGAGGAACCCTCGGCAATTGGGACAGCACGTTCGCGCTCGTGCTCGGGAACGAGACCACCGGGCAGAGGCAGTGGCAGGGTGTCATCAAGTTCGCCGCGATTCACAGTCGTGCGCTCACCGCTACCCAGGTCCAGCAGAATTTCGCCGCCGGGGTGGGCGAGCGCTATTACCTGCTGTTCAACGTGAGCTCGCTCACCGGCGTGCTGCAGTCGTTCATCATGATGGAAGGCAGTCAGTACGACTCTTACAGCTATCTGTTCCGCAAGCCCCGGTTCATCAGCCTGGACCCGAACGCGGCGCCGGCGAATATCCCGATCAGCGGCATCCGCATCGGTGTGAACGGTACGATTGCTCGCGTCGGGCAGTCGTATGCAACGGCGAACGCCACCATCGGCTCTCCGAACTACACTTTCGCCGGCGGTCAGCTGCTCTCGAACGTCGGGGCGGTGATTGCCTCCGACAAGGGAGCGGACAGCGACATCTTCTTCCTCTCGTTCGACCAGCTCGGTTCCAACTCGCACCGCTTCGCCGAACCGACCATCACCAGCCCGCCGATGACGGCCGACAACACGCCGCGAGCGGACTTCGGCATTGCGACTTTCGAGAGGGTGAATCGCTCCATGTCCGCCATTACAGGCGTGCCAATCACGAACTCGACGGTCGCGGCGCTCTACAACTCGGAGCAGCAATCGCTGCCTTCCGCCCCGCGGATCGACGCGTTCCTGACCGCTCACCAGACGGCCATCACACAGCTGGCCACGGCATACTGCGGACAGCTGATCGATACACAGTCGCTGCGTGACGCATCCTTCGGCAACGGACTCGACGCCAGTCTCACCGCGACCTCGGCGGCGTTCTTCGGCACGGCCACACCGAATACGGCCAACCGCAGCATCGTGATCGATGCGCTGATTGCGAAGGCGATCGGTACGAACGTCGACACCACCGCGGCGAGCGCCGCGCGCAACGAGCTCAACGCGCTGCTCACGCGAATTCCAACGTTGAGCGCCACTGCAACCGTGTCCCAGGCTACCAAGGCGGCCTGCACGGCCGTGCTCGCCAGCGCTGCGGTGACTCTGCAGTAACGGGAATAGGGAGAGAACCCCCATGTTCATTCGCCAAAAACCCGCGCGGCCCCATGCTCTCGGCGAGCCGCTTCTGCACCAGAACCACAAACGTCCCGTCACGCGCCGTGACTTCGTTGCAGCGGGATTGCTCAGCGCCCCTGCGGTCGTCATGGCTCCGGCGTGGTTGGCAGCGGTGCTCAGGTCCGGTAACGCGAACGCGCTCTCGACCGACATGCAGGTGCTGCTCGCGGCGAACCAATGCAACGTGCCATCGGCAGCAGCGGTGATCTCCGGTGTTCCCTTCATCTGTTTCGATCTCGCCGGCGGGGCCAACCTCGTCGGCTCCGAGGTGCTCGTGGGCGTGCAGGGAGGCCAGAGCAACCTGCTGTCAGCCGCGGGCTACGCGAAGCTCGGATTGCCCGGCAACATGCTGCCGACTTCGAGCGGCTTCATCAGCAACGCGCTCGGACTGCTGTGGCATTCGGATGGCGCCATCCTGAGGGGCATTCTCAGCAAGGCGACCACCCCGGTGACTGCCGCCGGTACGAACGGAGCGGTGATCTGCGCTCTGTCGCAGAACGATACCGCCAACAATCCGCACAATCCCATGTACGGCATCGCGAAGGCCGGTGCGAAGGGCAAGCTCCTGACTCTGATCGGCGACCAGTCGACGGTGTCGGGCGGCTACTCGGCGGCGCCGACGGCCCTGATCGACCCGGCATTGCAGCCGACCAAGATCACCCAGCCGAGCGACGCCGTCGCCCTGGTCCAGTCCGGCAGCGGCACGGGCGACCCCCTTGCCGTGGCGGTGCTCGAGTCCGTGACTCGCATCAGCGGCGGCACCACGCCCTACAACCCGAACGCAACGGATCCGACCGCGGCATTCACCGGGAAACTCGCCAGGCCTGCGTCGAGCAGCGCGGGAGTCCAGTTCTACACGGACCCGGCCGCCGATGCGAACCTCAAGAATCAGGTCCGCTGCGCCTACGTGAAGACGGCGAACACGGCGGATGCATTCGGGAGTTCCTCGCTGGATCCGACCCAGGATGTCAACATCATCGGCGGCGCCTCCCCGATCTTCACTGCGGCGGACTTCAGGGATTCAGACGTCGCGGGGACGGCCACGGTCATGAAGCTGGTGCTCAACGGGTACGCCGGCGCGGGCACCATCACCCTCGGCGGCTACGACTATCACGACAGCACCCGGGCCACCGGCGAGACCCGCAATTTCAAGGCGGGCCAGATGATCGGCGCCGTCCTCGAGTATGCGCAGCGGGTCGGCTCCCCGGTGATGATCTACGTGTTCAGCGACGGCTCCCTCAGCGCGACCGGCTCGATCGACAGCAGCAGCGCCGGCCGCGGCAAGCTCGGGTGGCAAGGCGACGACCAGGACACGGCATCGACTTTCTTCCTGGTCTACAGCCCGAAGGGCCGGCCGCAGCTCCTCAACGGCGCGGCGAGCCAACAGATTGGCTACTTCAGCGCCGACGGCTCGGTCGTGCCAACTTCGAGTCCGGCCGCGAACGCCGTGAACCAGCTGGTGCAGGTGGTCATTCTCAATTACATGGGACTCCTCGGGACCAGCAGCCAGTTCTCGACGCTGTTGCCGATGCAGGGTCTGGGTTCGGCGGCGGCACAGGCCGCCTTGACCGCGTTCGCGCCGATAGTATGAGGACAATCTGCGCACAGCCGGCGTGGGGCACCTGAGGCGAGCGCGACCCGTTAGCCGGAACAGCCGACCACGAACGGGGGGAGCACCCCCGCCAGCGGACCCTGCGAGGCGCATTGCGAAGCACGGCTCTGTTCGTTTACCGTCGGACCTTCTCCGAGGTCGAGCGTCGACACCGACGCAGCCGGCCGCGCGATGGCGTATCGAAGGCGCGCAGCCAAGAAGATCAAGAACCCAATAAATTGCGGCGGTGTCGAGCATACTTCGGAGCTTCAAAAAGAACCGGGAGGGATCATGCAACTCGGACTCCCTCGCATACTCAGCGTCAACGCGGGATTCATGGACACCGCGGCCTTTCTGGCCCTGAAGGGTCTGTTCACAGCCCACGTGACCGGCAATTTCGTCACCCTGGGGGCGGCGCTCGTCTTGGGTACCTCAGGCGCGCTTGCCAAGCTTCTCGCCCTGCCGGTGTTCTGTATCGTTGTGCTCCTCGTGAGATTTTCCTCACACGGGCTGCGCGCCCGCTCTCGTCCCGTAATGAGCACCTTGCTGGTGGCGCAGCTCGCGCTGTCGATTCTTGGTGCAGCGCTCGCCACCTGCTTTGGGCCATTCGAGAATGCAGACGGGTATGTGGCCTTACTCACCGGCATGCTTCTGGTTGCCGCCATGGCGATTCAAAACGCCGCTCATCGAGCTCATCTGGGCAGCGCGGCCCCATCAACGATCATGACGGGTACTACCACTCAGATCATGATGGACCTGGGGGACCTGATGCGGGGGTTGGCACCCGAGAAGGGGAAAGCCACCAGAGCACGGCTCACTCAGATGACGGTGAGCGTCATGGCCTTCGCCGTGGGCTGCACGCTCGCTGCACTCCTGTACGCGTGGCTCAGCGTCTCGTGCCTGTGGGTACCGCCGGCTCTGGTTATCGGCGCGCTCCTGATGCGCAGAGCCCTCACCGAGGCCGACGTGCAACGGTGATCCACGGCCTGGTGCGTGTACACGGCGCGCCGCCAAGATCAAGGCAGGCACCGTGCGGGGCAACTGTCAGACCGTGATCGACCCGGCGCCGCCTTTTGGTGGATTCAAACAGTCGGGCATCGGCCAAGAGCAAGGCCGGAAGGGCATCGACTCTTACACTGAGCTGAAGACGGTCGTCATCCAGCTCTGAAGCCCGAAGCCCATCCACCGCAAGCTCGGGCAATTGAAGGTGCGCGAACGAATCGCTGCGCGGCGCTGATCGCGACGCCTCACGCGGCAGGTCGGTCCTCAGTGCAGATAAGTATTGGCTCAATACACTGACTTGACACTCGCAGCGCCTGGGCCATAGCATCTTTGGGGCAACATTCATTCGTCGCGCGCGCCCTGGTTGTGCGGGTTCCGTCCCTCAGCGCGCTTGTGCTCAAGTTTGTTGATCATGCGCGGATTTGTCCGTGTGACCATCGATCCTCGCCCCAAACAGTTCCGGATTGCCACTCCCAAAGTCAATCGGGGTTTTCAATGAAATCGAAAAAACCGGCCCTTGCTCCTTTGGTTGTACTTGCATTCACTGTGAGTTTCATGGTCCTTCCGCTACTTGCCGGCCCGCCGACGACCCCTGCAAACATCGACGTCAGCCAACTCTCTAACAACGAGTCCGAGGAGACAATTGCCGTCAATCCAACGAACCCGAACAATATCGTGATCGTTACCAACGTCGTCGTCCCGGCAGCGGGTATGTTTGCGGCCGTGAGCGTCGACGGCGGCTCCAGCTGGGCCACGAGAATCATCGGGAACAACGACAACCTGGGAGCCGCATGTTGCGATCCGAGCTTGTCCTTCGACGAATTCGGCAACCTTTTCCTCACGTATCTTTTCAACGTTGGCAACACTGTGCCGGTCGCGCTCAGCACCGATGGCGGGTTAAGTTTCAACATCATAGCCACTATCGCAAAACCCGCGAGTTCAAAGAAGCAAACCAGCGACGAGCGCCGCGGCTTGTTCCGCTTCGTGGATCAGCCGACGATCGTGGCAGGGAAAGGTGAGGTTTGGGTCGTGTTTAACGGCGGCGGTCCCATAGTAGCCACTGGTGCGCCGGTGACCGGGTTGGGCGAGGTAGCCAGCTTCAATACGCCGGAGGTCGTCGCCGGCACCAACAATTGCACCTACGGCGACGTCGCCATCGGCCCCAACGGCCAGGTGATGCAAGTCTGCACGCTGACAGAAAGCGGCCAGGGTGGCGGCAAGATCTATGTGAATGTCGATCCCGATGGTCTGGGTCCAGCGGGATTCGGCGATCACAGCATCTTCGTCGTAAACACTCACGTTGGAGGCTTCGACTTCATACCGGCCCAGCCGGACCGCTCAGTTGACGCCGAGCCGGGCCTCGCATGGGACCGTACCGGTGGCCCGCACAATGGCCGGGTGTACCTCGTATACACGCTGGAGCAAAAGAACGAAAGCGACAACACCGACATTTACGTCCGCTATTCGGACGATGACGGCGCGACTTGGAGCGCAGGCGTACGAGTGAACGACGACAACACCAAGAATAGTCAATTCCTCCCGAAGATTTCTCTCGACCCCACAACCGGGAATATCGCGGTCGTCTGGTATGACGCCCGTAACGATCTTGGGATCGGGGGGGCAGGTGACACCGACGGCATCCCCGATACCGATGCGCAGGTCTGGGGCGCGTTTAGCACCGACGGAGGGCAGACGTTTACCAAGAACATTCAGATCAGCGCCGGAACGTTGAACTCCCATGATGCGCAGAACGGCATCGACTACGGCGACTACTCAGGGCTGTCGTTCTACGGCGGAATCGCACACCCGGCATGGTCCGACAATTCAAACAGCACGGGGAACAATCCTGACGGCACTCTCCACCAGCTCGATATCTACAGCGCGAGCGTCCCGGTGCGCTGGCGGTAAGCCTTTGTCTGCGCATTAGGACTTTGGCAGCCAAGCCGGCGGACTACGCCGCCAGCACTTTCAATACGTGCGCCGGGTCGCCACCGATCGCCATCAGGAGGGCTTGGCTGGTCCGGTCGGCTCGCGCAGACCCTGCTCCCAGTTGCGCTCTTCACGAGACCGGCGTCCACACCAGCGCCCCTTCTCTGGGGTATCCATCAAGGTGTCATAGACGATTTTTCAGACCCTGAAAGACTGGTCGGAGCGCCGAGATTTGAACTCGGGACCCCTTGCACCCCATGCAAGTGCGCTACCAGGCTGCGCCACGCTCCGACACGATTGTTCTTATTTGGGAAGGACTCGCGCGCACGGCCGGGGATCTGCCGTGCGCCTCCGTCATGATACGCCGTTTTCGGCAGGCCGCGGCGCTCAGCGCCGCAGCACCTTCATCAGCTCCTCGAGCTCGACGCGCACCTGCTTCACGATCTGCTGGCTCTGCGTCACGTCGGTGCGCGCTTCTTCGCCGGTGAGCTTGTTGCGCGCCCCGCCGATGGTGAAGCCCTGGTCGTAGAGCAGGCTGCGGATCTGGCGGATGACGATCACGTCCTGGCGCTGGTAGTAGCGCCGGTTGCCGCGCCGTTTGACGGGCTTGAGCTGCGGAAATTCCTGCTCCCAGTAGCGCAGCACGTGCGGCTTCACGCCGCACAGCTCACTCACCTCTCCGATGGTGAAGTAGCGCTTGCCGGGGATCGCCGGCAGCTGGGCGTTATTCTTTGGCTCCAACATAGGCTTCGACCCGTGCCTTGAGTTTCTGCCCTGGGCGGAAAGTCACCACGCGCCGCGCGCTGATCGGAATCTCCTGGCCGGTCTTGGGATTGCGGCCGGGGCGCTGGTTCTTGTCGCGCAGATCAAAATTGCCGAACCCGGAGAGCTTCACCTGCTCTCCGCCCGACAGCGCGGCACGGACTTCCTCGAAGAACAGATCCACCAGCTCACGCGCTTCGCGCTTGTTGAGCCCGAGCTGGTTGAACAACGCCTCGGCCATCTCCGCTTTTGTGAGCGCCATTTCTTTATTCTCGAATTCTCGCGTTCAAGTTCTCGCGCAGATCCCCAATTACGGAGGCCATGAGGCGCTCCACATCGTCGTCTGTAAGAGTGCGAGAAATAGCCTGAAAAATCAAGCCTAAAGCGACACTTTTTCGACCTTTTTCGAGGCCAGGGCCCCGGTACACGTCGAAAATGCGGAGATCACGCAGCAGGCTTGAGGCCGCCAAGGTTACACGCTCGGCGAGGCTACTTAAAGTGACCGACTCATCCACGACGATAGCGAGGTCGCGACGCACCTGCGGAAAGCGCGAGATCTCCTCGTAACTGGCGCGCTTCACGGCCAGTGCGGCGTCGAAGTCGAGCTCGAACAGAATCGGCGGATATGTAAAATCCAGCGCCTGTACCAGCGTGGGATGCAATTCCCCAAGCCAACCCACTGGCTGACCGCACCGCAGCACTCGCGCCGTGCGCCCCGGGTGCAGCGCCGGCTGCGACCCGGGCTCGAACCTGAACGACCGTGGTTCTCCGGTCGCCACGAACAGCGCCGCGAGATCACTCTTCACGTCGTAAAACTCCGCGGCGGCGCGCATGTCCTTCGATACGCCCCATTGCTCGGGCAGGCGTGCGCCGCACGCCAGCCCCGCGAGCGTGTCGGTCTCGCGCGGGCTGCCATCGCCGGCTTCGAAGCGCGTGCCATGCTCGAACAGCCGGATGCGATCAGCCTGGCGGCGCTGATTCTCGAGCGCTGCACGCAGCAGCCCCGGCCACAGCGACACGCGCATGACGGACAGGTCGCTGGCAATCGGATTCGAAAGGGCGAGGGCCGGGCGCCCGGGAAACAACCGTTCCTGCAGCGCCGGATCGACGAAGGCGAATGTGATCGCCTCCTGGTAGCCGCGCGCGGCGAGCATGCCGAGCACCGCCCCTTCGGGCGGGTGCTCCTCGGGCAGGCTGCGGAAGCGCTGTGGCCCCAGGGCATCCGTTTCCGGAATGGCCTCAAAGCCCACCACGCGGGCGACCTCCTCGATCAGATCCGCCTCGATGCCGATATCGAAGCGGTGCGCGGCAGGCGTGATCTGCCAGCCGCTCGCGTTGCGCGTCACCTGCATCTGCAGGCCGGCGAGCGCGGCCTCGACGCGCTCCGCGGACAGCTCCACCCCCAGGACACGCGTCAGCTGCTTCGCACGCAACGCCACGGCGGAACGCTGCGGCAGATGCGCCGCGGATTGGGTCACCTCGACGGCGCCGGCAGTGCCGCCGGCCATCGGGGTCAGTAACGCAATCGCGCGCTCGATGGCGCGGCCTTGCTGCGTCGGATCGACGCCGCGCTCAAAACGCTGGCTGGCATCGGTCTGCAGGCCCAGGCGGCGCGCGCGGCCCAGGACTGCGTCGGGCGAGAAGTACGCGGATTCCAGGAACACGTCCGTGGTCTCGGCACTCACCGCGGTGCGCAACCCCCCCATGATGCCCGCAAGTCCCACCGCGCCCTCATCGTCGGTGATCAGGAGCACGTCGGCTGGCGCGTTGATCGCCTGGCCATCGAGGAGTGTGACCAGCTCAGCGGCGTGTGCCCGGCGCACCCGGATCCCGCCCCTGAGCTTCTTCAGATCGTAGGCGTGCATGGGCTGGCCGAGCTCCAGCATCACATAGTTCGTGACATCCACCACCGGGCTGATGGCGCGCACACCGGCGCGCCGCAACCGCTCGCGCATCCACAGCGGTGCCTCGGCGCGATTGTTGACGCCGCGCAGGATACAGCCGGCGAATCGCGGGCACGCCGCCGGCGCCTCGAGGGACACCGCAAGCCGCTCCGCGTGCCCCGCGGGAGCGCCGCCGATCGCGGGACCTGAGACTTTCGTGCCCGCGAGCGCCGCCACCTCGCGGGCGATGCCGACGACCGACATGGCATCGCCTCGATTGGGCGTGACATTCAGATCAAGCACCGGCTCGTCCAGCGCGAGGTACTCGCGCAGGGGGCGGCCCAGCGGTGCATCCTGCGGCAGCTCGAGGATCCCGGCCGAGGCCTCCGCCAGGCCGAGCTCCTTGGCGGAGGCGAGCATGCCCTGGGACTCCACCCCGCGCACTTTGGCGGCCTTGATGGTGAGGTCGCCCGGCAACTGCGCGCCCACCAGCGCGAGCGCACTCTTCAGTCCGGCGCGCGCATTGCCGGCACCGCACACGATCTGCAACGTCGCGCCGCTCCCGGTCGACACGCGGCACACCTGCAACTTGTCGGCCTGCGGGTGAGGCTCGGCGCTCACGATCTGCGCGACCACCACGCCCGAGAAGGGCGGCGCCGCGCTGGCGAGCGCCTCGAGCTCGATCCCGGCCATGGTGAGCCGCGAGCCGAGCTCGGGCGCCTGCCACGGCACCTTCACCCACTCGGCGAGCCAGGAGTACGGGACCTTCATGCGCCGAACGTCCGGAACTGCCTCAGGAACCGTACATCGTTCTCGAAAAACGGGCGCAGGTCGTTCACGCCATAGCGCAACATCGCCAGCCGATCGATGCCGGCGCCGAAGGCGTAGCCGATGTAGCGCTCAGGGTCGACACCGCTGGCACGCAGCACGCTCGGATGCACCATGCCGCAACCGGAGATCTCCAGCCAGCCGGTGTGCCTGCAGGTGCGACAGCCCTTGCCGTCACAGAACACGCACGACATGTCGACTTCGGCGGACGGCTCGGTGAACGGGAAGTACGACGGGCGCAGCCGCATGGCCAGGTCGCGCTCGAAAAATGCCTGCAGGAAACCGTGCAGCACCGCCTTCATGTTGGCGAAGCTGACGTTCTCGCCGACCGCAAGACCCTCGAGCTGATGGAACATCGGCGAGTGGGTCATGTCCGAGTCGCACCGATAAACGCGGCCCGGCGCGATGATCGCGAGCGGCGCCCCGTGCTCGAGCAGCGCGCGGATCTGCACCGGCGAGGTGTGGGTACGCAGCAGCCGCCCGTCGGGAAAATAGAAGGTGTCGTGCATCGCCCGCGCCGGATGATCGGGCGGGATGTTGAGCGCGCCGAAGTTGTGGAAGTCGTCTTCGATTTCTGGTCCCGAGGCGACCTCGAAGCCGGCGCGGCGGAACAGGGTTTCGATGCGCAGGCGCGTCTTGGTCACCGGATGCAGCCCGCCCTGCTCCTCGCCCCGGCCCGGCAGGGTGACATCGATGCGCCCGGCGTCGAGCCGCCGCTCGATGTCGGCACTCCGCAGTTCCTCGCGGCGCGCATCGAGGGCCGCCCGCACCTGCTCCTTCGCGTCATTGATGCGTGCGCCGGCCGCGGGCCGCTCGGCGGCATCAACGTCGCCGAGGGACTTCAACTGCGCGGTGAGCGAGCCCTTCTTGCCCAGCCAGCGCACGCGCGCGTCCTCGAGCGCCGCGAGATCGGCGCACGCGGCCACCTCGTCGAGCGCCTGCCGGGTAATGACCGTCAGGTCTGCCAAGACCGCCCCCTCCGGTCAGCTGATGCCGAGAGCGGTCTTTGCCTGCTGCGCGATCGCGCCGAATGCCGCGGTGTCGTGCACCGCGATGTCTGCGAGCACCTTGCGGTCGATTTCGACACCGGCCTTGTTCAGGCCGTTGATGATGCGGCTGTAGGAAAGTCCGTACAGGCGCGCCGCGGCGTTGATGCGCGTGATCCACAGTGCGCGGAACTCACGCTTGTTCTGCCGCCGGTCGCGGTAGGCGTACTGGCCTGCCTTGATGACGGCCTGCTTGGCTGCGCGATAGACCTTACGCCGCGCGTTGTAGTAGCCCTTCGCCTTACCGAGAACTTTCTTGTGACGGCGTCCGGCCGTCACGCCACGCTTCACTCGTGCCATGGTAGTGCCCGCTTACTTGTGGTTGGGGAGGAGCTGCTCGAGACGGCCGACATCGCTGTCGTGCACGAGACTCGAGCCGCCGGAGCGCGCCTGGCGTTTGACCTTGCGGTCCTTGTGGCCGAGATTGTGGCGCCGGTTCGCCGCGTAACCCTTGAAGCCCTTCGCCGTCTTGCGAAAGCGCTTGGCCGCGGCCCGGTTGGTTTTCAACTTGGGCATCGTATCACTCCTGGTTGTGTAGCCCGTTCGCCGGATGCTTGCGCAGCCGCTGCGGGCGAACGCTCCACAGGCCCTGCGGCCTGCCGGGGCGTTACTTCTTTTTCGGTGCAAACACCATGACCATCTGCTTGCCTTCCATGAGCGGGTTCTGCTCGACCACCGCATGCGGGGCCAAGTCGCCCGAGACCCGCTCGAGGAGCTTGCGCC
>VBNP01000078.1:0-4260 GCA_005877965.1 Gammaproteobacteria bacterium | reverse complement strand
CTCGCCCGTGCCGGGCCGAAACTTCACTTCCTTGACCTGGATCTGCTTCTGCTTGCGCTTCGCGGAGTGGGCCTTCTTGTTCTGCTCGAACAGGAACTTCCCGTAATCCATGATGCGCACCACCGGCGGTTCGGCGGTCGGCGACACTTCGACCAGATCAAGCTCAGCGGCGGCCGCCATTTGCAGGGCGTCGTAGCGGGACATCACCCCGGCCTGCGACCCGTCGGCCGCGATCACACGCAGTTGCGGCGCGCTGATGTCTTCGTTGCGCCGCACCCGCTTTGTTGCACTAGCGATTCGTTAGCCCTCCAACACTTCGCGCCCGCGGCTTGTGAGCTCGACACGGAGCCGTTCGGCGAACGTCTCCGGGACCATCGTGCCCAGGTCCTTGCCGCTTCGTGTGCGCACTGACAACAGTTTAGCGGCCACTTCCTTGTCGCCCGCAACCAAAAGATACGGAACACGCCTCAGCGTGTGCTCGCGAATCTTAAAGCCGACCTTCTCGTTGCGCAAGTCGGACTCGACCCGAAAGCCCTGATTTTTCAGGGTTTCCGTGACGCGACGGACATATTCTTCCTGGCGCTCGGTAATGCTGAGCACGACCGCCTGCACCGGCGACAGCCACGCGGGGAGTTTTCCGGCGTGATGCTCGAGCAGGATCGCGAAGAAGCGCTCCAGCGAGCCGAAAATCGCCCGGTGCAGCATCACCGGCGTGCGCTTGGCGCTGTGCTCATCGATGTAGTACGCCCCGAGCCGCTCGGGCATGTTCAGGTCCACCTGCAGCGTGCCGCACTGCCAGTCGCGCCCGATGGCATCCCGGAGCACGAACTCAAGCTTCGGCCCGTAGAAGGCGCCCTCCCCCTTGTTCAGGGTGTACTCGATGCCCGCGGCACTGGAGGCCGCCTGCAGCGCCGCTTCCGCGCGATCCCAGATGGCGTCGCTCCCGACCCGCTTGGGGGGGCGGTCGGCGTACTTGATTTCCACGTCCTCGAATCCGAAATCGCGGTAGATATCGAGGATCAGTTGCGTGATCGCCACCGATTCGGACGTGATCTGATCCTCGGTGACGAACACGTGGCCGTCGTCCTGGGTGAAAGCCCTCACCCGCATCAGACCGTGGAGGGCCCCCGAGGGCTCGTAGCGGTGCACCTTGCCGAACTCCGCGAGCCGCACCGGCAGCTCACGGTAGCTGCGCAGACCGTGCTTGAAGATCTGCACGTGCCCGGGGCAGTTCATGGGCTTGATCGCGTACAGTCTCTGATCGGGGGTCTGGGTGAGAAACATGTTCTCGCCGAACTTCTCCAGGTGCCCGGACTGCTGCCACAGGGTTACATCCATGAGCTCCGGCGCGCTCACCTCCTGGTAGCCGGCGGCGTTCTGGCGCTCGCGCATGTAGCTGATGAGTGACTGGAACACGGTCCAGCCCCGCGGGTGCCAGAAAACCGCCCCCGGCGCCTCCTCCTGGAGGTGGAACAGGTCGAGATCCTTGCCGATGCGCCGGTGATCGCGCTTCTCGGCCTCCTCGAGCCGGTGCAGGTACTCATCGAGCTGCTTCTTGTCGGGCCAGGCGGTGCCGTAAATGCGTTGCAGCATCTCGTTGCGCGAATCGCCGCGCCAGTAAGCCCCCGCGACCTTGGTGAGCTTGAACGCCTTGAGCTTCCCCGTGGAGGGCACGTGCGGTCCGCGGCACAGGTCGACCCAGTTGCCCTGCCCGTAGAGGCTGATCTCGTCCTTGTCCGGAATGCCAGCGATGATCTCGGCCTTGTAGAGTTCACCCAGGCCTTTGAAGAACTTCACCGCCTCATCTCGCGCCATGACGCGGCGGGTGACTTTCTGGTCCGCCCGGGCGAGTTCGGTCATCTTCGCTTCGATGGCCTCGAGATCCTCCGGGGTAAAGGGACGCTCGTAGGCAAAGTCGTAATAAAAGCCGTCCTCGATGACCGGGCCGATGGTCACCTGCGCCTCCGGGAACAGCTCCTTCACCGCCTGCGCCAGCAGGTGCGCCGTGGAGTGGCGGATGACCTCGAGCCCATCGGGATCCTTGTCGGTCACGATGGCGAGACTGGCGTCCTCGGCAATGACATAGGAGGTGTCGACCAGCCTGCCATTCACGCGCGCGGCGAGCGCCGCCTTGCGCAACCCCGGGCCAATGCCGCCCGCGACCTCGTCCACGGTCACCGGGTGGTCGAAGCGGCGCTGACTGCCATCGGGCAAGGTGACAACGGGCATAGTGGGAATTTCAGTCGTACTCGGAACTCAAGCCGCACGGAGCGGGCGCCATAAAAAGAGGGCGCTCCCCTTCCTGTCGATCGGGAGCGCCCGCTTCACGGTCTGGTAGGCGCGAGTGGGATCGAACCACCGACCACCACCATGTCAAGGTGATGCTCTACCACTGAGCTACGCGCCTGAAGGGCCTTCCTGCGTGGAGGGGCGCGAACGATACAAGAGAGAGCGGATCGAAGCAAGCTAATACGTGACATTCCAAGCACTTACGCCCGCATTAAGGGCACCGGCAATCCGAGCTCGAGCTGCTTGAGGCGCTCGATCTCATCGCGCAGCTGCGCGGCGTCCTCGAACTCCAAGTTGCGCGCCTTCCTGAACATCTCGGCCTCGAGCTTCTTGATCTCCTTCACCAGCACCTCGGGGCGCAGGTCCGCGGGGACGGGCCTGGCGCCGCGCTTGCGCCCCGGCGCCGGGGCTTCCGAACGCGCCCCTTCCATGATGTCGGTGACGCCCTTCTGAATGCCCCGTGGGGTAATGCCATGGGTGGCGTTGTACGCGAGCTGCGTGCGGCGGCGGCGGTTGGTCTCATCGATCGCGCGCTGCATCGAGCCGGTGGTGCGGCCGGCGTACAGGATGGCGCGCCCGTTGATGTGGCGGGCGGCGCGCCCGATCGTCTGGATGAGTGAGTTGTCCGAGCGCAGGAAGCCCTCCTTGTCCGCATCCAGGATCGCCACCAGCGCCACCTCCGGCATGTCCAGTCCCTCGCGCAGCAGGTTGATGCCCACGAGCACGTCGAACTTGCCCAGGCGCAGATCGCGGATGATCTCGGTGCGCTCGACGGTTTCGATGTCAGCGTGCAGATAGCGCACGCGCACCTCGTGCTCGTGCAGGTAATCGGTCAGATCCTCCGCCATGCGCTTGGTGAGCGTAGTGATGAGCACGCGCTCACCGCGCGAGGCGCAGCGCCTGATCTCCGACAGCACGTCGTCCACCTGCGTGCCGACCGGGCGCACTTCGACTTGAGGATCGACGAGCCCCGTGGGGCGCACCAGCTGCTCGACGACCTGCGAGGAACGCTTGGCCTCGTAGCCGCCGGGCGTCGCGGACACGAAAATCATCTGCGGCGCGAGCTGCTCCCACTCCTCGAACTTCAGCGGCCGGTTGTCGAGCGCCGAGGGCAGCCGGAAACCGTACTCGACCAGCACTTCCTTGCGTGAACGATCCCCTCGGTACATCGCCCCGAGCTGCGGTACGGTCTGGTGGCTCTCATCGACGAACAGCAGCGCATTGCGCGGCAGGTAGTCGAACAGGCACGGCGGTGGCTCCCCCGGCGCGCGCCCCGACAGATAGCGCGAGTAGTTCTCGATGCCCGCGCAGTAGCCGACCTCCTTGATCATTTCCATGTCGAAGCGGGTGCGCTGCTCGAGCCGCTGCGCTTCCAGCAGCCGCCCCGCATCTCGCAGCTCCTTCAGGCGCAGCCGCAGATCCTCGCGAATCTGGTCCACGGCGCCCACCAGCCGCTCGCGTGGCGTCACGTAATGAGTGCCGGGATAGACGGTGAAGCGCGGCACCTTGCGGGCGATCGTCCCGGTGAGCGGATCGAACAGGGTGATCGAGTCGATGGTGTCATCGAACAGCTCGACCCGCACCGCCTCGCGCTCGGACTCGGCGGGAAAGATGTCGATGACATCCCCGCGCACCCGGTAGGTGCCCTGGGTGAGATCCAGCTCGTTGCGCGTGTACTGCATGTCGGCGAGGCGCCGCAGGAGCGCTCGCTGCTCGAGGCGGTCGCCGCGCTTTAGGTGCAGCACCATGGCGAGGTAAGCCTGCGGATCGCCCAGGCCGTAGATCGCGGACACGGTCGCGACAATGATCGAATCCGAACGCTCCAGCAGCGCCTTGGTCGCCGAGAGCCGCATCTGCTCGATGTGCTCGTTGACCGAGGCGTCCTTCTCGATGTACGTGTCCGAGGACGGTACGTAGGCCTCGGGCTGATAGTAGTCGTAGTACGAGACGAAGTACTCCACCGCGTTATGA
>VBNP01000077.1 GCA_005877965.1 Gammaproteobacteria bacterium | reverse complement strand
ATGGCGCACTGTCGGACCCCAGGGTCGCGACCCTTCCCATCATTGCCGCGGCCGGCGGCGTGGTCATTCCCGCGCTGCTCTACGCGCTCATCAACACCGATCCCGCCGCGCGTCGCGGCTGGGCCATACCCACGGCGACCGACATCGCCTTCGCGGTCGGCGTCCTGTCGCTCATCGGCAGGAAGGTACCGCCGGCACTGCGCCTGTTGCTGCTGACGCTCGCCATCATCGACGATATCGCGGCCATCGTGGTGATCGCGCTCGTCTACTCGGGCGGCATCGCGCTCGCGGGGCTGCTGGTCGTCGCGGCGGGCGTGCTCGGGGTGCTGCTGCTGCAGTGGCTGGGGGTGCAACGTGCGCTCGCGTATGTGCTGCCGGGAGCGCTGCTGTGGTTCGGAATGCTGCGTGCCGGCCTGCATCCCACGCTCGCCGGCGTGCTGCTCGGCCTTCTGACGCCCGTCACGAGCGCATTCGGACGCGCGCCGCGCGATCCCGGCGCACGGCGCGTGACCGAGTCGCCGGTCGTCCGTGTGGAGGCGATGCTGCACCCGTGGGTTGCGTTTGGCGTCATGCCGCTGTTCGCGCTGGCGAATGCAGGTGTGAGCCTCAAGGGTCTGGACCTGAGCGCGGCGGCGCCTTTGGCGGTGAGCGCCGGGGTCGTGTCAGGGCTCGTGCTCGGCAAGCCGATCGGTATCGTGCTGGCCTCGATCGCCGCGGTGCGCCTCGGGCTGTGCGCCCTGCCCGCGGGGGTGCGCTGGAGTCACATGGTTCTGCTCGGCCTGCTCGGGGGCATCGGATTCACGATGTCGATCTTCATCGCGAACCTCGCCTTTGACAATCCGGCACTGCTCGCCGCGGCGAAGTTCGCGGTGCTGGTGGGTTCGGCGCTCGCCGCAACGCTCGGCCTACTGCTCGGCCGGGCGGCGCGTCAGCGACCTCCTAGATGAGGTGCAGGGCTGCCGCGAGCAGCAGCAGAAATCCGATCACCGCGAGCGTCGCATGTCCCACGACGAAGTTGGTGGGGAGGTTCTTCTTGCGCGCGTGATAGGCGAAAGCCAGGATGAATCCGCCCAGGGCCGCCACCAGAAAAAACCCGAGCGCCCAGCGCGCGGCGCCGGCGGCCCGATGCACGCAGACCGCAACGATCAGCAGCACCAGCCCCGTCGCCGCGAGCGCTCCGTGAACGACGGCACTGGCGATGGGCGGCAATCTGCCCTGAAACACGGCCAGCGCCATGGTGAGACCGACGGCCGCGGTAATGGCGAAGATCAGGATGGTGATCCACATGGTTCTTCTCCCTTTTTATACAAGTCATGGCTTGTGTGTCAGTTATAGCGCCGCCGCGGCCCGGCTGCGAGGCGTGCGCGCCATGCACAGCACCCTGGTCAGATCACGAGGTGGGGCGGCACGCGCGCGCCCGTCGCCCGCTCGTAGGCTCTCGCCACTTGCAGCAGCAGCCCGTCCTGGTTGCGAGGGCCGACGAACGTGATCCCAACCGGCAGGCCGCTCACCAGCCCGGCGGGCACCGTGAGGCTCGGGAAGCCGGCGATTGCCGCAGCCGAGGCGATGGGCGGCCAACCACCACCGGTGCGATCGCCCCATAGCTCGTCGATCCGCTCCGCCGGCCCGTTACTCGGCGCGAGCAGCACCTCGACGCCCTGCTGGCCCAGCAGAGCTGCGAGCCCGTCGGTGTCGGCGGTGCGCTGCAGGGTCGCAAGCGCCTTCTGGTAAGCCGGGTCGGTCAGCGGCCCGCGCGCCTCCGCCATCTCGAAGAGCTCCTGTCCGAATACCGTGAGCTCCGCATCGGCGTGCGCCCGGTTGAAGGCAATCAGGTCGGCGAGTGTCCGGCACTCGACCTGAGACGAATCAAGCGTCGCGAGATAGGCGTTGATCGCGGGCTTGAACTCATAGAGCAACGCCTCGAGCTCGGGCGCGTCCATCTCGTCAAAGCCCGCCGGCGCTTTCAGGTCGACGATCACGGCACCCTCGTGCTCGAGCGCCGCGCGGGCATCGGCGAACAGGCGGGCGGTGTCCGGATGCGCTTCCTTGGGTACGGGCATCGCGCCGATTCTGACGCCGTGCAGCCGGAATGCCTCGAGGTCGCTCCCGTGCGTGCCGAAGCCGAGAGGGCGCTCGCAGATCACCGCGGCGAGCACGGCGGCATCCGCCACCGTGCGGCACATGGGGCCGGCGGTGTCCTGGCGCGGCGAGATCGGCACGACGCCTTGGCCGCTGACGGCGCCCACCGTGGGTTTGAGGCCCACGAGGCCGTTGAGCGAGGACGGCGACAGGATGGAGCCGTTGGTCTCGGAGCCGATGGCGGCGGCGCAGAAGCTTGCCGCCGCGGCGACCGCGGAGCCGGCGCTCGAGCCGGACGGATTGCGATCGCGAGCGTAGGCATTTCGGGTCTGGCCGCCCAGCGCGCTCCAGCCGCTCGAGGACCGCGTCGAGCGGAAATTCGCCCATTCGCTCAGGTTCGCCTTGCCGATCACGATTGCGCCGGCGGCACGCAGCCGCCCGACGAGCGGCGCATCGCTCGCGCGCAGCGAGCGCGCAAGCGCCAGGGATCCCGCGGTCGTCGCGATCGGATCGGAAGTCTCGATGTTGTCTTTGACGATGATGGGAACTCCATGCAGGGGCCCGCGCGGCTTCCTCGCCTTGCGTTCCGCGTCGAGAGCGCGCGCGGCCGCCGGGGCATCCGCATTGAGCGCGAGAACCGACCGGTACTCGGGACCGTGGTGGTCGAAGCGGGCGATGCGCGCGACATACGCCCCGGTCAGGGCTTCGGACGTGATGGAACCACTCGCGAGCGCGCGCTGCAGCGCAGCGATGGACTGTTCGGTCGGATCAAAGGCGCGCTCGGCGGCCGCTTTGAGCTCCTCGAGCGCCGCGGCCAGAGCCACGGCTCCCGCCGCCTGGATGAAGCGTCTGCGATGCATGAGTCCCTCCACTGATGCGTCGCCGCAACAGCCGTTCCGCTGCTTCGGCAACGTCGTTCCCGCCAATTTACGGGCTCTTAGGGTTTCGTTAATACTAGACTAGGGTGTAGCGCACCAGAAATACAACGCCGCGTTGGGCATTCAGGGGAGATCTCTCATGGCCGCCAGAACCGCGTCCCGTCGTCTGTCGCGAGACTTAGTCGCCGTGGGCTCAGTGATCGCCTGGGCGATCTGCGCACAAGGCCAGGAAAAGCCCAGGGAGTCGACGAAATCTGACGAGAAGCTCCAGGAAGTCGTCATCACCGGTTCGCGCATCGCGCGCCCAGACCTCGACCGCCTGGAGCCGACCACCGTGGTCACGGGCGAACTGTTCGATCAACGCGGTTACACCGACGTCGGCCAGGCGTTGCAGGAGCTGCCCGCCTTCGGCATCCAGCCCTCGAGTGCCGTGAATCAGCAACAGGGATTCGGCATCGCGCAGAGCTTCGTCGATCTGTACTCGCTCGGCTCGCAGCGCACGCTGACCCTGATCAACGGCCGCCGCTTCGTCTCCTCCAGCACCGCGAGCCTCTTCAACGGCGCCACATCCCCGGGCCAGCAGGTCGACTTGAATGTGGTGCCCACCAAGCTGATCGAGCGAGTCGAGACCATCTCGGTCGGCGGTGCGCCGATCTACGGCGCGGATGCCATCGCCGGCACGGTGAACATCATCCTCAAGAAGAACTTCCAGGGTCTGGATCTTGACGCACAGAGCGGAGTGTCCAACGCCAAGGACGCGTGGTCTCATCGCTTCCGCGCGCTCGGCGGCCGGAACTTCGCCGACGGGCGGGGGAATATCACCGGCGTCGCGGAATTCATCAAGACCGACGGCCTGACCGGGCCGCAACGCCCGGAGGTCGCCAACGACCTGCAATTCCTCAAACCCGCGGGCACCAACCCGTTCAAGACCGTGCTCACGACCGAGGGCGCGGTCGCCAGCATCAGTACCTCGGGCGTTCCATACGTGGATGACTTCTTCTATTTGCCGCAGCTACCCCCGTCGCTGATCGGAGTGACAAACCCCGCCGGTCAGCCGCTCGCCTGGGCCCCCGGCTCGAGCTCACTGTCGGTCTACAACCTGGGCACGGCTACGGGGAGCAACGTCTTCTGGTTTCGCGGAGATGGCATCCGTCTGTCGCAATTCACCAATCTGCTCTCGCCCACGAAGCGCGCCAATCTCGACATGCTGGGGAATTTCAAGTTCACCGATCACTTCGCCTTCTTCATGGAGGGCTGGTTCTCCGAAGGGCACGCGACCAACCTGATCACTCAGCCGGGCTACAGCACCCCATTCTTCGGCTCCGCGGGCCAGGTGAACGGCGCCTGGAGAGTTTCCATAGACAACCCGTTCCTGTCGGCTGCCGACCGGGCGACAATCCAGAACGCGCTCAATGCTTACGGCGCCAGCCTGCCGTTTGCCGATCCAACGACGGGTTTCACAACCTTCGATCCGAACTGGGACGGCAGGCACTTCTACATCGACCGCGCCAATACCGATCTGCAGAGTGGACGCGCGGTTGCCGACCAGGTCGTTTCCCGCGGCGTCATGGGCATCAACGGGGATTTTGCCGCGGGCGAGCGCTCCTACAACTGGGAGATCGCGGCCAACTACGGCTACTCGCGTGACGTCAACCGCACGCCCTCGTACGTGTTCGAGAACGTGCAGAATGCACTCAATGCCACCCGTCATGTTTCCGGCAACATTGTCTGTGCCGGCAATCCGGTCAATTCGGTGGTCACCTGCGCGCCCCTGCACATTTTCGGCCTGGGTTCCCCGAGCGCCGCGGCGCGCGCCTACATCACGCATAACGCGATCGCGACCTCGATCAACACTCAGCGGGACGTGAGCGCAAACCTGACCGGCGGCATTGTCAAGCTGCCCGCAGGCGAGTGGAAGGGGGCGGTCGGCTACGAGAACCGCCGCGAGTCGGCGGATTTCGAGCCGGACGACTACTACACCCTGAACGCAGGCACTTCCGTCGCCTCGCCGGTCTCCGGAAGCTATCGGACCAATGAGTTCTACGCCGAAACGCTGATTCCGATCTTTGCGCCGATGCAGTCGCTCCCGGCCCTCCACCAGGTCGAGCTCGAGGGCGCCGTGCGGCGCGTCGACAACACCTTTGCCGGCAACTCGACCACCTGGACCGGCGGGTTGCGGTGGGCACCGATCGAGGACCTGCAGTTCCGCGGCAACAAGACCCATTCGATCCGCGCTCCCGCGGCTACCGAGCTGTTCCTCGCTCCCTCGACGGCGTTCGAATTCGCCAACGACCCGTGCGATGTCACCTTCATCAACCAGGGGCAGGCAGCCGCGACCCGCGCCAAGAATTGCGCCGCCGCCGGAATTCCGGCCGGCTTCCTGTCCAACGTCGTCAATGCCACGGCGGCCGGCATCACCTCCGGTAACCAACAACTGACCAGCGAGACCGCCGACTCCAAGGCCTTCGGCGTCGTGCTGCGGCCGCGGTTCATTTCGCGCTTCAACCTTGCCGTCGACTACATCGAGATCAACCTCGCGAACGCGATCCAGGTCCTGAATCTCACCAACATCATGGACGCCTGCTACGACTCGCCGAACTATCCCAGTGAGCCGTCCTGCTCGCTGTTCACGCGTAACGCGCAGCACCAGATCACGGGCTTCACGGACGGCTTCCGCAACGCCGCGCTGCTGGACTTCCAGGGCGTTACCTTCGGCATGGACTGGAACACGACTCTGCCGCGCGGCCTCGGGGGGCTGGCGCTGCGGGCGAACTGGCTCAACACGCGCAAGCTCGTGCAGCAGGTGGGCTCGGAGGCTCCGAGCCAGCTGCTGGGAGAGCTGGCCACGAACACCGCCGCCCCGCACGACAAGGGTACCTTCGACGTCAACTACCGCAAGGGGCCGTTCCAGTGGTACTGGCAGGCGCTGTACGTGGGACCCTTCAATTTCAGCAATACGGACAAATCCAACTCGAAGGACGTCCTCGGTGTGAGTCACTGGTGGCTGGTCAACACCACGCTCGGCTACGAACTGAGCAGGGCCTTCGAGATGCGACTGATCGTCAACAACGTCGGGAACAAGGAGCCGCCCTTCCCGGGGCTGGCCGGCATCGGCGGAAACTTCGAGAGCCCGACTTCGCTGTACTGGTCGGGGATCCTCGGGCGCAATTACCTGCTGTCAGCGGCGTATCACTTTTAGAGCGGCCGGGTATCTATGACGGGCGCATTCGCCCGGGCGGCAGTCTTCGCTCGGTAGAGCTCCTGATCTGCGGCGCTCAGCAGCCTCTCTGCGCTCGTCCCGTCGCGCGGATACACGGCGACGCCGACGCTGATCGAGAGCCGCGGGTATTCGTCATCGGCCGCAAGCCGACCGACGATTCGCTCGGCAAGTTGCCGGGCTCCCGCTTCCGAGGTTTCCGGCAGAATGATCCCGAACTCGTCGCCGCCGAAGCGCGCCGCGGTGTCGGTCGCGCGGCACGAGGCCCGCAGGCACTCGGCGACGCGGCACAGCGCGCGGTTCCCGACCAAATGACCGAAGCGGTCGTTGACCTGCTTCAGGCCGTCCAGGTCCAGCAACAGCGTCGTGAAGGCCCGCCCGAGGCGCTGCGCGCGCCTGATTTCTCCTTCCAGGTCACTCATGAGCGCGCGATAGTTGCCAAGCCCCGTCAGCCCATCCTTCACGGCCTCCAGGCGCGACTGTGCTTCGGCCTGCCGGCGCTCCCAGACGAGGGCCGCCACGGCCAACATGGTCACCGCCTCGACCGCCAGATACACCTGCAGCAGCAGCAGCGATTCGTTCGGCATGGCCGGGGCGAAGGGACCCAGGCCGCGCAGGGTGCCGGCGGTGGCGATCCAGGACAACGCCAGCACGCAGGTGGCAACACCGCGGCGTCCGAGGCGGAATGCCGCCCAGAACAGCAACGGGGTGCACAGGAACTGAAGCGGCAGACGTCCGATCCCCGCCACCGGAATGAGCCCGTCGAACACGATCAGCGCAACCACCGACAGACTGACAAGCAGGACCGCCGCTTCCAGCAGCCAGCGGTGGCTCCAGCGCAGCCGCGGAGCCGCGCTCCACAACACGAGCACCGGCGCCACCACGAGGTCGCCCGCCGCGTCCCCCAACCACCAGGTCAGCCAGATCTGTCCGTAGTCCGCCCAGCGGGCGAACCCGCCCAGCGCGAGACTCGTCACTCCGATCGTAGCGCTGACCGAGGTGCTGAGAGCCGCCGCCAACGCGGCGAACTTGACAATATCGCGCGACCGCATGAAGAACATGCGACCGTGCGCGAAGTGGTTCACCAGCATCGCGCCGACCAACCCCTCCAGCGTGTTACCGATGGCGATACAGACCGACGTCGCAACGAAGCCTTGTGTGGTCAGGTTCGCGACGAACGCGCCGAGCAGGATTGCGGGCCACACGTTGAGACCGAGGAGCAGGAACGCGGCCAGCGCGATGCCGGCGGGCGGCCAGATGGCGGTGGCGCTCGGGTTCACCAGCGCGAACCAGAGCCCAAGCTTGGCCGCGACGAGATAGACGCCCGCCAGAGCCGCGAGTGTCAGGAGATAACGGGGGGTGGGGAGTTTCAGGAACGCGAAGGCCCCGCTCATCCGCTCGGCGATGCGCCGCGGATCCGCCTCTTCCGCTGAGGTGCGCATCCCGTCCAACTAACCGAGAATAAGTGGCGCCCGGCCCCGGGTCAACGCGCGGGTTTCCGCTTTCAACATATTACGCACTGCGGTCGCACGGCAGTGGCGTCGGCGCGCGCGCCCCTCGCGTACGTCCGCCGCGCACGACGGAACCTAACGTGTTGGTTGTGGTGTCGCACGCGAACAGAGCGCGGAGGGATGGCGGGCTTAGAGTAACCCGCGTGGGGCGCTGCGGCTGCTCTACGTCGGATGCGTGCCAATCAAGCCGGCGCCCGGATGCCACGCAGGGCTGCGAGCAAGGCCTCTAGTTGAGCGTCGCTGACATTCAGATGGAACACAAAACGGATGGTCTGGCGGCCCATGCTGAGTGCGCGAACCTGCTGGTGCTGCAGCTGCTGCAGGAAGAGCTCGGCACTGAGTGGCTCGTGCAGCTTGAAAATCACGATATTCGTCTCGACGGGCAATACCATCGCGACGTAGGGAAGCGAGCGCAGCTCGGCTTCCAGCGCCTTTGCTTTGCGGTGATCCTCCTGCAGGCGCTTCACGTTGTGCTCGAGGGCGAACAGCCCTGCGGCGGCCAGATACCCCGCCTGCCGCATGCCGCCCCCCAGTAATTTGCGTTGGCGGTGCGCCTTGGAAATCAACGCCCGCGATCCGAGCAGGAGCGATCCCGCCGGGGCGCCTAGTCCCTTGGAGAGGCAGATCGAGATCGTATCGAACAGCCGGCCATAGTCGCGAGGGGTCTCATTGCGAGCGATGAGCGCGTTGAAGAGCCGCGCGCCGTCCAGATGCATGGCGATGTCGTGTTCCCTGCAGACAGCCAGGATGCGCTCGATCTCCCTCAGATCCCAACAGCATCCGCCGCCCCTGTTGACGGTGTTTTCGATGGCCACGAGACGTGTCCACGGCAGGTGGGAATCGTCGCGCCGATTGATGTTCTCGCCGACCTGCTCGGCGGTAAATCGCCCGTTCCGGCCCTTCAGCAGGCGCACCGAGGCACCGGAGTTCGCCGCTATGCCGCCGCCCTCATACAGATAAATGTGCGCGAGCTCATCGCAGATCACCTCATCCCCCGGTTGCGTGTGGACCCTGATGCCAATCTGATTGGACATCGTGCCGGTCGGACAGAACAGCGCAGCCTCTTTGCCAAACAGATCCGCGGCCTTCCTCTGTAGTTCGTTGACGCTCTCGTCCTCGCCGAATACATCGTCACCCACTTCCGCCTGCAGCATCGCTTCCAGCATTGCCGGGGTGGGTTGGGTTACGGTATCGCTTCGCACGTCGATGATCTGTGGCATGAGGGCTCTCCGACCAATCGGGAAAACGTGACGCTCTCCGGGCAAGCTTACGCCTGTTGCGGAACTGGTTGAGTTCCGCTCCGGCTCATTGCGTCCAGCGATATACGGCCCGGGAAACTGCGCGCCGACGCAGGGCGGCTCGCGATTAAATGACAAGCAGACTCACGCCGCTCCCTCCGGCCGCGCCTTGCCGATCGCGTCCAGCCGTTCTTGCAGTTTGACCCGATCAAGCGATGCGAGCGGCAGGCTCGTGAAGATCTTGATGCGGTTGTCGAGCAGTCTAAAGCTCTCCCGGAAGGCGACCCACTTCTCAGTCTCCGATCCTTGTACCGCGGCCGGATCCGGCACGCCCCAGTGTGCGGTCACGGGCTGGCCTGGCCAGTACGGACACACCTCTCCTGCGGCGTTATCGCAGACGGTGAACACGAAATCCAAGGGCGCAGCCCCAGGGGCGGCGAACTCGCCCCAACTCTTGGTGCGCAAGCCTTCAATCGGAAGCTTCATGTGCCGGAGCAGCTCCAGTGCGATCGGATGCACTTCCCCTCTGGGGTGGCTGCCGGCGCTGAATCCGCGGAAGCGGCCGCGACCCCACTGATTAGTGAGGGCCTCGGCGAGGATGCTGCGCGCGGAATTCCCCGTGCACAGGAACAGCACGTTATACGGTCGGTCGGTCATAGGCTGGGAAGGCTCTGCAAGTGTCTTCGCCATGCAGGTGGCAGAAGCCGGACACAGCGAGCGAAACTCTTCGCTCCCTTGCACGTCGCGCGGAACCTCATGGCGATCAATGACGCGATAGCCCTGGTGCTCGAAGAACCGCTGCGCAACCGGGGTGAGCAGAATCACTTCAGTGATGCGGGCCGCGCGCGCGAGCCGCTCCAGATCCTCTACGATGATCCGCCCGAGTCCGCTGCCGCGCCGGCCGGAGGCGACTGCCACCGAGCGCAACAGAGCACACGACCCGAAGCGCTGCAGCGCGCCGGTGCCGAGAATCTTTGCACCCTCACAGGCAACAATGAACTGCGGTTTTGAGGACAGGAGGTCACTCGTCGGCAGGCCATTGTGCTCCAGCAGGACGCGGATGCTCTCCATATCCTTTGACGTTGCCGACCGGAGTTGTGGCGCCGACATGAGCCGTCAAGCCGCGCGGGAGCTGCAGCAGCTCGGTGCGCAGCACGGAGACTCTTCAGCCTTGACCAGATCGGCTCTTGCGGCATCGTGACCGTATACCGTGCTCTCGCCGGTCGTCAGGAAGATCTCCCACTGCTGGCCCTGCGGGTCCTCGATCCAGCTCTTTTCGCTGTGCGCGTAACAACAGGTCGTCGCGCCCTCTTCGAGCACCGGACGATCGATGCGCCGCAGGCGGGCGTACAGGTCCTGAAGTTCCTCGCGGCTCTCGGCCTGTATCCCCAGCTCGTGAACCCCGGGCTTGAGGTCTCGTTGACTGATCGCGAAGTTCACGCGCGGGTCCTCGAGCATCCACTTCGCGTAGTCGGGCTTGCGCACCGCGGGCTCGGCGGCAAAGAGCTGCGAATAAAAACGGATGGACGCGTCGAGATTCCTGACGGCAACGTGCACGTGCAAGCGCTTCATGCTTTCTTCCTTTTCGGCGCAGCCGCCAGCGGCTGGCAATTCGTGTCGCAGGCCTCCGCGGCGAGACTGCAGCAGTTCTCGGTGAGGAACCCGACCAGGGCGTTCATGCGCTGAAAGTCCGGGCTGTAGTACAGGTTTCGGCCATCGCGGCGGCTGACGACGAGTCCTGCCTGCACCAGTCCCTTCAGGTGAAAGGACAGCGTAGGCGCCGGAACCTCCAGACGTTCGACCAGCTCGGAGGGGGTGTACCCCTCGCGTCCGCGCTTCACGAGCAAGCGAAAGACCCCGAGCCGTGCCTCAGATGCCAGCGCGCTGAGCGCGCCAATGGCTTCTTGTGATTTCATACTTTCAATCATATGGAATTGCAGCCGGATTGCAAGGGGCCGGATTGAGCCCGCTCGTCCGCCCGCCGGGCGTGAAAGCTCGCCAGCCTGTGAACCACCGCGCAGTGAATGGTTGACTCCCGGTCCCGGATCGCGGAACTTAGTCTCCACGGGTCACTCTGTGGAATGGGCCCGGAGGTGGCATTGTGGTTCGTCGGCTGATCGCTTCCCTGGTACTTGTGGCGTGCCTTCTCGGCATCGTGCCGCCGGCGCTTGCCTGCGCCGACGGTGCCTCGCGGACCGACTGCTGCCCCGCGGGCTCGCCCGCAGGCGCCGGCGAGCAGATGTGCCGCGCCTCTCCCTCGATCGAGGCATACCGCTGTTGTGCGCTGGGCGTCACCGCCACGTCCTCCGTCTCGGCCGTACGGACCCGTACTGCCCAGGGGCATGCGTCCGCATCACCCACTGCAACCGACCTGCCGGCGGTCGTCCCGGTCACACAACACTTTGCCGTGCCGACGCCGCCGACGTCGATCGCCTATCGCGCTAGCGAATCACTGACCTACCTGCGCACGGCGCGCCTGCGCCTTTAAGCCTCGTCCTGCCAACACCGGCTGACCGCCGGTGACTCCCATAGCCGACTGATCCGCAGCGCCCTGTTCGGCGCGCGGGTCCTGCGCCGTGGGCTCGCTGACTGTTTCACGTCCAATTCGGTGAGTCATGAACCGATCTGCTCTCCTGTTTTCGGGGCCGTCGCCCCGTCCTGCCCGTGGGTGCCCGTTCCCGGGCGCGCGGCTGCGCTACCGCGCCCGAACGCTCGCGCTCGGCGCCGCCTTGCTGCCTGCACTCGTACTGGCGAGCGCGGTCCGCGCGGACGAGCCGTCCCTCAGCCTGGCCGAAGCGCAGCGGCTCGCAGCCCTGCGGTCCAAGCAGCTCGAGGCGAGCGACCTGGCGGTCTCCGCTTCGAGAGACCTGGCGGTGGCCGCGGCCGAGCGGCCGGATCCGGTCGCGAGGGTCGGACTCGAGAATCTGCCCATCGACGGGGCGGAGCGCTTCAGCGTCCAACGGGACTTCATGACCCAGCGCAGCGTCGGGATCATGCAGGAGCTCACCCGTCCGACGAAGCTGCGCGCGCGGGCCGCGGAGTCGCAACAGGCGGTGCGTCTCGCGGAGGCGCAAAAGGCGCAGGCCCTGGTCGCCGTGCAACGCGACAGTGCGCTCGCCTGGCTTGATCGCTACTACGCGGAGGCGACCGAGCAAACCGTCCTTCAACAGGTCCAGACAGCGCGGCTCGAAGTGACCGCCGCGGATGCAGCCTATCGCGGAGGTTGTGGTACGGCCGCGGACGTCCTGGCCGCTCGCGGAACGCTCGCGGAGCTCGAGGACCTGGCCGCGGACGCTTCACGCGGGGTCAGCAGCTCCAGGATCGCGCTCGTTCGGTGGGTTGGCGATGCCGCGGATCGCCCGCTCGCGGGTCAGCCGGCGTTCGACACCATCCCCCTGCACAAACACACGCTCGCCTCTCAACTGGCCGAGCATCCCGAGATTCTCGCGCTCGAGCGGCGCGAAGAACTGGCTCGCGCCGAGGCCGAAGTTGCGCGCGCCG
>VBNP01000076.1 GCA_005877965.1 Gammaproteobacteria bacterium | reverse complement strand
TTCGGTCATCTTTGACATCTATTGCCTCTCGAATTTTCTTCAAAACCTTGCCTGGTATTGTCTGTCGAACACTCTTTGCGTACATCGTGAGCAACCAGGTCTCACCGTTGGTCAAACGGTTGTAGTAGATCACGCGTACACCTGAGCTCTTGCCTTTGCCTTCACGCGACCATCGCACCTTGGGGCAACCACCGGAGCCTTGGATCACGTCGCCCGCATCGGGACGCACGGCGAGCCAGAAGGCAAAACTCCCCCAGCTCTTCTTCGCTCCATTAGTCCCGCCAGAGGCCTGAAAACGTCGGGGTTTCGGCGATGGTCAGCATGACGCATGTATACGTCAGTGCCGTATATACGTCAATGACGCATCATGGAAGCAGAGTGTCCCGCCGGCCTAACGGTGTAATCCGGCCGACCGCAGGTGTTGACCCTGGTCCGGGGACTGTCAGGCCTAGCCCTGCGAATTTCCGCTCCCGGCCAGGAGCTGTCCATACGAACATTGCGCTAACGTGCCGGATAGCGGACGTGGTCCCATTTGGACCCCCGGGGCGCGTTTCGTCTGAAAAATTGCCATGCCGCACAGTCCCGATTGACCGGATTTGCGATCCTCCTTCGGCTCTCGTAAGCGAGTACGGACCATGAATGGATTTTCGGTATCGAGCCGTTTAACCGTCAGCGACTGGAAAGCGTACCAGGCAGCCTACACCCGTCGAACTCAGACTCGCGACTGGCGCGGCGCCGCCTTGGTGCTCGGCGCTCTTGTCGTGATGGGGCCTCTCGTCTATTCACTGACACGGCTTCGCCTCACACCAGCTGAGGCGAACTGGCTCTTCATCGGAGTCCTCGTTGGATACGGGTCCCTGGTGCTGGTCGGTCGGGTCGTCCGCTTCTGGATGCGACCCCTTCAGGATGGGGCGTTCCTGGGTGAGTGGACCTTCGACTTCTCGCCCTTGGGCGTACGCACCCACCGACCTCAGGTCGATGCGACCACTTCATGGGGTGCGGTTCGGGAAATCACCTCCACCGCTGACCATCTCTTCATCTGGATCGACGTGATCGCCGCGTATGTCGTCCCCGTACGCGATTTGCCGGCGGCTATGACCAGGGAGGGCGCCCAATCGATCCTGCATGACTTGAAAGCGCAGGTGGTGGGCAGCCCTCGAGGCGCAGGCGCATCCATTCCATCTGCAGAGAGGTACGTGCCGCAACACGCGCCGCAGTTGCCGCGTTCGGTGACCCGATCGATACAGGCGCTGATGCGATGGCTGACGTGGCGGCCGTTCGACGCCCGGGCATTGGACGCCTCCGATTTCGCCATCGCGGTGCTCGCGCTGGCATCCGTCGGCCTGGTGATTGGTCTGGGGCGAATCGGTGTCGGCCCGAATGCCGAATTCAATTTCTTTACTGCGCAGGTTCTGGGCTGCAAGACTCTCGGCCTCCTTGCCATCGGATGGATCGTCTGGCGCACCACTGATCCACAGGCATCCTGGCGCTCGGTCCTGTTCGTGCTGGCGAGCCTGACGCTCCTCGCGGTCCCAGTGCGATGGGGAATCGACCAGCTGGGCTACGGCGCAGCTCGGACTGTGGCCTCGGTAGGCTTGCTCGGCGTTCAGCTCGTGTACCTGACTCAAGCGCTCAAGGTTGCGACGGGCTACAGGCAGTTACGTGCCGTCACTCTCTCCTTGATCGCATTGGTGATTGGGACTGCCCTCATTGCCCGATATCTGGAAGCAGGGCCGATCTGGTACATGCCCGAGAACGAGGGGCTAAACACTTACACACGGAGCGAACACGAAGCAGAGCGCCTGCTCATGGGTCAGCCCGCGCGCATCTATGCGGCCGTCGCTGCGATGGCGCCCCGGTCTGGGGACGGCAGCATATACATGGTCGGCTTTGCGGGCGTGGGTGAACAGAAGGTATTCGCCGGGAGATCTCGCTTGCGGCCAAGGTGATCGGCGAACGCTATGGTACGCAGCAACGCACTCTGTTGCTGGTCAACGATCAGCATGACCTGGAGTCGCACCCGTTGGCTTCGGTAACCGGACTGAAGCTTGCGTTGGACGACATCGGTCGACGGATGGACCGAGAGCGTGACGTGCTGATCCTGGTCATTTCCTCCCATGGCTCCAAGGACCCGTCGATCAGCGTCTCCAACGGTGGTATCCCGCTCAACGACCTCACGGGTAAGGACCTCAAGGCGGCGCTCGATGACGCCGGGATACGCTGGCGGGTCTTGATCATCTCGGCCTGTCACGCTGGCGCATTCATCCCGTATCTCAGCGACGAGCGGTCGATAGTTATTGCCGCGGCGGCGCCCGACCGATCTTCCTTCGGGTGCAGCAACGACCGGGATCTCACTGATTTCGGAGAGGCGTTCATACGAGACGCGTTGCCCAATTCACCGTCGCTCCGAGTGGCATTCGAGAAGGCTCGCGCCAGTATCGACGCGCGGGAGCACAAAGAGCATCTGACACCGTCAATGCCAACGGCATACTTTGGCACTGCAATCGAGAGGAGACTCGGGGAGACGGAGGCCGCCGTGGCGACCCAGACCAGCTCTACCACGTCAACGCGATGATGCGCTACTGGCTCAAGGCGAGGGCCCCCCGGCGCTCCGTGTAACCCGCCGCCACTATCCGCAGTCCACTCCGAGAGGCCGGGTCCGGCAAAAGCGGTTAGTCGGCACAGGTAAGCGGATGTCCCGAAATCGGTCACTGTACCGGCGCACCGGCGCACCGGCGCAGGGCAAACCGTGCGCGACCCGCAGACGCTCACCACGGCTGAGTTGTAGAATCTGGCCAGCCAACAGCGAGGATCGCTGCATTTGGCTGTTGTGACCTGCAGCCGGGGGAGACCATGGGTTCATTCGGCATTCGGCGAGGGATCTCGGGCACGATTCTCGGCGCGGTCCTCGGCGGATGCGCGGTCACCGGGAGCTTCAGTCCGGTGCGTGGTCCTCTGGCTGAGCTGAAACCCGCTCCCAACTACCAGGCGCGATTTACCGGAGCACTGTCAGGCGAGATTACCGTGAACCTTCCTGGCGACAGATCCTGCACCGGTCCCTGGTCGCTGCGAGGCAGTCAGCAGCAGTCGTTCGACCTCTCGGCGGATTGGGATCAGATCTACGGAGCGGGCTATTACTCTGCGCATGTGCTCGGCGTCCGGGAGTTTGTGCGCACGACGCTCAAGTGCACAGGCGGGAGCGTTATCCGCACGGAGGTGAGCAACGAAAGCAACAGGCGGGGCAATACGCGGGGCGTTGCCGAAGATGACCATGGCAACGTATTCAAAGTCAGTGTCTACAACTGATTGCTCCGCTGGAGCCCAGTACTCCGGGACTGCCGCCGGTCCAAAGGGCTCACGCGTGTGATTTGCGTGTGAGCGCCCGGTGTCGGCCAAAAGCTGACCGTCATCAGGAAACAGACGCGTTTCCGCAAAGCCGCCATTGCCGCGACGCTGATTACCGGGGACATGTCGCGAATCTAGCTGGCGACCGGAGACGCTAGGTTGGCCCTTGCTCGCGGCCGGCATCGGCTGGCCCGTTGCGGACTGAATCGTCGCGTGAACGTGTTGTCAGTTACTTGCCAACACCGATCTGCTTCATAAGCGTGGCGTTATCCCAGAACAGATACTCCTCACCCATGACGCCCTGCTTGTTCCAATGTCCCAGGGTGGCCATCGGCAAATGGTAACCCTTCCCCGTCGGCTGAATGACGGTGCCATCCGCTAGAACCATGGGCTTAGTAAAAGTGCCGTCCAGAAAACCCATGACAGCGGTCCATTCGGCATCTGCGGTGCCAAAGCGCACCGGATGCTCGGTGATGCGGTTATCCGGAGCAAACGTCCACATGAACTTCAGCTCCTTGATGTGATCGGGAATTCCTTTGGTGATGTGACCATCCGGGTAGTGCACGACGATGTCTTGCGCATGACTCTTGTGAAGGTTCTCCCACTGCTGCCCGGTGTAGACATGGAAGTCGAGGTCGTCGAAGTTGGCCAGGTTTTTTGCCAACGCTGCCGGCATACTCGCGACCTTCGGCGTGGGAGCGCTGACCTTACTGGCTGGCCAGCTGCCTTGATCGGGAGCCGCCATAGGTCCCGCGGCGAGCAGACATGCAGCCGGGAGACCGGCCCCTATCACGAGGGCCAGGACGTGCCTTTGTTTCCTCATGTTTTCCCCGTTTGTTAAGAGTGAACCGCCCCATGCAGAGAAATGTCGCCAGACACGGCGGGCAATGGATGTCCGGCGAATCAGCATCACAACCGAACCCAGCGCTAGTACTCGAGTAGACCGGTCTGGAATAGAAACAGCCAAAGCCCGTCAACCTTCGTGTACACCTTACAAGCGCGACCTTTCCAGTGGAGCGGCTCCTGCGTCCTTCGGCTGCGCCACAGGGTGTCAACGTCAACGACAGCGAATCCGCCATCGCCCTGTTCAGACACCACCACGCGCAGTGTCCGTCGCCAGTTATGAACCAGGTCGTGCGAGTCAAAGAGCTCCTGCCATGACCGAATCCAGCGCTGCCGATTGTATCTTCCCAATGGCATGACCCATTGCATCGGGTCGTGAGCTGTGGAGTTCGGTGGCCAGGGCCAAACAGTGTCGGGATGAAAGAGTGCCGCCAGAGCACCGGCGTCGCGAGTGTCCCAGGCAGCCGTCTCTGCATCGACGAGCGCTCTGATCTGCTCTTCGGCCGCGTCCATCACCGCCCCCACCCGTCAAAACGGGAGTTGACCCGCCTGCGTGGACACCTCAACGTAAGGTTTGGAGGGGTTTCATGTCGTTGCTCCATTTCCCGGACGACTCGGAAAGAGGGTCACGCTGAATATGAAGAATCGCGCCTAGTCTGCGAGGCCCATGACGAATGCCAAGGCGACATTCAGTCGCGCGATGTCGCCATCGTCAAGGTGGCCGATCTTCCGACCAATGCTGGCGCGCCTAATCGTGACCGGCTTGTCCGACATCACGTGCGAGCGCGTGCGCAGACCGTTTCGAGTACTGGGTTCGACTGCTACTCGAAAGTCCTCAGCGTCGTCCCCCTCAGAAGTCATCTGGCAGACCACCACAGACGCATGCCCGGCAGGGAGCGCGTCAGTCTGCACAATCACCGCTGGGCGTGGTTTGCCGTAGTCCCCTGTAGCCGCGACAGTCACAACGTCGCCGCGCCTCATCGGTCATCGAACTCGGCGACGGCTTCGATCCACTTCAGCGCCTCGAGCTCGCGGGATCGGTCCAGCGCTGCGACTTGTCGAGCCACCCGTCGGCGCACCGTCCTAGATCGTGCGTCTGGCACGACTAAGCGGAGCTCCTTCATGCCACGGGCACGCCGCCGTTCGCGCATGGCCTTCATTCGTTCAGCTGCTTGCACCATATCAATAAACCTTGGTGTCACGCGTTACAGCGTAACGCGTTACAGGCCAATGGGCAAGGAAGAGATTGACCCGGGAATTACCCGCTACGGAGCGACCTGAAACGCCCCTTCAAGTCCTCGAGGCCATCGCGAACATCGAGGCAGACACGGCAGGTTACGATTTCGGCGCCCACAGCGCGCCGCATAACATCCAAGTCTTCAAAAATGCGACTGGCCTAGATCCAGCGCAATTCATACGTCACCCCTCCTCCGGTGCGTAAAACCGCTCAGGTCGCGGTGCCAGCGCAGGGCCCTCACTCACAGGGTCTCCAACGAGCTTCGCCGCAATATCTACCCACCGTGGAAAAACGTCCAAATGCCAGCACCGAGCACTGCGCTGCCGAATAACGTCCAGCCCATCCCCAACTTGAAGCGCAGCATTGCCAGTAGCGCGCAGGTGCTGAGCGCCAATGCGGCGAGATCGACACTCCGCCATTCCGGCACATCGACATGCATAAAGCCGGTGGCTCGCATCTGCACGCTGTGAAATACCGTGTGCACGGCGAACCAGGCCGACAAGTTGAGTATCACACCCACCACAGCCGCCGTAATCGCAGAGAGGGCCGCGCTCAGTGTGCGGTTGCTGCGTAGGGCTTCGACGTAGGGTGCGCCGAGGAAGATCCACAAGAAACACGGTATGAACGTTACCCAGGTAGTGAGCAGCGAGCCGAGTACACCGGCGGCATACGGCGACAGACCGCCCGGATGGCGGAATGCCCCGAGGAAAGCCACGTACTGCACCACCATGATCAGCGGGCCAGGCGTGGTTTCGGCAAGTGCCAGACCGTCGAGCATCTCGCCCGGGCTGAGCCAGCCGTACGTCTCGACGGCGCGTTGCGCGACATAGGCGAGCACCGCATAAGCGCCGCCGAAGGTGACCAGCGCGGCTTCCCCGAAGAACGTGCCCTGCTGGGCGAACACGCTGGCTCGGCCGAAAAGCAGCATCGAGCCAACCACTGGCCCGAACCACAGTGCAAGACAGACCGCGAGCACGGCGACAGACCGACGCAGGGAACGCCTCGTATGGGTTAACTCGCCCCGGGCAATCCGTCGATCGATCAGATAGTCGCTTTCGGCAAGCGCCGCCGTTGATGTTGGCGCCGGAAAACTCGTCGATCGCCAGTGCCGGCCGGCGATGCCGATCAAAGCCGCGCTCAGGATGACCAACGGGAATGGTACTTTGAAGAAGTACAGTGCCACGAACGCGGCGGCTGCAATCGCGATCATCACGCGATTCTTCAGCGCTCGCCGCCCGACGCGCAGGACCGCCTCGATAACGACCGCCAATACGGCGGCTTTCAGGCCGAAGAAGATCGCGGTCACTGGGGGTAGCTGCTGGTACGTGGCGTACAACCAGCTCAGTACGCCTATGACGATGACACCCGGCAGCACAAACAAGGTGCCTGCAATCACGCCGCCGACGGTGCGGTGCATCAGCCAGCCGATGTAGATTGCGAGCTGTTGCGCTTCAGGACCCGGTAGCAGCATGCAGTAGCTGAGCGCATGCAGGAAGCGCGCGTCGCTGATCCAGCGGCGTTGCTCGACGAGTTCGCGGTGCATCAAGGCGATCTGACCAGCTGGGCCACCGAAGCTGAGCCAGCCTATCGTCGCCCACACGCGCGTGGCTTCCGCCAGACTGACGGGGTTGTCGGGTGTCTTTGCAGAAGCGGCCCCGGTCCACCGGCGCGGAATGCCGATCATGGGTGCGCCAGTGTTGGAAGCTCAGGGTTTCCCGACGGCGGCCTGCGCATCCAGCGCCGTTCGAAAAGCATGCGCCAGATCCTGCGCCTTGCCGGTGCTCCAGAAGTGGGTGAAATAGAAGTTCGGATGCTCGCCGATCATATGGCTGTGCAACGCCACGATGTGGACACCCGCCTTGCGCAACGCATGCAGGACCGGCTGCACTTCCTCGGCACTCATGATGAAGTCGCCGTCCATTGCCGCGGCTGCATCGCTGCCACTGAACGCAGCCCAGGTCGTCAGGCCCATCGAAGCGCCCACGACCATGCCTTGCATCGTGCCGGTGCGCCCGATCGTGACCTTGGCTACGCCCTGGCTATCGCTCGCCGGCTGGCCCACGTACTTGCTCACCGCATCCGCGTCGATGCGACCGGGCGCCGGCGTTGCACCACCAAAGCTCGTCGCCGGTTGCGCGTGTATGCTGCGCACGGCACGAATCGCGCCCCAAACCGCCTTGAAGCCCGCTGCCAGGGTTTCGGCCCGGCCTTCACCCCCGATGTGCATGAAGTACACCTTGGGCGTGTCGTGGAAGAAGTGATTGTGCAGCGCGGTC
>VBNP01000075.1 GCA_005877965.1 Gammaproteobacteria bacterium | reverse complement strand
GTCGAGGCGTGCCTGCACGTCCTCGACCTCGGCGAGGGCGGTGCGCGCGAGCTTGGCGGTGGCGAGTGGCGGAGTCATGAGCGAAAGCCTACAGGAAAGGTGCGGATAGTTCGATTGTTGGGCGCGCGGCCGTGCCGGCGGAATACCTCTTATTGGGTACGGCGCGCCGCGCCGGCCGGGCACTGTTGGTCGGGGCCGGGCGCTGGCTTCACGCCCCGCAGGCGGAGCGCAGGCGTTCCCGCGGCTGCAGCGCCCACCAGCGCTCGATGCCCGCGTTGAGGCCGGCCGCATCGAGTCCCGCGGCCCCGAGGCAGCCCTCGCGCGTGCCGTGTTCGATGAATCGGTCGGGAATGCCGAGCTGCAGCAGCGGAACCTGCAGACCTTCCGCGGCGAGCAGCTCCCCGACCGCCGAGCCCGCGCCGCCGTGCGTGGCGTTCTCCTCGATGGTGACGAGCGCGCGATGCCGTGCGGCGAGCGTGACGATCAGGTGCGCGTCGAGCGGCTTGACGAAGCGCATGTTGACGAGCGTGGCATCGAGCGCTTCCGCGATCGGCTGGGCCGGCGTCACCAGTGCGCCGAACGCCAGCAGCGCCAGCCCGCTCTTGCCCTCGCGCCGCAGCTGCGCCTTGCCGATCGGCAGCGCGCTCAGCTCCGCGCTCACCGCGGCTCCGGGACCTGCGCCGCGCGGATAGCGCACGATGGCCGGGCCGTTGAGGGTGCACGCGGTGTACAGCATCTGCCGGCACTCGTTCTCGTCCGCCGGCGCCATGATCACCGTGTTGGGAATGCAGCGCAGGTAGCTGAGATCGTAGCTGCCCTGGTGGGTCGCGCCGTCACCGCCGACCAGGCCGGCGCGGTCCACCGCAAACATCACCGGCAGGTTCTGCAGCGCCACGTCGTGAATGAGCTGATCGTAGGCGCGCTGCAGGAACGTCGAGTAGATCGCGACCACCGGCCTCAGGCCCTCCGCCGCCATCCCCGCGGCGAAGGTCACCGCATGCTGCTCGGCGATTGCGACGTCGAAATAGCGATCGGGGAAGCGTTTGGAGAACTCGACCAGGCCGGAGCCCTCGCGCATCGCCGGCGTGACGGCAATGATGCGCGGATCGCGCTCCGCCATGTCGCACAGCCATTGGCCGAAGACCTGCGAGTAAGTCGGACCGGTGCTCTTCTCCTTGAAGATCGTGCCGCTCGCGGGATCGAACGGCCCCGGCCCATGCCACTTGATCGGGTCGGCCTCGGCGGGGGCGTAGCCCTTGCCCTTGCGCGTCACGACGTGCAGGAACTGCGGTCCGCGCAGCTTACGGATGTTGCTCAACGTGCTGACCAGCGCCTTGACGTCGTGACCGTCCATGGGCCCGATGTAGTTGAATCCCATCTCCTCGAACAACGTGCCGGGCAGCACCATGCCCTTCAGGTGCTCTTCCGAGCGGCGCGCGAGCTCCCACACGGTGGGCATCTGCCGCAGCACCTTCTTGCCGCCCTCGCGCAGGTGCGCGTACACGCGGCCCGAGAGTGCGCGCGCGAAGTAGTTGGAAAGGGCGCCGACGTTCTCCGAGATCGACATGTCGTTATCGTTGAGGATCACGAGCAGGTCCGCGGGCAGGGAGCCGGCGTGGTTGAGCGCCTCGAACGCCAGGCCCGCCGTCATGGCGCCATCGCCGATCACCGCCACCACGCGCCGCTCCTCCCCGGCGCGCGCCGCCGCCACCGCCATGCCCAATGCCGCGCTGATCGAGGTGCTCGCGTGTCCGACTCCGAAGGTGTCGTACTCGCTCTCGTGGCGCGCCGGAAAGGGCGCCAGGCCCCCGTCCTGCTTGATGGTGTGCAGCCGATCGCGCCGCCCGGTCAGCACCTTGTGCGGGTAGGCCTGATGGCCGACATCCCACACCAGACGGTCGCGCGGCGTGTCGAACACGTAGTGCAGGGCGATGGTGAGCTCGACCGTGCCCAGACCTGCGGCAAAGTGACCGCCGCGGGTGCTCACGCTGTGGATCAGGAACTCGCGCAGCTCGGCGGCCAGCGCCGGGAGCTTGCCCACCGGCAGGCGCCGCAGATCCGCCGGCGACTCGATCGCGCACAGCAGCGGGTAGTTGTCGGGCGGTGAGCTCATCGGCGCCTCAGTGTACACGTCCATTACTGCGGGTCTGGAGCCGCGCCCGCAGCCTCGTCCCCCGCCTCCTCGAACGGCTCGATCCCGGCGCCGGCCTGGCCACTGCGCTTGAGGAGGATCTCGACCTTCTGCTGCGCGGCCTGGAGCGATGCCTGGCAGTGGCGCGTGAGCGCGACGCCGCGCTCGAAGATCTTCAGCGCCTCATCGAGCGGCAGATCGCCGCGCTCGAGACGCTCGACCAGACCCTCGAGCTCCGCAAGCGCCTGTTCGAAGTCGGGGCCCTGGGTGTTGCGCGTCAAATCGCGTCGCTCCTGGAAGCTTGGCGGGAGGTAAGCCAAGGGCGCGCAACGTTACACAGCACACGGTGCGAGGGTCAACGCGGGGTTGACGCGAATCGCGGTGCGGCGATAGAGTCGCACGCCTGGGTTAGACCGAGTCTAAGTGAGGAAGCCATGAATCTCAAAGGCAGCAAGACCGAGAAGAATCTCAAGGATGCGTTCGCCGGGGAATCGCAGGCCAACCGGCGTTATCTGTATTTCGCACAGAAGGCCGACGTCGAGGGGTTCAACGATGTCTCGGCGGTGTTTCGCTCCACCGCGGAAGGCGAGACCGGCCACGCTCACGGGCACCTCGAGTATCTGGAGACGGTAGGGGACCCGGCAACGGGGCTGCCCATCGGGGAGACGCGGCTCAACCTCAAGGCCGCCATCGCCGGTGAGACCCATGAGTACACCGACATGTACCCCGGCATGGCCAAGGCTGCGCGCGAGGAAGGTTTCGGGGAGATCGCCGATTGGTTCGAGACCCTCGCCAAGGCCGAGCGCTCGCATGCCAATCGCTTCCAGAAGGCCCTGGACGCCATTTGAGCGGCACACGCGAGGGTAGCCTCGAGGCTCCCACCCGGCACCCGCTCGAGTGGCGCGACCCGAAGTTCTACGACGTGAGCGCGCTCGAGACCGAACTCGAGCGCGTGTTCGACATCTGCCACGGTTGCCGGCGCTGCTTCAGCCTGTGCAACGCCTTTCCGACGCTGTTCGACGCCGTGGATGCTTGCGCGCAGGGGGAAGTGGCGGGCGTGGAGCGGCGGGTGTTCTGGCAGGTCGTGGATCACTGCTATCTGTGCGACATGTGCTTCATGACGAAGTGCCCGTACGTCCCGCCGCATCCCTGGAACGTCGACTTTCCACACCTGATGCTGCGGGCGAAGGCGGTGCGCGCGCGCACCACGGGCGTCACGCTGCGCGAGCGCGCACTGGCCGCCACCGATACAGTCGGCAGGCTGGCCGGAATTCCGGTCGTGGCGGAGCTGGTGAACGCGGTCAATCGCACCGCGGCCGGCCGCGCGCTGCTGGAGAAGACCCTCGGCGTCGACCGCACGGCGCCGCTGCCGCAGTACCAGGCGCGCAGCGCGCGCCGGCGCCTCGCGCATCTGGGCACCACGCGGCGCGCCGCGGGCGCGCCCGGCGCGCCGGCGACGGCGGCGACCCGCGGTCGCGTGGCCCTGTTCACCAGCTGTTATGTCAACCGCAACGAGCCGGCGCTCGCCGAGGACCTGGTCGCGGTGTTCGCGCACAACGGCATCGAAATCACGCTGCTCGCGCAGGAGCGCTGTTGCGGAATGCCGCGGCTCGAGCTCGGCGACCTCGAGGCCGTCGCGAGGCTCAAGGAGTTCAACGTCCCGCAGCTGGCGCGGGCGGTGGAGGCCGGCTACGACCTGGTGGCGCCGATCCCCTCGTGCGTGCTCATGTTCAAGCAGGAGCTGCCGCTCATGTACCCCGGGGACGCGCAGGTTCGCCAGGTCGCGGCGCGCATGTTCGACCCGTTCGAATATCTCATGCTGCGCCACGAGGCGGGGCTGCTGCGCACCGACTTCAAGGCGCCGCTCGGCAAGGTGAGCTACCACGTGCCCTGTCACCTGCGGGTGCAGAACATCGGGCTCAAGACGCGCGATCTCATGAGGCTCGTGCCGGGCACCAGCGTCGACACCATCGAGCGCTGCTCGGGGCACAACGGCACCTACGGCGTGAAGCGCGAGTTTCGCGCCGCCTCGGTGCGCATCGGACGCCCGGTGGTGCAGCGGGTCGAGAGCGCGCAGGCCGATCACTACGCCAGCGACTGCCCGATGGCGGCTCAGCAGATCGCGAGCGGCCTCACGCAGCCGCGTGCACCCGAGCATCCGCTGCGGCTGCTGCGGATCGCGTACGGACTCACCTGACATGGAGAAGCTCGCGGCCGCGGACCTCATGTCGCTCGAGCAGTACGCCCGCGAGCGGCCGGCATTCCGCGCGCGCGTGCTGCGTCACAAGGGCGAGCGCCGGCTCGCGATCGGGCCGAACACCACCTGGTGCTTCGAGGATCGGCTCACGGTTCAGTACCAGGTGCAGGAGATGTTGCGCACCGAGGGTATCTTCGAGCCGCAGGGGATCGCCGATGAGCTCGGCGCCTTCAACCCGCTGATCCCGGACGGCAGCAACTGGAAGGTGACGCTGCTGATCGAATATGCCCAACCCGCGGAGCGGGCGCAGGCACTGGCGCGCCTGAAGGGTATCGAGGATGGCTGCTGGGTGCAGGTGGCCGCTCACGCGCGCGTGTTCGCGATTGCCGACGAGGATCTGGAGCGGGAGAACGAGGAGAAGACCTCGGCGGTGCATTTTCTGCGCTTTGAGCTCACCCCCGGCATGATCGCCGGCCTGAAGGCCGGAGCGATGCTCGCCGTGGGCGTCGATCACGAGCACTATCGCTATGTGGTGCACGAAGTGCCCGCGGCGATACGGCTCGCGCTGGTGGCCGACTTCGCGTAGCGCCGGCGATCAGCGCGCGGTCTGTTAAGATCGCCGCGCGCACGCGGCGCCCAGCCACGGATGATCCACGCAGCCGGATGAGCCAGACCTACACCGCCTCCGATATCGAGGTCCTGAGCGGCCTCGAGCCCGTCCGGCGACGGCCGGGCATGTACACCCACACGCAACGGCCCAATCACCTGGCGCACGAGGTCATCGACAACAGCGTCGATGAGGCGATCGCCGGTTACTGCAAGCAGATCGACGTCACCCTCTTCAAGGACGGATCGCTGCAGGTGGAGGATGACGGCCGCGGCATGCCGGTCGACATCCATCCCAAGGAGAAGGTGAGCGGAGCGGAGCTGATCCTCACGCGCCTGCACGCCGGCGCGAAATTCTCCGACAAGAACTACAAGTTCTCCGGTGGTCTGCACGGGGTCGGCGTCTCGGTGGTGAATGCGCTGTCGAAGCACCTCGAGTGCTGGATCAAGCGCGGTGGCAAGCAATACAACATCAGCTTCAAGGACGGCAAGATCGCCTCCAAGCTCGAGGAGACCGGCTCCGTCGGCCAGCGCAACACCGGCACCACCATCCGCTTCTGGCCCGATCCGAAGTTCTTCGATTCGGACAAGTTCTCCGTGCCGCAGCTCAAGCACACCCTCAAGGCGAAGGCGGTGCTGTGCCCGGGCCTGCGCGTCACGTTCAAGAACGAGGCCAGCGGCGAGAAGGATGAGTGGTTCTACAGCGGGGATCTCGGCGCCTATCTCATCGAGGAGCTGGGCAAGCTCGAGCGCATTCCCGCCGAGCCCATCACCGGCACGCGTGAGGGCGACAACGACGCGGTCGACTACGCACTGTGCTGGGCGCCGGATGCGGCAGCGCCGATCGGCGAGAGCTACGTCAACCTGATCCCCACCATCGAAGGCGGCACCCATGTGAACGGGCTGCGCGCAGGCGTGGCGCAGGCGGTGCGCGAGTTCTGCGAATTCAGGAATCTCGTGCCGCGCGGCATCAAGCTCACCCCCGAGGACGTGTGGGACAAGGCGAACTACGTGCTGTCGGTGAAGATCCACGAGCCGCAGTTCGCCGGACAGATGAAGGAACGGCTCGGCTCGCGCGATGCCGCCGCGCTGGTGGAAGCGTTCGTGCGCGATTCCGTGGCGCTGTGGCTCAACCGCCATCCGGATGCCGGCGAGCGCATCGCGCAGTTCGCGATCGCCAACGCGCAGGAGCGGGCCAAGGCCGCACAGCGCGTGGTACGCAAGCGCCTGACCGGCGGCCCGGCCTTGCCTGGCAAGCTCGCCGACTGCACCAGCCAGGACCCGAAGCGCTCGGAGCTGTTCCTGGTGGAGGGCGACTCCGCCGGCGGCTCCGCCAAGCAGGCGCGCGACAAGGATTACCAGGCCATCATGCCGCTGCGCGGCAAGATCCTGAACACCTGGGAGCTCGATGCGGGTGAGATCGCGGGCAGCCAGGAAGTGCACGACATCTGCGTCGCGCTCGGCATCGAGCCCGGCTCGAGCGACCTCTCCCAGCTGCGCTACCACAGGGTCTGCATCCTCGCGGATGCAGACTCCGACGGTCAGCACATCGCCACACTCCTGTGCGCGCTGTTTCTGCGGCATTTCCGTCCGCTGGTGGCGCACGGACACGTGCACGTGGCCATGCCGCCGCTCTACCGCATCGATGCCGGCAAGCAGGTGCACTACGCTCTCGATAACGCCGAGCGCGACCAGCTGCTGAAGAGGATCGAGAAGGAGGGCCCGCGCACCAAGGCGACGGTCACGCGTTTCAAGGGCCTGGGGGAGATGAACCCGACGCAGCTGCGCGAGACCACCATCGACCCGCGCACGCGGCGCCTGGTGCAGCTCACCATCGACGGCAAGGACAACACCGATCAACTCATGGACATGCTGCTCGCCAAGAAGCGCGCCGCCGACCGGCGCGAGTGGCTCGAAGAGAAGGGCAACCTCGCCGACGTTCAGGTGTAGACATGCCTCCCGAGAACCAGGAACTGAACTTCGAGGGCATCGAGCGCCAGCCGCTGCGCACCTTCACCGAGAAGGCCTACCTCGACTACTCGATGTACGTGATTCTCGACCGCGCGCTGCCGGCGCTCGGCGACGGGCTGAAGCCCGTGCAGCGGCGCATCGTCTACGCCATGAGCGAGCTCGGGCTGTCGGCGGTCTCCAAGCACAAGAAGTCCGCGCGCACCGTGGGCGATGTGCTCGGCAAGTTTCATCCGCACGGAGACACGGCCTGCTACGAGGCCATGGTGCTCATGGCGCAGCCCTTCGCCTATCGCTATCCACTCGTTGACGGCCAGGGCAACTGGGGCTCGCAGGATGACCCCAAGTCCTTCGCGGCCATGCGCTACACGGAAGCCAAGCTCACCAGATACGCCGACGTGCTGCTCGGGGAGCTCTCCGACGGCACGGTGGACTGGACGGCCAATTTCGACGGCACGCTGCAGGAGCCGGTGATCCTGCCGGCGCGGCTGCCGAACCTGCTGCTCAACGGCACCACCGGCATCGCGGTCGGCATGGCGACCGATATTCCGCCGCACAACCTGCGCGAGGTAGCCGCCGCCGCCATCCACCTGCTGGAGGAGCCCGAGGCCACGACGGCGGCGCTCATTAAGCACGTGAAGGGCCCGGACCTGCCGACCGGCGCGGAGATCATCTCGCCACGCGCGGACCTGAAGGAGTTCTACGACAAGGGCGTCGGCTCGTTCAAGGCGCGCGCCACCTGGGAGATCGAGGACGGCAACGTGGTCATCACGGCGTTTCCCTACCAGGTGTCGCCGGCGCGCGTGCAGGAACAGATCGCCGAGCAGATGCGCGCCAAGAAGCTGCCGATGGTGGATGACCTGCGCGACGAGTCCGATCACGAGAATCCGACCCGCCTGGTCGTCGTGCCGCGCTCCAACCGCATCGATCTGGTGGAGCTCATGAACCACCTGTTCGCCACCACCGACCTGGAGCGCAACTACCGCGTCAATCTCAACATCATCGCGCTCGACGGCCGCCCGCGCGTGATGGGCCTGAAGGAGATCCTTAGCGAGTGGCTCGAGTTCCGCACCACGGCCGTCACGCGCCGCCTGCGGTACCGGCTGGACAAGGTCGGCAAGCGTCTGCACATCCTCGATGGCCTGCTCATCGCCTTCCTGAATCTGGACGAGGTGATCCGCATCATCCGCCGCGAGGACGAGCCGAAGCCGCTGCTGATGAAGCGCTTCAAGCTCACGGATGAGCAGACCGAGGAGATCCTGAACACGCGCCTGCGCCACCTCGCGAAGCTCGAGGAGATGAAAATCCGCGAGGAGCAGAAGAGCCTGTCCGCGGAGCGCGAGGAGCTCGAGGCGTTGCTCAGGAGCAAGGCGAAATTGAAGAAGCTCATCGCCGCCGAGATCCGCGCCGATGCGCAAGCGTACGGCGACGAGCGGCGCACCAAGATCATCGAGCGCGAGGCGGCCCAGGCGATCGATGAGACGACGCTGATCGCCAACGAGCCGGTGACCGTGGTGCTGTCCACCGGCGGCTGGGTGCGTTCGGCGAAGGGTCACGACATCGAGCCGCGCGCCCTGTCCTACAAGAGCGGGGATGCGTTTCAGTCCCTCGCCCGCGGACGGAGTCTGCAGCCGGCGGTGTTCATCGACAGCACCGGGCGCACCTACACGCTGCCGGCGCACTCGCTCGCTTCTGCGCGCGGGCAGGGTGAGCCGCTTTCGGGCCGTCTCGATCCGCCCGACGGCGCGAAGTTCGCCGGCGTCATGATCGGGGAGCCGCAGGACCTGTGGCTGCTCGCGAGCGATGCGGGCTATGGCTTCACCGCGCGACTGAAGGATCTCGTCAGCGACCGGCGTGCCGGCAAGACCGTGCTCAACGTGCCCGAGAACGCGCACGTGCTGGCGCCGGCGCCGGTCGCATCGGCGGACTCCCTGGTCGCGGTCGTGAGCAGCGAAGGCAAGCTGCTCGCCTTCCCGGTGGGGGAGGTCCCGGAGATGCCGCGCGGCAAGGGCAACAAGCTCTACGACATCCCGGCCAAGAAGGCCGCGGCGCGCGCGGAACTCATGACCGCTATCGCCGTCGTGCCGCCCAAGGCGACTCTCGCCCTGTGGTCCGGCGAGCAGCAGAAGACGCTCGACTGGCGCGACCTGCAGGACTATGTCGGCGAGCGCGCGCAGCGCGGTGCGGTGCTCAAGCGCGGCTGGCCGCGCAAGATCGACCGGCTGGAAACGCTCCCGCCGCCGCCCTGAGCGGCCGGCGGCGCCAGGCGTCCGCGATGCCACCCCCAGGCAGCTTGGCGGTGCCCCATCCGATTGCTAATAGGAATGATTCGCATTAGCATTTGGCGATGAAGGGCCGTGGGAGGGAAGACATGCGGAACCTGGTTGCTCGAGCTCGCGCCCTCGTTCTCGCGAGCCTGGCTTGCGGCTTTGCGCCGTGCGGCAGCGGCGCCGCGGCCGCTGCGGACGGTGCAGGGACCTCCGATATGCGCGCGCAACTGGCGCAGGTGCAGGCGCAGCTGCGGCGCCTGGCAGACGAGAATCGCGCGTTGCGCGCGCACCAGGAGCGGATGGAGCGCCAGCTCGCGCAGCTCACCGGGGCGGGCGCGGCGGCGTCTGCGGGCGTGTCGGCGCCGGCGCTCGCGAACTCATCGGCCCTGCCCACACCGCCGCCGCCCTCCACGGTCGGCGCTTCGCCGCCGGCGGCCGGCGTGCGCTTGTGGGGTTACGGCGAGATGTACTACACCGATCCCACGCGCGATGGAAACCAGGCACGGGCGGATCTGGCGCGCGCGGTGTTCGGTCTCGGGTACTCCTTCGATG
>VBNP01000074.1:6277-18888 GCA_005877965.1 Gammaproteobacteria bacterium | reverse complement strand
CCAACGGTAGTCGGAATCGGGCGCATAGGTTCCCTGCTGGAAAATGGCGAGACTGTGTGATGCATCTGGTCGGAGTTCATACCATCGCACCCCGACACTGGACCCGGCTGTAATGCTGTGGTTGACGACCAGAGCTTCGTGATCGCTGAAGTTGCGGTACGCCAGGCGGTACATGAGGCGGTCACCGAGCGTATCCAGTTGCTGCGTGGTACCACTCTGAGCGACACACGTGCCGCCCGTATCGTTGCAAGGCAGAGTGAACGCGGCGGTCGTGAGCGTGGTCGGACCGGTCAAGGTCGTGTTCGCTGGGGTGGTCCAGTCGACATGGAACTGCCAGAAAGCGAGCTGCCCGTCGACCGCGCCGAGAGAAACCACGTAGTTCGGTGATCCGGCCGGTGGCTGTCTTCCGCCGTCGAGGTCGGCGGGCAGCAGACCGCCGAAGCTCGTGCCCACATTGAAGCACTGTTGCGTGGCCGCTTGCCCTGCCAACATGCTCGCTCGGTCGTAAGCACAGACCTCGCCGCCGGAAAAAGTGCCACTCCCGGAGGTGAAGAAGTTGAACGTCGCGTAATAGGCGTCCGGCCACACACCTATTTTGGGGTAATCAGGAAAATCTGTGTAGCTGAACGAGTAGCGATTGTAGGTACCGGTTGGATCACCCGACGTCGACACAGCCACGCACTCGAGATACGGGAGCGTCGAGAAGGACGGCTGCGCGATCACCCAGCGATCGGCAAGCTTGTCGTATTCCACGACCGGGTCACCGTCGTTATTCGTCTCGCAATCACCGCCGAAGCCGCTCCACAACGTATTGATGGGGACGGGACCAAAAAGAGCCGCGCCGCTCTTGTCAAACACCGCGAAGTCGGCGTTGACGATCTGGACGTAGTGGTTCGGCCCGACGCTGCCATTGGTGTCGGGCGGCGCTCCTGCTACCGTGAAGGTACCCGCGGGACCCGAAAAACCATTGCCGACGCCATCAAAATTCAATGTGAGTGCGGGCGCCAGCGGCTGGGCTATCAACGACTGCAAGACTGGATCGGCCGCAGTGACGCCTCCGCCTCCATGCCGCGGCAACGGAAGCACGGGGTGCACTCGCTGCCCCTGAGCGCGGAGTGCAGGCGGCATCTGCCGTAGTGGAGTCGACGTATCGTGCTGAACCTCCGCTTCCACTCGCACGCCGCGCTGAACCAGGGGAGCGTTTTCTGCGGACCGTGCGGCTGTGCACAGGACCAGCGTGCCCGCGGCCATCCATCCCATGTAGGCGCGTGGTCGAATCATGCGGTTTCTCCTGCGGAGCCGTCCGCTTCGGCGCCAGCGACCGGCGGCGCGAGAAATGCGGCGAGAAACAGAGGACGTGCAGTGAGACCAACGAAATGCCGGCGCACCATCGGGTATGATCGCGAAGCCAGCGACAGTCACGCGGCATACCTTCCGCTGCATCTTTCAGGGTAGTCCTTCACTTGCGGCGAGGCAACAGCGGACACGCGCAACGGGCAGCGCTTCCAGGCAATCGAGCGGGCGCTAGGCTTCCCGAGCCTGCGACGTGAGCGGGCGGCCCGCTACCGAATCGCCAAGCGGTTTAGCCTAAGGCAGAGCGCTCGGGTCTGTTAGGTGGAAACCAGGCCGAGCTTGTGGCAGGCAGGGCACGTAACCAACTTCGGGAGTTCGAAGGGCGGACGACTCGGTCGCCACCTGGTCGTCCACCCCAGGATGCCCGGCGGGCTACTCGACGACGTCGCTGGGTAGCGACGGCGCGCTGGTCGGCGGCTCGCGAACGCGAGTCGCCTGCTCGAACGCGTACGCGTAGCCGATCAGCCTCGACTCGCTGAACGGCGGTCCCGAGAAGGTTACGCCGTACGGGGCGGGTTCGGCGTTGAAGTCTGCCGGAAATGGTGTCGGCGGGGTCAACGGCGGCGGCGGCACCGCGGGATTTGCAATGAAACCACCGGGAACCACGATGCTCGGATAACCGGCGCGCGCCGCGATAGCAGCCCCGCGGTTCGCAGGGAACAGGACCGCATCGTACGTTTGGTACATCACATCGAGACCCTTCGTCCGCGCGAGGTCGAGATCCCTCGTTCGATCCGCGTGATACCGGGCCGTGTCGCTGCTGCCTGCGCGAGTATCCAGGGCCTGGGCGGCCAAGAGGATATCCTGCCCGTACTTCAGCCCGACCTTTTCGCCTCCGGCGACGAACGCGTTGTTGAACGCGATGACGTCGGCGAGGCTACTGACCACGGTCTTACCATCCGCGGCGATCCCCGGACCAAAATCCGCCAGGTATGCGTTCAAGTCGCGCTTGAAGCCGTACGCCAGCACTGTCGAGCAGGTGGCCGGGAACGGGGGGTTAACCACGCACGTGCTGACGTTGTTCAGCTCCTGCGCGTCCGGTATATCCGCCGGGTCATCGACGATCGCGCCCTGGGCGCGCAGCACCGCAATAGCATCGTTCATCACCTTCTGAATCTCGGTGCTGATCACGGTCTGGCCCGAGGCGTTGGTCCAGTACCGCAGGTGGGGTACCGCGATCCGGGCGCCTTTCAGAGCGTGCTTGTTGAGGAACGGCGTGTAGTCTTTGAGGCACTTGCCTGGCGTCAGGCACGCGATCGTCGCGGGATCGGCCGGGTCGTACCCGGCCAGAACGCTCAGCAGCTTTGCCGCGTCGGTCACGGTGCGCGCTATCGGACCCGCGGTGTCCTGGTCGGCGGTGATCGGCACGATCCCCGTCCGGCTGACGAGCCCGACGGTAGGTTTGATGCCGACCAGCAGGTTTGCACTCGACGGGCTAAGGATCGAGCCGGAGGTCTCCGTACCGACGCCGACCGCCGCAAGATTGGCGCTGATGGCGATGCCGGGGCCAGAGCTCGATCCACCGGTATCGAGCGCCGGACGCCCGTCGTCTCTTCGGGTCAACCGGATGCCGTCATTGATTACATCCGGGCGCGGGTCGGGGCGCGGATCGAACGGGTTGAACCCATAGCCGACGCGGACGATATCGCCGCCCTCTTCAAACAGCTGGAACCGGAGCTGAGAGCTGTAGCCGCTCGGGTTTGCGAGCGCGAAGAAGTTCGCGAACTCGGTCAGCGTCCCCTTGCCGAGGATGATTGCACCCGCGCCCTTCAGTTTCGTCACGATGAACGCGTCTTTCGAGGGAATGGATTCGCCGAGGGCTACGGAGCCCGCTGTCGTCGGCATTCCGGCCGTGGCAATGTTGTCCTTCAGGATGACCGGCACGCCGTACAACGGCAACGATTCGTGACCGTCGCCGTCGTTGTCGGACTTGCGCATCAACTCGCGCGCCGCATGGGCGGCATTCGGATTGACGTACATGTAGCCATTCAGGTGCGGCCCCGCCCGGTCGAACGCCGCAATGCGCGCCTGATACATTTTGACCAGCTGCTCTGGCGTCAGAAGTTCGGAGCGATACGCCTGCTGGATGTCGGCGATCGTCGTCTCAACGAGCTCGAACCTCTCCTGCTCAGGACCTTCGGAACGGTTTTCGCCGTGCGCAATTGCCGCAAGCGCCAGCGAAATCACCGGCAGCATGCGCATCATGTAATAAGACAGACGGTTCATACCCGCACTCCCACTTACGTTCTTAATGAACTCGAAGAAGGCTAACATCCCGCGACCGGCCGCGGGCCGAGTGTCAGGCCGAGAGAGTTTGCCGGACACGTCGCGACAATGGCCGGCGAGATTCTGGAATTAGCTGCACATCGGCGACCAAGAGACGCCTCATTCCAAAGGAGTGATACAGTCCTCGCCCGCAGACCCAGCCGGACCTGCTTGTTTTTGATTCGCATGCCGTGTACGCCTTGCCCCCATGGCATGCAATGGGTATTAACCCGCCTCTTTTCCGGAAGCAAGCAAGGTGGCCCGCGACCCGCCGCGAAGGCACACTGCAGCGCGGCCGGTCCGTTGGTGCTGATTCCGAAGCTGGGGCTTCACCGTTGTCCCGCGCTCAGTCTTTACCTTTCGCCGGGCTTCGCGCTGCAGCATTGAGATTAGGCGCTTTCCGTCACGGAGCTGCGACGCGGTAGGGCGAGCAGACAAGTATCGAAGGACGCCCCTGATACCATTTCCTCTTAGTGCGCGGCACGATAGTGCATGCTCGCGATAGTCCCATGTTGAGTACCCAGACCGCTCATCTGCTCGCCCGGTATCGCGCCTGGGCAGATGCGCTCACCTATCGGGCGGTAGAGGGGCTACCCACCGGCGAAGGCACGAAGCTGCGTTCGACGGAGTTCAAGAGCATCATCGGCACGCTGAATCACATCTTTCCACCTTGAAGATCTCCGCCTTTAGATCGAGGCAGCTCCGCGACGGACCGATGCAATACGGTAACCGACCCGCGAATATCAGTGTGATCCATCGTCGCTATAAGCTCCGCGCGTCGCGTTCCCCATCCGGGGTGACTCACACTCGGATCTCCACAGGGTCGCGCACGATCGCGAGTGATGCCCTTGCGCCAGTTGACACCTGTGGGCCATATCAGTCGCTCGACTCCGTTACTACCGACGACACGCGCAGGAGGAAAAGCAATGGAAAACGTCTCATCTGGATTTCCGGCGACACTCGAGATCGACTACCCAGACCGAGAGCTCGACCGACTCACCACCGCCTTCCGGCTGTTCACCGTCATTCCGATCGCCGTCGTCCTCGCTCGTCTAACGAGGGCCAGCGTTCACGCCGGTTCGGGGAATCACGTGTTTGGGTCAGGCGGGATTGTTTTTCTGACGTCGGTGCTGATGCTGCTGTTTCGTCAGAAGTACCCACGATGGTGGTTCGACTGGAACCTCGCCCTGACGAGGTTCAGCACCCGCGTCGCCATCTATCTGGCGCTGTTACGCGACGAGTATCGATGCGAAGCGTGAGTTGAATCGCTGGCTGCCGCTCGTCAAGTGGCTCCTGGCGATTCCGCACTACGTCATCCTATGGTTCCTCGGCATCGCGGCCCTCTTCTGCGTGATCATTGCCTGGTTCGCGATACTATTTACGGGCCGCTATCCCCGCTCGCTCTTCGACTTCATCGTCGGAGTGTTCCGCTGGTGGCTCCGGGTTGCGGCCTATGCGTTCCTGCTCACGACCGATCGCTATCCGCCGTTCAGCACCGGAACCTGATTGGGGAGGAGACGTAAAGGATGCTGGTGTGTTTGCACTACGTTACCGGCCGGCCGCGACGAACTGCTGCTGCTGGTCGCACTCACGAGGATTCAAACATGAAAACGGGTTTTGCCCTCGCACTTGCAGCGGGGTGTCTGGCGTTTGGCCTAGGCGTCGGCCTCGCCGCGAAGGAAAGACCACCGGGCATGGACCTCATCCGCGGCAAACCGGCGAAGGAAGCGGGACTGGCTGCTCTGCAGGAAGCAGAGAAGCTCGCAGGCAGTGGCTCCTGGGAGCGACTGGGCGTCGCTCGCGTGTATTACCTTTCAGGAGACAAGGGAAAAGGCCAGGCGCTAATTGACCAGGTCTTGAACGCGAAACCGAAGGGGAGCGACTGGCAGCGCGCAGGGGAGATCTACGCCGACGCCGGCGAGCCGTTGAAAGCCGAGGAAGCCTTTCAAAAGACTCTCATTGCGAATCCCAAAGACGATACCGGCATGGCCGAAATTGGTGCGTGGTACATCAGAACGGGTCAGCGCGCAAAGGGCGAGGAATTGTTTTCGCAGGCGTTGGCAAGAAATCCCGGTGAGCTGTGGCACTACGTGCGGGCCGCTGAGGCTCTCCTGGGGATACCCCCGGGGCGATAGCGACGGCCGCCCGCAACAGGGAGTCCGCCTCGGGCACCGACGGAGATGCTCGGGGTTAACCGCGCGCGGCGGCTAGCCAAACGCGACCCGAATATATCGCGCACAAGTGTCAGATCGGGCCCCCGTTACCAACCCATCTTTTGCACCCCGACTCCCCGTTGAAAGCCACATGCTTCCGCAGCACCTAGTTCGAGCCTGCCAGCCCGAGAAACACGACGACTGCGCGGTTCATGCGCAGGACGTCCCCGTCATCGAGACGCCCAACCTGTTTGCCCACCTTGCTCTTTGCGACAGTGGTGATTTTGTCGACCATGAGGCGTGACGGGCTCTTAAGACCGTTGGTCGCAGTGGGCTCAATCGGAATACGGAACAGTTCGGCGGCTGTTGGATCACCCGTGAAGGGACAAATCGTGATGGACTCCATGGCGTCAAACCTGTTCTCCTGCAGGACCATAACGGGCCGCGGCTTGCCGGAGTAGCCCGGACCGCCGGCAACGCTCCAGATGTCGCCACGTTTCATGTGGTGTTCCAGTCGGAAATGGAGTCGATGAAGGCTTGATCGTGCTTCTCATACGGGCTGTTGGCGACCGCGAGCGATTGCCGGTGGGCCTGGGCGGCAAAGCGCTTCGAGCGAACGTCGGGAACCCAGATCTGGATGGGACGAAGGCCCGCGGCGCGCAGCGCCTTGCGGTGCTTCTGCACACGTTGGGCGACCGGGGTGCGCAAGCCCTTCCTGGCTCGGGCTGGACTCACGCGATTCTCCCGAAGAAAGTGACATGTAACATGTATGCACTCTTTCAGTGTTACATGCAACGCTTATCAGATGATCGGGGGGCTGCGGCTGGCCGCGGTCTCGTCTCCGTTCGCCGGTTCCGCGATCGCTCAGCTGGCGGCGGACGCGGAGGATGTGTATGGCCCTGGCCTCCTGGCGCACCCGAAAGCAACCGTTGCAAAGCTTCTCATCCCGTCGCGATGACGCTGGCCAGAACCATCGGCACGCGGATGGGATACTGATCTGCCGACGATGATCAGAACCGTCGCTATTCCACATGTTGCCACTAGCGGGTGTCGACCCCTCGCGGTCATTGAGCGATCAGAAAAGCACTCATTGAAGTCGAGGTTCTAATTTCCCACCCGGGGAACGGCTTCGAGGATGATTTTGATCGCCTTCCTCAGCGCCTTATTGCCAGCGTCCGCCCCCTTGTAATGCCCAAGCCGTACGATAGCAAGTTGGTATGGCGGGATGATCAGCACGTATTGACCGCCAGCACCGTCCATGTAGAAGGAATCCCTGGGTGCGGGAAAGGTGCCCTCGCCATTGATCCAGAAAAATCCGCCATAGATTGGACGCTTGTCCGCCGCCCACGCTGGCGCGATCGTGCTTACGAACGTCACGTAGCCTTCGGGCAAAATGCGCTCGCCGTTCCAAACCCCGTCCTGCAAGTAAAGGTTGCCGAGGCGCGCCCAGTCGCGGGCCGAGCCTTGCTCATACCCTTGCGTGAGGAAATTCCCATACGGGTCTGTATCAAGAACCATCGTGCGTATGCCAATCTTGTCGAACAGTGCGTGCTGCGGAAAAGAGTGATAGTCCTCATGGCGTTTTTCGACGGCGAGGCGAATGAGGTAATTCGCGAGAACCGGGTCCGTGTTGCGATAGCGGCCCACGGTGTTCGGCGGCCACTGGAGAGGACGCGTCGCAGCGTACTTGAACGAATCAATGCTGCCGGTGTACAGATAATAATGATCCGGATACGGACCGCTCTTGTCAAAGTCCGGATCCAGTGGCGCGCGGATCCGCAGGCCGCTCGACATATGCAGGATATCGGCGATCCGGATCTTCGCACGTGGATCGCCAGGGGATTGCCATTCGGGAATCGGCGCCGGCTGCCATAGATCGTACGCGCCCTGTTTGATGAGGACGCCCATTAGGGTGGCGCTCAAGCTCTTTCCCATTGACCAGCTCTCGAGCGGCGTCGTAGACGTGATGTCCTTACCGTAGCGCTCCGCGATGATTCGTCCTTTGTATGTGACCACGAACGCCGCCGTCATGCCCCGAGGATCGAACGCGGCCTGCACCGCCTGTTGAATCATTGTCCGCTTGATTTCTGGCGGAAAAACACTTGGAGGTGGCAAGTCACCCATCGGCCACTGTTGCGTTTTCGCGTCCGGCAGAGTGCTGTTCACGATTGACGGCTTGAAAAAAACGTCGGTCTTTCCGATCGGCACAGTCACGCACCCCTGGCTGCCAACTTGTTTTGCAATACGTACTATGCCGTTCGGCATCCTGACCTCCACCGTGCGTTTCTCGCGGTCGATCTTCGGCACCCCAAGTTTTGCGCGTATCTCGTAGGGGGCGGTGAAGTAGCCCACGTTTTCGGCTGCGAATGCGGCATCAAGACCTGTGATGAACACCGACGAGCACATGATCTTCGCGTACCCCGATGCGTAATGTTCCATTGGATCGCCGGGAGGCGGCACGTACGGGGTGTTCAATTCAAAGGACCTGCCGCGTTCAATGAGTTCTTTGCGCGCGTCGTCCTGACTCATGGCAACGGGTGAAGTCACAAGCAACGTCGCCGAAACTAGAAGCGCTTGGAAGGTCGTCATATCGAGCTCTACGTAGACATCTTTTAGGGTTATGTTTGTCAGGGCAACAGGAGATTGGCCACTCTACACCGCACCAATTGCGCGAACGCTAGCCGGAACATCTTGCTAAAGCAACCAGCTGCGAATGACCAGTAGAGCGCGTGCGCGCGTTCCTGCGGCGGCTCGACTATAAGAGCGCGGACTTCGCCATCAGCACTGCACAGTACCGTCTGCCCAAGCACCAAGGGTTATCGAACGTCGTGGAGTTGTTTCCGACGACCTAACAGAGCACGGGCGCGCGGCCATCCATCTCCTACGCAACGCGCGCCTTTGTGTTGGCTGCCGAGTGCGCTTTACCTCACTTCTGCGCATCGGCGGCCATGGCGCAGGCCACCGGAGTACTGACCGCCCCCGGTGGCCCGCAGCCTAAACCGACCCGAAAACGGAGCCCAGCGGATGGGCTGGCGCGCGCCACGCCGGAACCTGGGCTGAGTGCTGGTACAGGGCGGGGTATAGCCCTCGCCGGCCGCTGTTGGCGGCCGTGACGCCGTTACGCTTAAGCTTTTGATGCTACCCTTCCCCCGTGGGGTGAGTATCAGTTCACCGCCCTTACCGCCGCGCGGCGGTAAGCTGCCGCAATGGCGGCCGCTCCACTTCGAGTCTTCATCTCGCATATCCACGAGGAAGGGGCGCTCGGTGCAGTCGTTAGTAGCTGCATTAAGGATGCGTTTCACGCGCGCTCCGTAACGACATTTCTTTCCGGTGATGCACAGGATCTGCCGGCTGGCCGCAAGTGGATTGAAGTCATTGAGCAGGAGCTGGACCAAGCCGCCGTTGTGGTCGCACTTCTCAGTCCCGCCTCCTTGCGCCGGCCGTGGGTGAACATTGAGCTAGGCGCTGCCTGGATCAAGCACCGACATATCATTCCGCTCTGCCACTCCGATCTACGCGTCGGTGATCTGCCTCGGCCATTCGGTGATTTCCATGGCGTTGGGCTCGACCAGGACGACGCTGCAGAGCGACTCATCGGAGGCGTTGCCGACGGATTACGCCTGGAGCAGCCGCCCAGGCTCGCGTTTAAAGAAATGCTCGCGGAGTTACGGTCGGCGGCCGCCGGTATCAAGATTGCGGAGAGCCCGGCGCCAGATGGACGTGCGGAACCGCCAGACTTGCCACCTCAGCAAGTGCGCATCCTCCGCTATCTCGCCCAGCTAGCGGATCAGGGCATTGATAAGGCACCGCTATCGAACCTGGCCGCTGGAACGCAGGTCGGCTTGGCGGCCATGAAATACCATCTAGCTGAGCTCGAGAAACGTAACTTTGTTTACGTCGGTCATCACCCTAGGCCACGCGAATCGGACGTGCGTATCTCGCCGGGCGGCGTCGGTTGGCTCTTGGCTCAGGATTAGATGGCCCGGACGCCCGGACCTCATGAAGTACTACCCACCGGATGCGGAACGTCAGGGCGTCGAGGGCATGGTCGACATCCAAGTGGCGCTCGACGCGCAAAGTCACGTCACCGATACACTCATCCGTGAGGAACATCCAGCCAACATGGGCTTTGGCGCAGCCGCTTCAGCGCTGGCGCATGTCATGGAGTTCGACAATCCTGCCGGCCACGCGACGCAACTCGCCTTCAAGGTAAAGTTCGCACTTGACAAGGGGCCATCGCCAGCGGAGTGCCTCCTCCGCCCCTTACCCGCTTTCGCAAATTCGCGATCTTACCGACTGCGCGGCGCAAGCAGGCGGGACCAGAGCGAAGGTGCTTCGTGCGCAGCGCGCTTGCTGCTGCCGGAGGGTGCCGCGTCGACGCGACGCTCTGTCACGCGACGCTCTGTCGCGCGACGCTCTGCCAGAGGCGCCGGGGTTGCCAATTCAATCACGGCGTGTACGCCTGTCGCGCCGACATCCTTGCGAGCCGCGAGGCCTGTATCCGCGAAGCGCTCGCGCTCGGCGATGCTTACACGCTTGATAACCGGCGAGTCGAAGTAGGCCACGAGATAGCCCGCCACCGCTTCCGCCGCGAGCTCGCTCGAGAAGAAGCCGACGCGCAGCGCGTGCATCACGCGGTCCTGCTCGAGCCCCGTAACGGAGTACAGCCGATATTCGGAAAATATGCCGAGGTCCGGCACCTGCTCGGCGTCGATCGGTTCTTCGCGGAGCATGAGCTGAACGGCGAACCAGCAAGAGCCCTCGCCGTCTGCGAGCTCGAGGGGCGTGAGCCTACGAACCGTTTGAGTACTGTCCATCACAGGAGCGCCTGCCTGCGCGCTCGCGGACTGAGGGATGCGCGGCGGCGGGTTCAGGCTGATCGGCCCAGGTGCAATGAGCTGACGCGAACCGGGCGGCGGTACAGCCGCGATAGACGCGTCGGCATCACTCTGCGGCGCGTTCGCGCTCTTCTGGTGTGCGTCTGCGGAGTCCAGCAGCGCGGGGATCTTTGCCGCACGGCTTTGCAGTAATCCCGAATCCGCGCCCGAATCCTCCCCGGATGCGACGGGTAGGTTTGCATCGGTTTCAGCAGCCGGAGCGGGCGCCGTGTTTGCGGCGCGGCGTTCTGGGGGCACGGAGTTTACCGCGCGGGAGTCAGTACTAACGACCGGCTCGGGCCCGGTCGGGGCCGAGGCATCAAGGCTCCGCAATCCCGGTACCGGTCGCGCATCCGCGGGTTTGGGAGCTTCGAGAGGCTTCGGCTCGATCGAAGACTCAGTGCTGCTCGCGCCACCCGGCGGCAGCGGTGCTTCCGTAGCGGCACCAATTTGCCCCTCGATCCTCAGGGTGAGCACCTCGACATGATCGGTTATGGCATTCGGGTCCGACTCGATTTCCTCGACTACAGCGCTCTTCGGCGCTCCTTCAGCCTGCGACACGCCGCACGAGACGTTGACCGACAGCTGCGCGGTCTTCGCGAGCGGCGGCTGTGCTGGATTGACACGTTCGCGCGGCTCGCTCAGAACTCGAGTGGGTGCGACCCACATTGGTTCCTTCCGTTCAACAGGAGGCGCATTGGTTGCGCCTCGAGAAGTCTGAGACTGTCGCGTCTCCTCCAGCGGAGGATTCGGGCGAGACTGTGCGCTCGGTTTCGCGCGTCGCGCCGCCGCGGAATGTGACGGCATCTGCGCTTTTTCGGAGCGACGCGGGGTGGCCAGCTTGGGTGGCTTGCGCTCACTTTTGGACGCTGTGGAAGTCGGAGGCGACGGCTCGCGGCCAAGCGGGCGCGCTGCGGCTAGCTGCGGCAGCAGTTCATCGATGTCCCACCGACAATGCTGTGTTGGCTTCTGTGCGGCCTGTCGTGCTGCTGGCGGGGTGACCTTCTTCGGCACTGGAACGACAGGTGGCTTCGCGGCCGCAACCGCCCTCGCCGTCTTTGCCGGCTCAGCGGGGCACGCTGCACGCGCAATCGCGGCCTTGTCGTCGTCTTCTGCCAACAGCTCATCGATGTCCAATAGACAATACTCTGCTGGCTTCTGTGCGGCCTGTCGTGCTGCTGGCGGGGCGAGCTTCTTCGGCACTGGAACGACAGGTGCCTTCGCGGCCGCAACCGCCGTCGCCGTCTTTGCCGGCTCAGCGGGGCACGCTGCACGCGCAATCGCGGCCTTGTCGTCGTCTTCTGCCCGTTCCTTGATCGCACCCGGATAGTGCTCACGCACCATCAAGAGAAGCGCGTCGGCTTCCGGCTCGGATTCGATGATACCTAGGCGGAGCTGAAACTGCGGCCGACCGTCGTGACCGCGCATGAGTTGGTATACATGGACTCGATCGATCGGCAGCAGTCCTTTCGGCGGCGAACCGATCGTGGCCGTGGACGTCCTCAGGTTGATGACAAAGGGGCCCGGACCGGCAGTTCGCGCCGGTTCCCTCGGCGGAGCCAATAGATCCTCGATGCTTAGATGCCAGATGTCGTCGGACGCCTGCACTTTGATTACGCGCGCCACGCCTTCCTTCCTCAATCATGCGCCCCACCGGTCCGAGCATTTTGTCGCACCTTGTGCCCGGGGAACGATGACGCGCACCCTCTATCGGCGACAACTATGTCGCAGAATTGGCGACAGGTAATCGAGGAGGGCAGCTTATGTAAAGTGATCCGGCAGCGGCCGCCGAGCGCCCTAAGAGGTCCAAACGTTCCACGCGCCGGCCTCTTGTAAACGGCTGTTTTGGAGCAGCCATTTCAAGCCTCGAAATGACGGGCAGCTGGCCCCCGGGCCGCCAGCGCTACCGCATCATCCGCTTGAATTAGAGTGCGAAGCGGTCTGTCGCAAGCGCTTGCACGTG
>VBNP01000074.1:0-6249 GCA_005877965.1 Gammaproteobacteria bacterium | reverse complement strand
GCGCGACACTGGCCGCGCCAGTGCCGCAGGTGACTTGAACTGCACCTGCAGATCGCCCGTATTCCCACCCGCAGATGTCACGCTGACAGAGTCCACGCCCGAGCGGGTTGTTTCCCTTTATCTTATTCGGGTATTCACAGAGCCGACGGTTCTGTACCCCGAACGGTCGGCAATCCCTCGCCCGCTGCTACACCCGCTCATTCCCTAGCACATGGGGGAAAACCCGTTTAAGCGGCACAACCGTCGAGCGTCGGCCCACCGCATAACCTGCGTTCGCGCGACTTCGTCTGCACCACATTCCAGGCCGGCGTCCGCTGCCGGCGAGCGGCCGCTTTGCCTTGCCCTCCGTGTCGGCTGGTTGCCAGTGATCCTGCCCGAGCTACACGAGTGAAGTTCTTGATTTTGTTGGGACCTCCGGATGCGGCGAGCGGTACGCCATCCTCCAAGCTAGGGATCTCGGCGCTGGCACGAAATTCTTCACTCCCGACTAACTTTCACCACGTTTCGCGATTCCTCGGCAATCGCGTTGTAAATCCGGGCTAACCGTGCGCTAGCATTTACCCGTTCGCATCAACTTGCGTCGCAAGATCGGGTGGGGAGTGGTGGAAGGAGCCATGATCTCCGCTTGAGTCCAGCGGGCACGACGAGCATGCTACCCGCCAGCCTTCAACCGGCCCCCGCGACAAGAATGACAAACCGAAGGACTCGGCGATCAACTAGTTAAGCCCCTTATGCTGGACGCGCACCATCCCCGATCCGAAGGCCTTACGAGGCAACCGGGCCGGTCAGAGTTGTCGCGTACCGCCAGCTCAGCGACGCGACCATCTCTGCAGTCCCTTAAGCCCCCTTAGGCGTGGTCGTGTTGGCTAACCGACAAGGAGAAACCATGAAACGCAAAAGCGATTGTGTCCTGAGAATACCAACGGTCGTATTGCCCCTGTTGGTTTTTCCCTCGTTGGTCAATGCACAATTCCCGCCGCCCAAGCCACTTCCGCCGCACAAAAACGTGACCTCCGCCGCCGCACTTCTGCCGACTCCAAGCGCCGCATCGCCGTGGCAACTTCTGAACAACCAGCCTCCGGTTCTTGATTACGCGAATTGCGGCCCTGGCACCCCGCTTCTGCTTACCGACGGCACGGTCATGCTGGCCGACAAAGGTTGTCAGGATTGGTGGAAGCTCACTCCTGACCAGTTCGGCAGCTACGTGAACGGAAGCTGGACCCAGCTTGCCTCGCTGCCAGCCGGATACAGCCCGCTCTATCATGGCTCCGCTGTGCTCCCGGATGGGCGGGTGATCATCGAAGGCGGGGAGTACAACTTTTTACAGGCGGTCTGGACCAATATGGGCGCGATCTACGACCCAAGCAAGAACACCTGGACGATGGTGAAACCTCCCGCCGGGTGGTCCACGATTGGGGATGCGCAAAGCGTCGTCCTGTCCGATGGGACCTATATGCAGGCCAATTGTTGTACGACGCAGTCTGCTCTTCTTAATCCTGCCACATTGACCTGGGCGCCCACCGGCGCGAACAAATTCGACGTCTACGACGAAGAGGGCTGGACCCTGTTGCCAAACGGCAAAGTACTCACGGTGGACGCCTACGTCCCCATCGGCATCACGTACATGCCGAGGGGCACTAACTCCGAAATTTATGATCCGGCGACCGGCTCGTGGTCTAGCGCCGGCAGCACCGTCCTGCAACTCTGGGATTCCGCCCACGGTTGCGGTGGACAGAGGCATGCTTCCTTTGAGGTGGGTCCCGGTGTCCTGCGGCCTGATGGCACTGTCTTCTATACAGGGGCGAACAGTTGCGGTGCGGGCCATACTGCCATCTACGAGTCCAACAGCGGCACCTGGACTGCGGGTCCGGATTTTCCGGGCACGCTCGACATCGCCGATGGTCCGGCGGCGCTGGAACCCAACGGCATGGTCCTGATGATGACGAGCCCCCTGATCTTTAACACTCCGGCCAGCTTCCTGGAGTGGGATGGGACAAGCCTGACGCAGGCCCCTCCGGCACCGAACGCCTCGAATGATTCCTCGTTCTACGGCAATTTCCTCGTCCTGCCCACTGGGCAGATCCTCTTCACCGACTTCTTCTTCGTCTCACTGTACAACCCGGTGGGCATCTACAACCTGGCTTGGGCGCCTGTCATCAGATCCGCCCCTTCCGTGATCAGGCCCGGGGGGTCCTACGTCATTTCCGGCTATCGATTCAACGGCATGTCCCAGGCCTCTGCTTACGGGGACGATTTCCAATCGGCGACCAACTATCCGCTCGTGCGCATCACCAACAACAGAACTGGGCACGTCTTCTATAGTCGAACCCACGACCACAGCAGCATGGCCGTTGCCTCGACTAGCCTCGTATCCACTCATTTCGACGTGCCGCGACCTCAGGAGCACGGCGCTAGCCGATTGGAGGTGGTCGTGAACGGGATCCCATCCGCTTCCACCGAGGTAATGGTGGAATAGAGTACGCGTGGAGCAACTACCGCCTGTATGCACTGGGAAGCCGGCGCCCAGATTCGGTCTAGCCGTCGTACTTCTGGTCGGTGGCATCCAAGTGTCGGCTGCGGATCCGGTGCTCCTCCCGCCGGGTGCGCGAGCCCCGAATGGACACGCTGGGATTCGCGCGTTCTTGCTCAAGATGGTCTCTGCGGCGGCCAAGGACGGCCCGCCGCCGCGCCTGGAACGCCGATGACGCTCCCCGCAGCCGATGACCGCAACGCCGACGAGATCGCGTACTGGAACGGTCCCGGTGGTCAGCGCTGGCTCAATCGGCAGCAGGCGTTGGATGCGCTGCTCGCACCGATCGCCGAGGTCCTCTTCGATCGAGCCGCGCCGCGTGTCGGCGAATTCGTGCTGGACGTCGGCTGTGGATGTGGCGCCACGTCGATCTCGCTGGCGCGGCGCGTGGCGCCCGGCGGCCGTGTGCTCGGCATTGACGTGTCCTCACCGATGCTGGAGCGAGCGCGCCAGCTTGCCCCGAAAGGGCTGCCGGTCGACTTCGCCCTCGCCGACGCAACAGTCTATCCATTCGAGCCCGGCCGGGCCAATCTGCTCTGCTCGCGTTTCGGCGTGATGTTCTTCGCTGCCCCAATGCAGTCATTCGCTAACATGCGGTGCGGCCTGCGTGGCGGGGCGCGACTCGCTTTCGCCTGCTGGCGCGAACTGCGCGAGAACCCCTGGCTGCTCCTGCCGCTGCAGGAAGCCTACCGGCACGTCCCGCGTTTACCCGAGGTCGGACCCGAAGATCCCGGGCCGTTCTCGTTCGCGGCCGAGCGCCGCGTCTGCGGAATCCTCGGACGGGCCGGGTTTCGCGCAATCGAACTCGAGCCAATCATTCTGTCGCTCGATTTGGCTAACGGTCGTGGACTCGACGCCGCAGTCGATGCAGCCCTGAACATCGGACCGGTGAGCCGGGCGCTGGATGGCCAGCCACCTGAGCAGCGAGCCGCGGCGGCCGAGTCGATCCGGGCGGCGCTCGCACAGTGCCAGCTTGGAGATACGGTGCCCCTGCCGGCCGCGTTCTGGATCGTCACCGCGACGAATCCGTGATCGGTGTGGGGAGTGGGCGCGCGTAGACCGCCTCACCTTCCTGTCGAATCTTTAGGTGACCGCCGAGCACTGCGGCGATGAGCACGCGCTTCCCGTCGTTCAACAGATTCCGCGAGTGTCGTGGCGAGATTGCGCACGGCATCGCGATAGAGCTGCGCGCTCTGCGGGACTCTCATCGGTAGAAAATGTGATTGCCGATCGTCGCGACGGGTCTTCTGTTCCTCGACCATCCGGGTCGGACGCTGGTCGCGTGATAGAACAATGCACCCGGCACAACCGGCGTGGCCAGGTCATCGTACGCCGCGCTTGCGACAGACATCGCCTGCTTCCAGGCAGGTCCGTCCTGCGGGGACAGCGTGCCGAGCTCCGTCCATGAGAAGTCTGCGACGAGACGCCGGCGGTTCGGATCCCACCGAGTCTCGTGGACCACTTCGCAGATCGTGTGCGGGAAGTTCTGGGTCCACGTCCGATTCAAGGTGACTTCGGCAACCGCGTACTGGCCTTGGAGCGGTTCGCCGCGAGCCTCGAAATAGATGTTCTCGGCGAGGCATTGCAGATCACTTGCGCGCCGACGCGCACGCGTTGCTTCCCGCTGCACGGCCTGAATGCGAGCAGGCTGGATGCGCGTTCCGTCCACGTAGGCAAAATAGATGATGCCTGTGACAGCAAGGATTGGCAGCCCAAGCATCGCGAGGAACGCCAGATTGTCCTTCTCCCCGACGAGCCAGTAGGCGAGTCTGCGTCGCCAGACTACTGGCCAGATACGCACTTCACACAGCAGTGATGTCAGCATAGTGGTTTGGCCGACATCTTTATGACGCCAGCTTTAAGCGATTGCCTGCATACGGCGCCCAGCGATGAGCGAGGGTGCCCGAGACGCATGCACAGAGTCAAACTCGCGCATTATGTCGCACCGTACGAAGCACAGGCGCGCCTGTCTACATCGAAGAAAAGCGGGCGGCTCCGCGAAACGTTCCCGAGCTGCTGCGCAGGATGCGCCGGCTGCGACAGCGCACGGTCGCGCGCTATCGGAGATGCTCGGTTGACGGCACGCCAACCTGATCCTCTTCCCCGTCGTCGTGTTGCTGAAAGAACCGCCCGGATCTAGTGCTTGCCGGACGCGAAAATCTCCCTAACGCGGGCTGATAGTGCATTCAGAAAGGGCCGGCCCGTCAGGTCCGGTTGCTCCAGGCGCAGATCCTTCGCATAGAGGAGTGCGTACTCGGTGCGGGCTCGGTCCGCGCCAAACCAGCGGTTTTCGGCGCGCCAACTGGCAAAACCCGGTATAGAGGCGAAATCAACGGTGGAGGTCGGGCTTGCGGTCGATGGCGAACCGGGCTGTGCCAGTTCACGCCGCAGCAACTCGTTGCGCAGCCGCTGGTTCTCCTCCTGCGCTCGCTGCAGCGAGCCTTGCTGCTCGCGCGCTTTGTCTTCCTGCTGAATGTGATAGCGGTCGGCGAGACATAGCTGGCGACCGTCGCCGTAGATTGTATCGCAGCTGTTCGTATCGCGGGGTACCCACGAGCCGAGGCGATACGGGCTGACACTCTCCTGCGCGACAGCGGTACCAGCGAAACCCAACAAGATCGCCATGGATGCGATCGTCTTCATCGCGCCCTCTCCTCGCCTGGCAGGCTTAAGTGAGTATGCAGCTATCATATGGTTGGGGCATCCGCGTTGGCGAGCCTTTGCGCCGAGTCGGTCAGTCGCTGCGGATATCGGCATCGTGAGATCCAGACCCATGGGGGAAACACCCCAAGGATGCGCGTTGGCTCGATACAGGCCTGCCAACGCTTCCTTAGGCGAGCAGTATGTACCGCGTCAGCAGCTCCGCCTGATTAGTCCGCGGCTGGCGATCAGAAGTCCCCATCGGATCTCTGCCGGGGACAGAGCACCCGGCTTGTCATTTCAAAACGGCCCCACGGGAGCATGACGCGCCGGTGGGGCGTTCAGCCACCGCTCACCGAGCTCAGACCCGGCTTGAGCGGCCAGGACATGCGGAGTCCTCGCAGGCCCGAACTTCGTCCTTATTGCTGGCTGACGACGTCGGTGCCGGTGCCCGTGGAGCCGGTGCTCCAGGTGTAGCCGTTGCTCCAGGTGTAGCCGTTGCTCCAGGTGTAGCCGTTGCTCCAGGTGTAGCCGTTACTCCAGGTGTAGCCATTGCTCCACGTGTAGCCGCTTCCCGAGGTGTACGACCCGTTCCAGAAGAGGCCGTCCAAGAGCAACGGAATGACGGAAAGCACGTCCTTCACCACGCACAGTAAGGCGCCGAGCAAACCCCCACCCGAACAGGTGGTGGTTTTCTGGTCGGACATTATGTAGTAGTTGCCGTTCGAATCCCGATTCGCCCGCCCGCCGAAGTGCTGCAGCCCCGCGAGATCGGGCGCCACGTTTAGTCCCTGATTGGCGCAGTTCGTGGCCGTGCCGTACACGGCATCGTGCGCATTCACCAGACCCGAGCCCTGCTGGAACACCGTATAAGCCAGATTGCCTTTGGAGTTCACGGCCGGATGGGCACCGGACATCAATCGGCACTTGACCTGATCCGGAGTCAAGTACGGATTTACCTGCAGCATCAGCGCGACCACACCGCTCACCACGGCAGTGGCTTGCGAGGTGCCCGACATCGTGAAGTCATCGTACGGTCCGACCCATTGCGGGAATTGCTGAGCGAGCGTGCCGTTGTT
>VBNP01000073.1 GCA_005877965.1 Gammaproteobacteria bacterium | reverse complement strand
GTATGTGACCGCCCATTCCTACGATTTCCGGCTTCACGAAGCCCTCGTACGTCGGGCCGGCAGAGGAGAAGCTGGCGAGCTGGTACTGCAGCGGCTGCATCGGGTGATAGGCGTCAGTGACCGCACCCACGGTGATGACGTACGGGACGTTTCCGGGCGCGTTGATGGTCATCGGTTGCGGTCCCCGATTGCCGGCCGCTGCAACGACCACAATCCCGGCGC
>VBNP01000072.1 GCA_005877965.1 Gammaproteobacteria bacterium | reverse complement strand
CGCTGCGCCAGTTCGTGCGCGCCTATCAGCGCGTTCAGCCGCTGACCATCGGTGAGCTGTGGGCGGTCGCAATCACGCTGCGGATCGTGCTGGTCGAGAATCTCCGCCGTGCCGCGACACGCATCGTAAGCAGTCGTGCCGCACGCCAGGAAGCGGATGCCGTGGCGGACCGGCTGCTGGGGGTCGACGGGTATCCGGCGGAGCCCGATGCCCCGATTCGCAGCCATGCACGCCAGGCCGCGCTTGCGCCCGCCTTCGTAGTCCAGCTCATCCACCGGCTGCGGGATCAGGATCCGCGAGCAACCCCGGCTCTGCGATGGCTGCAGGAGCGGCTGACGGCGCAAGGAACAACGCCCGAAGCGATCGTGCACGACGAGCATCAGCGCCAGGGCGCCTCGAACGTGACCGTGCGCAACATCATCACCAGCATGCGGTTGCTCTCGGATGTGGATTGGCGGGAGTTCTTCGAGAGCGTCAGCCTCGTCGATGAAGCGCTGCGTGCGGGCAGCGACTTCGCGGCGATGGACTTTCCCTCCCGCGACCTCTACCGGCGGGCGATCGAGCAGCTGGCCCGGGGCTCCAATCGGACCGAGCTGGAGATTGTGCAAGCAGCGCTGTCGGCTGCCGCCCGGGCCACGAATGCGTGCGCCGCTGATGCCGGCAAGACCGTCGCAGGCCGCGAGCTCGACCCGGGTTATTACCTGATCGCCGCCGGACGACGCGCCTTCGCAGCCACAGTCGGCTATCGGGCCTCGGTGTGGAATAGGTCAGGCCGCTTCAACACGGCGACTGGCGTCGGCGGCTATATCGGCGCCATCGCGCTGATCACCGCGGTCGTGTTGTCGGTGCCGTTGCTGGCGCTCCACGCGGGGGGAATCGCCGGCCTGCGCCTCGCCGTGCTCGCGCTGCTCGGCCTCATCCCGTCGATCGATGCGGCGGTCGCCCTGGTGAATCGGGCCGCCATGATGAGGTTCGGCGCAACGACCCTGCCGGGCCTTGCGCTGCGCGGCGGCGTCCCGTCACGTCTGCGGACGATGGTCGTCGTGCCCACGCTTCTCACGACGCGCGCGGCGCTGGAAGCGCAGCTCGAGAGCCTCGAGGTTCACTACCTGGCGTCGCCCGAAGGCGAGCTCTACTTCGCGTTGCTTTCGGACTGGACCGACGCCCCGAGCGAGAACGCCGCGGGGGACGCGGCGCTGCTCGACATTGCCGTGGCAGGCATCGCGCGGCTGAACCGTCTTCACGGCACGGGCGCGGCGGGTGATCGCTTCCTGCTGCTGCATCGTCGCCGGGTCTGGAGCGATGGGCAGAAACGGTGGATGGGGTGGGAACGCAAGCGCGGCAAGCTCCAGGAATTGAACCAGCTGCTGCGCGGCGCGACCGATACAACCTTCCTGCATCCGGGGGGGCGGCCGCCTGCCGTTCCGCCCGACGTGCGCTATGTCATTACGCTCGACGCCGACACCCGGCTGCCGCGAGAAACGGCGCTGCGGCTGGTCGGCAAGATGGCCCACCCGCTGAACCAGCCGAGGTTCGACGCCGCAACCGGCGATGTCCGCGAGGGCTACGCCGTCCTGCAGCCGCGGGTTGCGCCGTCGCTGCCGGTCGGTCGCGAGGGGTCGCTGTTCCAGCGCATTTTTTCGAGCGCGAGCGGCATCGATCCTTATTCAGCCGCAGTGTCCGACGTCTACCAGGATCTCTTCAATGAGGGCTCGTATGCCGGCAAGGGCATCTATGACATCGACGCCTTCGACGCCGCGCTCGCCGGCCGTGTACCGGAGGACACGCTGCTCAGCCACGACCTGTTCGAAGGAATATTTGCGCGCGCCGGTCTGGTTTCCGACGTCGAGGTCGTTGAGGAGTTTCCGTCGCGATATGACGTAGCTGCCGCGCGCCAACATCGCTGGGCCCGCGGCGACTGGCAATTGCTGCCCTGGATCCTGGGCAGGCGCGATGACGTCGCCGGCGGCCGCGGCACACTGCCGCTGATCGGCTGGTGGAAGATGTTGGATAACCTGCGGCGCACGTCGTCCCCGCCGGCAAGCGTCGCCGCGTTGCTGACGGGATGGCTGCTGCCGCGAGACGCCGCCCTCATCTGGACGGCTTTTGTCGTGTCGACGATCGCGCTGCCGACCCTGCTGCCGGTGCTGGCAGCGATCATGCCGCGCCGCGCCGGCATCAACGCTCGCAGCCACCTGCGTGCGCTGCGCAAGGATGCCGCGCTTGCAGCCTCGCAGTTTGCCCTGCTGATTGTCCTGCTGGCGCACCAGGCGTCGCTGATGGTCGATGCCATCGGCCGAACACTGGTTCGTCTGCTCGTGACACGGCGCAATCTGTTGCAGTGGGTCACTGCAGCTCAGGTGAACCTCAGCTCGCGGCTCGACCTCGGCGGCGCCTATCGGCGCATGAGTGGCGGCGTTGCGATCGCCGTCGCCGCCGCCATCCTCGTGGAGTCGCTGCGGCCCGATGTCTGGTGGGTGGCGGCGCCGTTCGTGATCCTGTGGATCGCATCTCCCGCGGTTGCCGTTTGGATCAGCCGCTCCCCGCTCGTCGAGGGTCGCCTGGCGCTCACCAACCCGGAGGCCCGCGCCTTGAGATTGGTCGCGCGGCGCACCTGGCGCTACTTCGAGACGTTCGTTACCGCGGACGACCACATGCTGCCGCCGGACAACTTCCAGGAGGACCCGCGGCCGGTTCTGGCCCATCGCACCTCTCCCACCAATCTCGGCCTGTACCTGCTGTCGGCGGTCAGCGCCCGCGACTTCGGCTGGGCCGGCACGCTGCAGACCGTCGAGCGACTGGAAGCCACGCTCGCGACGATGAGCAGCCTGCAGCGCTTTCGCGGTCATTTCTACAACTGGTACGACACGCGGGATCTTCGTCCCCTGGACCCGCGCTACGTCTCTTCCGTGGACAGCGGCAATCTGGCGGCGCATCTGCTCGCCCTGGCGAACGCCTGTCGCGAATGGATCGACGCGCCCCTGTCAAGTCGCGAGCCGTTTGCCGGTATCGACGATGCCCTTACTCTCGCGCGCGAGGCCCTGCGGGAGCTTCCCGCCGACCAGCGAACCCAGGCGATCACGCATCGTCAGGCCGAAGACGCCCTCGATGTCCTCGCGTCCGCGCTGGGCAACGGCGCGGCCGTGTCCGGGGAGCTCGCGGCGCGACTCGCGCACAGCGCAGCGCATGCCGCGACCCTGGTCGACATCGCGCGAGCGCTGGCCGGCGAACTCAGCGCCGACGCGGGCGCCGACATGCTCTTCTGGGCGGAGGCGGCGCAAGGCTCGATCGAGAGTTGGCGCCGCGATGTCGCGCAGACGGACGAGCAAGCCCGCAGCCTGCAGCGGCGCCTGGCAAGTATCGAGTTGACGGCGCGCGCCATGGCCGAGGCGATGCAGTTCGGCTTCCTGCTCGATGCTGAGCGCCGGCTTCTCTCGGTCGGCTACCGCACTGCCGACGGCGCTCTGGACCCGAGCTGTTATGACCTGCTGGCCTCCGAGGCGCGCCTGGCGAGCTTCGTGGCGATCGCCAAGAGCGACGTGCCGGCGCGGCATTGGTTTCGCCTCGGGCGCGCGGTCACTCCGGTCGGACACGGGGCGGCGCTCATTTCCTGGTCGGGCTCGATGTTCGAGTACCTGATGCCGTCGCTCGTCATGCGTGCGCCGGCCGGAAGTCTTCTGGAACAAACCAGCCGCCTTATCGTCCGGCGCCAGATCAGCTACGGCGCCGAGCTCGGCATCCCGTGGGGCATTTCGGAATCCGCCTACAACGTGCGCGACCTCGAGCTCACCTACCAGTATTCGAACTTCGGCGTGCCCGGCCTCGGGCTCAAGCGCGGCTTGAGTGAAAACGCAGTGATAGCGCCGTACGCTACGGCACTCGCGGCGATGGTCGATCCGCGACGCGCGGTGCGCAATTTCGAGCAGCTCACGCTGTGCGGTGCGCGCGGACGCTACGGGTTCTATGAGGCGCTCGACTACACGCGCAGCCGCCTGCCGGAAGGTTCGCGGGTTGCGACCGTGCGCGCGTTCATGGCCCATCACGCGGGCATGACCGTGGTGGCTCTCGCCAACGTGCTCCTCGATGGAAGGATGCGCGAGCGGTTCCACTCGGAGCCGAGCATCCAGGCGACCGAGCTTCTGTTGCAGGAGCGCACGCCGCGCGATGTGTCGGTGGCGCATCCACGGGCCGAGGAAGTCACGACCGCGGCGCGGATCGTGCAATTCCCGGAGGTGCGCCGTCTGCTCACGCCGCACACAGCCACGCCGCAGGCGCATCTGCTCTCGAATGGCCGCTACTCCGTGATGCTCACGGACGCAGGCTCGGGCTACAGCCGCTGGCGCGCTCTCGACGTCACGCGCTGGCGCGAAGACCCGACATGCGACGATAGCGGCAGCTATTTCTTCCTGCGCGACATCGAGAGCGGCGCCGTGTGGTCCGCGAGCTATCAGCCGAGCGGCATCGAGCCCGACAGCTACCAGGTGACCTTCGCCGAGGATCGTGCGGAATTCGTACGCCGTGATGCAATGATCGCGACGACCCTGGAGATCGTCGTTTCGCCGGAGGATGACGCCGAGGTTCGCCGCGTATCGATCGCGAACGGCGGCAACCGCGTGCGCGACATCGAGATCACGTCCTATTGCGAGTTGGCGCTCGCTCCCCCCGCAGCCGACGCGGCGCATCCGGCGTTCTCGAAGCTCTTCGTGCAAACCGAATATGTCGCCAAGCAGGGCGCCATCCTGGCCACCCGGCGGCGGCGCTCGCCCGCCGAGCCGGAGATCTGGGCGGCCCATCATGCGGTCGTCGAAGGCGAGACACTCGGCAAGCCTGAGGTCGAGACCGACAGAGCCCGGTTTCTCGGCCGCGGACGCGGGATCAGGAGGCCCGTCGCGGTGTTGGATGGCCGGCGATTGTCCAATACGGTCGGCACGGTCCTCGACCCGGTGTTCGTGCTGCGGCAGCGCGTGCGGGTGCCGGCGGGCGCGACCGTGCACGTCGCATTCTGGACGGCTACCGCATCGTCCCGCGAGAACGCGCTGGACCTGGTGGACAAGCATCACGAGCCGAACGCCTTCGTACGCGCATCCACGCTGGCCTGGACTCAGGCGCAGGTGCAGCTGCGCCATCTCGGCATCGATGCGGCCGAAGCAAGCCTGTTTCAACGCCTCGCGGGCCACGTGCTGTTCGCCGACGCGTCGATGCGTCCCTCGAGCGACACCATAGGCCGCGGCGGCGGGGGGCGCGCGGCGCTGTGGGCTCACGGGATTTCGGGGGATCTGCCGATCGTCCTCTTGCGGATCAATGACGTCGAAGACATCGGCATCGCACGGCAGCTGTTGCGGGCTCACGAATACTGGCGGATGAAGCAGCTCCCCGTCGATCTCGTGATCCTGAACGAGAGGGCGGCTTCCTATGTCCAGGACCTGCAGGTCGCGCTGGAGGCGCAGCTTCGCATGAGCCAGTCGAGGCCGCAGCTGGGCGCAGACGAGGTGCGCGGCGCCGTGTTCCTGCTGCGCATGGATCTGGTCCCGGAACAGACGCGCGCGCGCCTTGCCGCCGTCGCGCGGGTGGTGTTGGTCGGACAGCGCGGCAGCCTGGCGGACCAGTTGGAGCCTCTGCACTCGCACGCCGCGCCGGCCCAGCGGCCGCCGCCGAGCGAGCCGCAGACGGATGCGCCGGCGGTCGGTCCGGCGTCGCGCGAGCTCGAATTCTTCAACGGACTCGGAGGATTCGGCGCGGACGGGCGCGAATACGTCATTCTGCTGGGTCCGGGGCAGTCGACGCCCGCTCCGTGGATCAATGTCATCGCCAATCCGGGCTTCGGGTTCCAGGTCGCGGCCGACGGCGGCGGTTTCACATGGTCGCTCAACAGTCGCGAGAATCAGCTCACGCCGTGGTCGAACGATCCTGTCACGGATCGCCCGGGCGAGGTGCTGTATCTGCGCGACGAGGAAACCGGCGAGCTGTGGGGACCGACAGCCGCGCCAATTCAGGATCCGGGCGCATACTACCGGGCGCGACACGGACTGGGATACAGCCGCTTCGAGCACGCCTCGCGCGGCATCGCGCTCGATCTGCTCGCGTACGTGCCGACGGGCGATGCCGTCAAAATCTCGCGCCTGAAGATCCGCAACACCTCGCCGCGTCCGCGCAGACTCTCGGTCACGGCGTATGTCGAATGGGTGCTAGGGTCTTCGCGGCCCGCCTGCGCGCCGTTCATTGTGACGGCCATCGATCCCGACACGGGAGCCATGTTCGCGCGCAACCCGTGGAACGCCGAGTTCGGCTCGCGTGTGGCGTTCGCGGATCTGGCCGGACGGCAGACGCAGTGGACCGCCGATCGGCGGGAGTTTCTCGGACGACATGGTACGCTCGACCGGCCGGCCGCCCTCGCCGGGGGCACTGCCCTGTCGGGACGCGTAGGCGCCGGCCTCGATCCGTGCTGCGCCCTGCAAACTGCGCTAGAGCTCGTGCCGGATGAGAGCGTGGAGATCCTTTTCTTCCTGGGCGAGGCGGCGAATGCCACGGACGCCCAAGCCGTGCTCGCTCGCTATCGATCGGCCGATCTCGATGTCGTGCTGCGCGCGGTGATCGAGTACTGGGATAACGTACTCGGCACGGTTCAAGTCAAGACACCGGACCGCTCCCTGGACATCTTGCTCAATCGCTGGCTGCTCTATCAGACGCTCGTCTGCCGCATGTGGGCCCGATCGGCCTTCTATCAGGCAAGCGGCGCGTACGGCTTCCGCGACCAGCTCCAGGATGCCATGGCGCTGGTCGTGTCGAGACCGGCGCTGACACGCGAACATCTGTTGCGCGCGGCGGCACGCCAGTTCATCGAGGGCGACGTCCAGCACTGGTGGCTACCGCAGACCCGGGAGGGCTCGAGCGGCGCCGGAGTTCGTACACGCATTTCCGACGATCGGGTCTGGCTGGCGTACGCCACGGCCCGCTACGTCGAGGCGACCGGCGATCTCGCGCTCCTGGACGAGCAAGTTCCCTTTCTCGAAGGCCGCGCGCTGTTGCCGGACGAGCAGGACGCCTATTTCCAGCCGGTAGTCTCGGATCACGCCGCCGCTTTCTTCGAGCACTGCGCGCGAGCGCTCGACCAGAGCCTGCAGATCGGAGAACACGGTCTGCCGCTGATCGGCACCGGCGACTGGAACGACGGCATGAACCGCGTGGGCGAGAGGGGCAGGGGCGAAAGCGTCTGGCTCGGATGGTTCCTGCAGGCAACACTCGTGGCTTTCGCGCCTCTGGCACGAGCACGTGAGGAGGATGAGCGCGCGACACGGTGGCTGGCCCACGCGGCAGCGCTGCGAAAATCGCTCGAGCAGGAGGCGTGGGACGGCGACTGGTACCGGCGAGGCTACTATGACGACGGAACGCCGCTCGGATCGGCGGGCAGCGCGGAGTGCCGCATCGACTCCATCCCACAATCCTGGTG
>VBNP01000030.1 GCA_005877965.1 Gammaproteobacteria bacterium | reverse complement strand
GGAGAGCCCGAAGCCGGAGGAATTCGGCACCGCCGGCACCAACTGGAGCCAGATCGGCTGGCGGGTGGGCGTTCGCTGGCAGCGGCTTTCCAATTCAATCCGCCCCAAGGATCACATCGCGCGACTGCGGCCGGATCTGGCGAGCAAATACGCGCCGTTGACCCCGGACGGCAATGGTCTGCAGAGCGTCTATCTGACCGAGATCAGCAGGGGGCTCGCTGCGGCCCTGTTCTCTTTGATCGGCGCGGAGGCCTACCGGGTCGCCGATGTCGGGCAGGACGTCAGCCGGGTTGAGCGCGATTCGCCGGCACCCGAACGGGACATCGAGGAATGGGAGCGACGCGTCGAGGCTGCCATCGATACCGATGCGGCGATCCCGCAGACCGAGAGGACCGCACTCGTCCAGGCGCGTCGCGGTCAGGGGCTCTTCCGGGACAACGTGCGCTCGATTGAGCATGCCTGCCGCATCACCCGGGTGGCGCGCATGGAACACCTGATCGCGAGCCACATACAGCCCTGGCGCGACAGCAGCAACGAGCAGCGGCTCGACGGCGAGAACGGCCTGTTGCTGACCCCGACGGTGGACCACCTGTTCGACAAGGGGTTCATTTCCTTTGAGAACACGGGACAGCTGATCGTGTCGCCGGTCGCGGACCCCGTATCGCTCAAGCGTATGGGAATCGACCGCGACGCCAACGTGAACGTCGGCGCCTTCTCGCAGGGCCAGCGGCAGTATCTGGAGTCCCATCGTGAGAACGTGCTGCGCATGGCGCGCGGCGTCTCGAAGGGCGAGCGCAGCGGCTGAGGATTCGGCGGCTGGCTTGGGGGGCGCTGCGCTGTCGATCGGGGCAGGTCCTGCTGGTCCGATGCCGGCGCCGGGGCCGTGTCTCACAAAGGTGTCAGTTTTTTGGATCGGTTGCTAGGTGAACGCAGGATAGGCCGGCGGCGGCTCTTGTCACACGCCGCGCCCGAACGGCTCGCGCCGTCCGGACCTGCCGGGATCCGCTTCGACGGCCCCTTTGGCACAGGGCGGCCCTCGTTACATTGGGAGGCTTTGATGACTGACGTGGCTATTGTGCGTTGTTCACTTGAGGGTCGGGCCAGCGTTGGGCAGGCCAAGCCCTGAAGGAGCCCATGGTGGCAAAACCGCCGACGGCCAAAGCCGTGGCACTGCGCATCGAACTGCTGGAGGTGATCCCCCTCGTCTGGCGGCGGGTGCTCGTCCCCAACCATTGGACGCTGGCGAGCCTGCACCACTACCTGCAGTGGGTGATGGGCTGGACGGACTCCCATGCCCATGAATTCGAGGTCGGGGACGGCCTCGTAGCCCCGGATTGGTGGATACGGGAGGCCGGCTCCGAAGAGGAGGTCAGTCGCTATCGCGACGAGCGGCGGGTCTCGGTCGCCGCCGTGGTGTCGGAAGTCGGAGCGCATGGCGAATTCGAGTACCGCTACGACATGGGGGATGGCTGGCAGCATCGCATCGTCATCGAGTCCCCGCCGACATCGACGGCCAGCGAGCGGCGGCCACCCGTCTGTGTGGCCGGCGAGAATGCCTGCCCGCCGGAGGACGTGGGCGGACCCCATGGCTACGCGCTGTTCCTGGACATTCTCGGTGACCGTCAGCATGAGCAGCACGAAGACATGGTGCGCTGGATCGGCGGTGTGTTCGACCCGAAGGGGTTCGATCTGAACCGCATCAACCGGGACTGGACGGGTGCCAAGCGCCGCCGCCGCTGACTTCTGATGGCGCGAGCTCGCAAGCCCCTCAACTGCCGATTAGCCAGGCATCCGCCGTCGTGAGCGCTCGCTAATCGCAGCCACCTTGCGGACGCCCCGCTCCGCCTCGATCAGCACGTCGGTCCACTGCTCGAGCGCCGCGCGGCGCTCCTTGAAGTAGTTGTGTCGATCATACGTGCCCTCGACGCCACGGATCGCGTGCCCCAGGCAGCGCTCGGCCACCTCGCGCCGGACACCGAGTGCGGCGAGCTGGGTGCGCGCCGTGCGCCGCAGGTCGTGCAGGGTGAACGGCGGGAGTCCGTGCTTCACGCGCTGCAGAGCGACGTTCAGTGTGTCGAGCCCGACGTGCGGCACGCGCTCGCGTCGATCGCGCCGACGCTTCGGGAAGAGGTACTCGCTGCCGGCATCGAGCGTCTTGATCTCACGCAGCCATCCGACGACCGCGGATACCAGTGGAATGTCGAGCGGCGCCCCGGTCTTCGTGCGTGCGGCGGGAAGGTGCCAGACCGCACCCAAGGGCGTGTTGCCGTCGAGATTAAACTCCTCCCACCGGGCGCCCAGCAGCTCGCCCTTGCGGACGCAGAGTGCGAGCAGCAGCTTCAGGGCGAGCGCGTTGTCGGGGCCGAAGCTCGGCGTCTCGCGGATCTTCTCGAAGAGCTGCGCCAGCTCATCGAGGCTGAGCGCGCGGCTGCGGGGCCGCTCGGTGCCGCCACCGTCGAGACGCGGCGAGAAGTCGGCGGCCGGGTTGCTAGACACCATTCGCCGGCGCACGCCGAACGCGAAGATGCGGCGGGTGAAGCGCAGCAGATCGTTTGCCGCAGTGGGCGCGCGTCCCTTGAGCTCGTCGATCACGCGCGCGATGTCCGCCGGCGTGACGTCCAGTGCCGCCGTGCGACCGAGCTTCGGCAGCAGGTACTTGTCGAGATGCCGGCGCGGCACGCTCGGATGCTTGAGCCCCCGCCCCGTGATCTCTTGCCTGTACCACTCCTCGCACAACTCGCGAAGCGAGCCGCGCTGGCGCTGCTCGGCTTCTGCTGCACGGCGCACGCTCAACGGATCCTGCTGCTTATCGAGCAGCACGCGCGCCTGACGCGCCTCGATGCGCGCCTGCGCAAGGGACATATCGGGATAGTGGCCGAGCGTCAGCCAGTGCTCGCGGCCGGCAAAGTGATAGCGCAGCGTCCACGAGGCGCCATCACGGGTCTGCTTGCGCAGGTAGAGCCCGTCGCCGTCGCTGAGCAACAGCCGCTCGCCCGATCGGTGTGCCCGCTCGACCGCGAGTGCCGTGAGTTTCGCGCGCTCCATGCCCGTCCCCTTTGATTGACCTTGTTCGTCGAATGGTAGCTACGGATCCAGCTACAAGTTAGCTACCGGCCTAGCTACAGGATAGCCGAGATCGGGTTGGACGGGAGTAGACGTTTCTGGCTGAAACAGCCTGAAATTCAGGTAATTATCGGGATCTGCTGGATACGCCTGGACGCCCATGGATGCTATTCGGCGTTCTGCACCTGCTCGCGCATCTGCTCGATCAGGACCTTCATGTCCACGGCGCTGCGCGTGGTCTCGAGATCCTGGGACTTCGAGGACAGGGTGTTGGCTTCGCGGTTGAGCTCCTGCATGAGGAAGTCGAGCCGGCGGCCGGCGGGCTCGCCGGCGCCGATGACGCGGCGCACCTCGCCGATGTGCCCCGCGAGGCGCTCGAGCTCCTCGTCGACGTCGAGGCGCTGCAGGAGCAGCGCCAGCTCCTGCTCGAGGCGCTCCGGGTCGATGCTCGCGGTCAGCTCCGCCAGCCGCTCGTCGAGGCGCGTGCGCATCCGCGCCTGCACCTCCGGCAGCCGCGCGCGCACGTCCGCCACCAGCGCCTCGAGTCCGGCACAGCGCTGCTCGAGCAGCTCGCGCAGCCGCGCCCCTTCGCGCGCGCGCGCCGCCACCAGCTCCTCGAGCGTCGCGCCGAACACGGCATACGCCGCCGCCAGCAGCTGTTCGCCCCCGCCGCCCTCCTCGCGCAGCACGCCCGGCCAGCGCAGCACCTCCAGTGCGTTCACCGCGGCGGCGGGCTCGCGCAGCGTGCGCGTCACGACGTGCACGGCGGCCAGCACGCGCTCGAGCGCCACCGGATCCACTTCCAGCGCGCCGCCCGGGCCCGGCGGGCGCCGGTAGGTGATGGTGCAATCGACCTTGCCGCGGCGCAGTTGGCGCGCGAGACGCGCGCGCAGCTCCCCTTCGGCCGTGCGCAGCTCGTCCGGCAGGCGAAAGCCCGCTTCCAGGAAGCGGTGATTCACACTGCGCAGCTCACACACGAGCGTGCCCCAGTCGCCGGTGGTTTCCCGGCGCGCGAAGCCGGTCATGCTCGCGATCATGTCCCGTCGATCCGTCTGGCAGTCCCGCGAAGAGAGGCGATCGCGGGCGTGCGCGTTACTTAAGTCGCGTCGCTACGCCCGTTCGCCGCACAGGTGATATAAACGTCGATAAGTCTAACAGATGCATGGAATTCTTCTTGCGGGTCGAATACGCGGACATCAGCCTGCTCGGCGGGCGCGAGGAGAACCAGGACCGGGTCGCGGTCGCGGTCGCGGAGAAAGCCGCCCTGCTGCTGGTGGTCGACGGCATGGGTGGCCACGCCGACGGCGCACGCGCCGCGCAGGTCACGCAGCAGGTGATCGTGGACGCCTTCTGGCACACGCCGCAACCGCTGTTCGATCCGCTGGGCTTTCTGCACCTGACGCTCGGGCGCGCGCACGACGAGGTGGTGAAGCTCGGCGTGCAGCTGCCGCTCGAGCAGCGGCCGCGCGCCACCTGTGCCGTGTGCCTCATCCAGCAGCACGCCAGCTGGTGGGCGCACGTCGGCGACAGCCGCCTGTATCACGTGCGGCACGGCGCGCTGATGGCGCGCAGCCGCGACCACAGTCACGTGGAGCTGCTGCTGCGCGAGGGGCTCATCAGCGCCGAACAGGCGCAGACCCACCCGATGCGCAACTTCGTCGAATGTTGCCTCGGCGGGGATCCGATCCTGCCGGACATGTCGCTGACGCGACGCCGGCCGCTGGAGCCGAACGACGTGCTGCTGCTGTGCACCGACGGGCTGTGGGGCCCGCTCGCCGACGCGGCGATCGCGGCCGAGCTCGGCACGCCCGGCGAGCTGCGCGCGAAGCTGCTGGAGCTCGGCACGCGCGCCGTGCAGCGCGCCGGCAGCAGCAGCGACAACACTTCCGCGGCCGCGCTGCGCTGGCTCGGCGATTAGGAACGCAGTCATGACCAGACCTTCCGGGCGCGCCCCAGATGAGCTGCGGCGCGTAAGCTTCACGCGCCGTCACGCCCGGCACGCCGAAGGCTCGGTGCTGGTGGAGTTCGGCGACACGCAGGTGCTGTGCACCGCCAGCGTCGAGGACACGGTGCCGCAGTTCCTGCGCGGCAAGGCTCAGGGCTGGATCAGCGCCGAGTACGGCATGCTGCCGCGCGCCACGCATACGCGCACGGCGCGCGAGGCGGCCCGCGGCAAGCAGAGCGGGCGCACCCAGGAGATCCAGCGCCTCATCGGCCGCTCGCTGCGCGCGGTCGTGGACCTGAAGGCACTCGGCGATCGCACCATCACCATCGACTGCGACGTGCTGCAGGCCGATGGCGGCACGCGCACCGCCTCCGTCACCGGCGGTTTCGTGGCGCTCGCCGAGGCCTGCGAGCAGCTGGTGCAGCGGCGGCTCATCGCCGCGAGCCCGCTGCACGGGCAGGTGGCGGCGGTGTCGGTCGGCATCGTCGCCGGCGCTCCGGTGCTCGATCTCGACTACGCCGAAGACTCCCAGGCGGAAACCGACATGAACGTGGTCATGAACAATGGCGGCGCGTTCGTCGAGATCCAGGGGACCGCCGAGGGCCACGCGTTCCGCCGCCACGAGCTCGATGCGCTGCTGAATCTCGCGGCGCACGGCATCGGCGAGCTGTTCGCGCTGCAGGCTCAGGCGCTCAAGGGGCCGTGACGCGCGTCGTTCTCGCCAGCAGCAACCCCGGGAAGCTCCGCGAGCTGGCGGCGCTGCTCGCGCCGCTGTCGCTCACGCTCGTCCCGCAGGGCGCGCTCGGCATCGCCGCCGTGCCCGAGACCGGCGCGACCTTGCTCGCGAACGCGCTCCTGAAGGCGCGCCACGCCGCGCAGGGCGCGCAGCTCGCGGCGCTCGCGGATGATTCCGGGCTCGAGGTCGACGCGCTCGGCGGGCGGCCGGGGGTGCGCTCGGCGCGCTTCGCGGGCGAGGACGCGAGCGATGGCGACAATCTGCGGCACCTGCTCGAGCAGCTGCGCGACGTCCCGCAGCCGCGGCGCCAGGCGCGCTATCGATGCGTCATCGTGCTGGTGCGCAGCGCCCTCGACGAGCAGCCGCTGATCGCACGCGGCAGCTGGGAGGGTCACATCGCCAGCGCGCCGCGCGGCGGCGGCGGCTTCGGCTACGACCCGGTGTTCGTGCCCCTTGGGGAGGGGCGCAGCGCCGCCGAGCTCGATCCCGCCGAAAAGAACGCGTTCAGCCACCGCGCCCGGGCGCTGCGCGCGCTCGTCGCGATGCTCGAGTCGGCCAGCTATATTTCCGACCCATGAGGCACGGCAGGCTGTTCGTCATCGCCGCCCCCTCGGGGGCGGGCAAGACCTCGCTGGTGAAGGCGCTGCTGGCGAGCGAGCCGCGCCTGCGCCTGTCGGTCTCGCACACCACGCGCAAGCGGCGCCCGACCGAGCAGGACGGGCGCGAATACCACTTCGTCTCGGTGCCGCAATTCGAGCAACTGGTGGCGCGCGGGGAATTCCTGGAGCACGCGCGGGTGTTCGACAACTTCTACGGCACCTCGCGCGGCTTCGTCGAGGAGCAGCTGCGGCAGGGCTACGACGTGATCCTGGAAATCGACTGGCAGGGCGCGCAGCAGGTGCGCCGCGCCATGCCGCAGTGCGTGAGCATATTCGTCCTGCCGCCCTCGCGCCGGGCGCTCGCGGAACGGCTGGCGCGCCGCGCGACCGACACCGCGCAGATCATCGAGCGGCGCCTGCGCGACGCCGCGGCCGACATGTCCCACTACGGCGAGTTCGACTACGTCATCGTCAACGACGACTTCGCCCGGGCGGTCGGCGACCTGCGGCGCATCGTTGCCGGGCGCGCTGAGGACCTGAGCAGCGCGCGGCCGGCGCTGGCGCCGTTGCTCGGCGACCTGCTGGCGCCGGCTTGAAGAGGCGGCGTGGCCCGCTATCGCCGCGGTCACGGCCCTTTTGCTAGAGTGCGCGCATTCACCTTAGGCGCCTGGCGATGGTGAGCGATACTGAGTGGCAGGCCTGGGGAGAGCAGGATCCATACTTCGGGGTTCTGACCGAGGAGCGCTATCGCCGGGCCAAGCTCACCGCGGAATCGCTGGAGGAGTTCTTCCGCACCGGCCGCAGGCACATCGAGGAGGTCCTCGCCGCCTGCCGCAGCCACTTCGGCGACATCAGCACGCGACGCTCCCTCGACTTTGGCTGCGGCGTCGGCCGCACGCTGATCCCGCTGTCCGAGGTATCCGAGGTCTGCGTCGGTGTCGATATCGCCGGCGCGATGCTCGAGGAAGCCGCGCGCAACTGCGCCCGATACGACCGTCACAACGTGCGCCTGGCCCGCACCCTGGAGGAGGTCGACGCCGGCAACG
>VBNP01000020.1 GCA_005877965.1 Gammaproteobacteria bacterium | reverse complement strand
CGCCAGCAGCGACTCGAGCGTGTAGGCATGGCCCTTGGCCTGCACCAGCCAGGAGCCGTCCAGGCGGCCGATCTGGCTCACGGTGCCGTCGACCGGGGAGACGAGCGCCGCCGGGTCCGCATCGCACGGGCGCGCCTGCGCGCGCAGCGCGCGCGTGAAGAAGGCGTTGAAGGTCTCGTACGCGAGCGGATCGGGCTGCTCGGCCTCGCTCATGTCCGGGTGGAAGTGGTCCACGAAGCCCCTGATGAGTGCGTTCTTGACGAGCGGCACGCGGCTGCGCGTGATGCGGTGCGCGAGGCGCGAGAGGACATGCTGCGGCAGCAGGTACTGCAGCGCGACGAACAGCCGCGCCCGCCCGCCATCGGCATCCGGCGCGTTCATGGCATCCGGCGCGTTCACAGATAGGGCGCCGCCCGGCGCAGGTCCGCTGCCAGCGCCGGCACCTCGAAGGGCGGCGTGAAAATCGCGGCGATGCGCGCGCGCGCATCCAGCAGGAACAGCACCGCCGAGTGGTCCATGGTGTAGTCGCTTCCGGGCAGCTGCACACGGCTGGCGGCCACGCCGAAGTTGGCGGCGAGCGTCAGGATCGGCCCCGGGTCGCCGGTGAGCCCGAGGAAGGCAGGATCGAAGGCGTGCAGGTACAGGCCGAGGAGCGCTGCGGTGTCGCGCTGCGGGTCGACACTGACGAACAGCACCCGCAGTCCCTCGAGCCCGGCACGCTTCCTGACCTGCGCGAGTTTCATCAGCGTCGTCGGGCACACATCCGGGCAGTGGGTGAAGCCGAAGAACACCAGCGTCGGAGCGCCACCGAGGTCGCGCCGCGTGAAGTCCCGGCCGGTCGTGTCGGTGAGCCGGAACTCGCCGACCGGTTTCGGCCGCGGCAGCCACGTGCCGCTTGCCAGCCGCGGGCTCGTCCTGTCAAGTTGTTGCGCCATCCAGTAGCCCGCCAGCGCTGCGCACAGCGCGGCGGCGGCGAGAGTCAAGCGGGCGCGTGCGGTCCCCATGAGCGAATTATTATTTCATACAGCCACGCGCGCCGTACGCGGCCCGGCGCGCCGTAGCGGGCGCGCCATCACGGTGCGCGCACTGATCGCGCGCGCCGCCGCCCGGCTGCGGCGTGCGCGCGTGTACCTCGGGCACGGTACCGACAACGCGTGGGACGAGGCCGCGGCGCTGGTGTGGCATGGCGTGCGCCTGCCGCCCGGCGGCGGCGCGCTTGCCCTGCGGCGGCGCGTCGGCCCGGCGGCGCAGGCCCGCGTCCGCGCGCTGGTGACCCGGCGCATCAGGGAGCGCATTCCGGCCGCCTACCTCACCGGGGTCGCCTGGTTCGCGGGTGTGCCCCTGCACGTCGACGCGCGCGTGCTGGTGCCGCGCTCCCCCATCGCCGAACTGATCGAGCGCGGCTTTGCGCCGTGGATCGATGTGCGCCGCGTGCGGCGGGTGCTCGATCTCGGCACCGGCTCCGGCTGCATCGCCATCGCCTGCGCCAGGGCCCTGCCGCGTGTCCGGGTCGACGCGGTCGACATTTCCGCTGCCGCCCTGCAAGTCGCGCGCCGCAATGTGCGCCGTCATCGCCTCGCGCGCCGCGTGCGGCTGAAGAAGTCCGATCACTTCCGCGCGCTCGGGCGCGCAACCTACGATATCATCGTCTCCAATCCGCCTTACGTGGGCGCGCGCGAGCTTGCCGGGCTCCCTCCGGAGTACCGGCACGAGCCGCGCGTGGCGCTCGCGGCCGGCAGCGCGGGGCTCGACTCCGTACGGATCATCCTGCGGGAAGCCCGCAGACATCTGCGGCCGCGCGGGGTGCTCATCGTCGAGGTGGGGAACACCGAGAGCGCGGTGCGACGGGCATTCCGCCGCCTGCCCTTCGTGTGGCTCGAATTCGAGCGCGGCGGAGGCGGGGTGTTCCTGCTCTCGCGCGAGCAACTGCCGGCGCACTGAAGGCGCGTACCCACGAGCACTGGCGCAACGCATCATGTCCGGCAACACCATTGGCAGGCTGTTCACGGTGACCACGTTCGGCGAGAGCCACGGGCCCGCCATGGGCTGCATCGTCGACGGCTGCCCGCCGGGCCTCCCGCTCAGCGAAGCGGATCTGCAGCAGGATGTCGACCGCCGCCGCAGCGGCACGTCGCATTTCGTCAGTCAGCGCCGCGAGGCCGACCAGGTCCGCATCCTCTCGGGCGTGTTCGAGGGACACACGACCGGCACCCCGATCGGCATCCTCATCGATAACACCGACGCGCGCTCGCGCGACTACGACAAGATCAAGGATCGCTTCCGTCCCGGGCACGCGGATTACACCTACCAGCAGAAATACGGCGTGCGCGACTACCGCGGCGGCGGGCGCTCGTCGGCGCGCGAGACGGTGATGCGCACCGCCGCGGGCGCGATTGCGCGCCGCTACCTCGCCGCGCGCCTCGGCGTGCGCATCTACGGGTACCTGAGTCAGGTCGGGTCGTTGCTGCTCGAGGCGGTGGATCCCGCGTTCGCCTACCAGAATCCGTTCTTCTGTCCGGACCCGGCGCGCATCGGCGAGCTCGAGGCGCTGATCTGGAAGGTGCGCGGCGCCGGGGATTCGATCGGTGCGCGCGTCACGGTGGTGGCGAGCGGGGTGCCGCCGGGACTGGGTGAACCGGTGTTCGATCGACTGGACGCGGACATCGCCCACGCCCTCATGAGCATCAACGCCGTGAAGGCCGTGGAGATCGGAGCCGGCACGCGCGCCGCGACGCAGCGCGGCAGCGAGCATCGCGACGAGCTCACGCCCGCAGGCTTTCGCAGCAATCATGCCGGGGGGGTGCTGGGCGGCATCTCCTCCGGACAGGACGTGATCGCGCATCTGACGCTCAAGCCCACCTCCAGCATCCAGGTGCCCGGCAGCACCATCGACACCCAGGGCAATGCCGTCGAGATCGTGACCACGGGCCGGCACGACCCGTGCGTGGGCCTGCGCGCGACGCCGATCGCGGAGGCCATGCTCGCCATCGTGCTCATGGACCACTACCTGCGCCAGCGCGCCCAGAACGCGGACGTGAAGTCATCGACACCGGACATCACCGCGGCAGCGCGCGGCTGAGTGCCGCGGCCGCCGCCAGAGGCGCCGCGCCCTCGGCGCCGACCAGACACGTGAACTACTGCGCAAAGCGCCGCGCGTCACCGTCAGGGACGAGCGCCGCGCGGGCGGCTACCCCGCGGCCGCTACCGAGGCCGCGAAACGCGACACGGTTTATGTCGGGAGAATCCGGGAATATCTCGCCCCTGATCGAGGACTTAACTTATGGATTGTCGCCGACAATGTACGAAAAAGGGCCGCCAAGAACACGGTTCAGACCGCAGAGGCTTTGGCGCAACGCCCTATTTAAGTTATATTGCCGCGGGATTCACGGGGGGCTCGCATCCGATGCCCCATCTTATTGTTTTCATAGGACATTCGGTCCAATAATGTCTTTCGGGGTGCCCTGATGGTCGCCAAACGCTCATGCCGGGCGCTGGCATTGCTGCTGGCCTTGCCGTCGGCGGCGCTTGCCTTGGGTCTCGGAGACATCCGTCTCCTCTCGCCGCTCAATGCGCCGCTCGAGGCGGAAGTCGAACTCGTCGATGTCGCGCCCGATGAAATCAATACGTTACAGGCACAGCTTGCCTCGCGGGAGACTTTCGCCCGCTACGGCCTCGACTGGCCCGCCTACCTCGCCGGCGTGCAGGTGCGCGCGGTGCGCACGCCGGACGGCCGGCAGATGCTCAAGCTCAAGTCCACGGAGGCGATTTCCGAGCCCTTTATTACGCTGCTGCTGGAAGTGAACTGGGCGCGCGGCCACCTGGTACGCGAATACACCATGTTGCTGGATCCGCCCGTGTACACGCCCGGCGGTTCGGCCGTGGCGAGCGCACCGGTGAGCGCACCCGCGACCGGCTCGGGCGTGCGCGAAGGGGCAATCGCACGCAGTGCCGACCCGCCGCCCGCGGCGCCGCCGCCCGCGGCGCCGAAGCCGGCGCCCGAATCGAGCGCGGCGGGCACGACACCCCCGGCACGCGGCGCGAGCGCCGCGAGCACGGACCCGGGCGCTGACTCGCTGCACGTGGTCCAGCGTGGCGAGACGCTGTCGGGAATCGCCAGCAGCACGGCCGGCGATGACATGAAATCGCCGCGCACCCACAGCTGGATGGTGGCCATCTACCAGGCGAACCCGCGCGCCTTCGAAAAGAACATGAACGTGCTGCACTCCGGCGCGGTCCTGCGCATTCCGGAGGCCGCTCAGGCGAGCGCCGTGTCCCCGAGCGCTGCGGCGGCGGAGATTCGCCGCCAGTACGCTGCGTGGCGCTCCGCCGCCGGCGTCCCGGCTGCGCCCTCGGGCGAGCGACCTGGACGGCTGAAGCTGGTGACGCCCTCGGAGGCGCCTTCAGTGGGCGCCACACCCGGAGCGGCGCCGAGCGCTGAAGTCGGCCAGCTCCAGGGCCGCGTGCACGATCTGGAGGGGCAGCTCGCTGAATCCAAACGGCTGCTGGAGCTGAAGAATGCGGATCTGGGGCGTCTGCAGGAGCAACTCGCGGCCAAGCAGGCCCCGCCCGCCGCCCCGCCGGCGCGGGCCCCCGAGACAGCTCCGCCCGCGCCCGTGCAAGCCCCCGCGGCGCAGGCCCCTGCCGAGCAGGCTCCGGCCCCTCAGGCGGCTCCGCCCCCGGCGGTGGCCGAAGAGAAGCCGCCCGAGCCGGCGGCCGAACCACCACCGGCGCTGACCGCGAAGCCCGCGCCGCTGCCGGCTTCCCCTGCCGCCGGTGGCTCGCTGCTGGACACCCTCATGGGCTACTGGTGGGCGATCGCGCTGCTGCTGCTGGTGCTGGTGGGGGTTGCGGCCTCGAGGATCGTACGTTCACGCCGCGCGGCACAGTTCGATGACTCTCTCGGCCGCCTGGCGGTGGCGCGCTCGGCCTCGGAGGCCTTCGCGCCCGGCCGCGGCTTTGCGTCCGCGCAGGCGCCCCTGCAGGCGGGGGCGAGCGCCGAGCCCGCTTTCCTCGTGGAGGAGACGGGGACGCACGAGCGGCCCCGCTTCCCGGCCGGCGCGGCGCAAGCTGCGCCCGCAGCGAGGCATGTGACGGGCGATGACACGATCAGCAGCGAGACGGCCATCAACCTCGATCAGGGCGACCCGCTCGCCGAGGCTGACTTCCACATGGCGTATGGCCTGTACGACCAGGCCGCGGATCTGATCCGCATCGCCATCGCCCGCGAACCCGCGCGCCGCGATCTGAGACTGAAGCTCCTCGAAGTATTTTTCGTGTGGGGCAACAAGGACCAGTTCCTGCAGGCGGCGCGCGAGCTGGCGGACACCCGCACCGAGGCCGCGCCCGGGGAGTGGGAGAAGATCCTCATCATGGGCAAGCAGCTCGCGCCCGAGGATCCACTGTTCTCGGGTGCCGGCGCGGTGAGCGGAGCGACCGCCGGCGGCGTGGATCTCGACCTGGGAGGCGGACAGAGCCGCGTGGACTTCGACCTGGAGGGCGAGCCGGGCGGGGGCGCTGCGACCCAGGAACTGGATCTGGACATCGGCGCTGCCGCGGGCGAGTACGGCACGGCGGAGTCGCCGACCAACGTCACCGACAATAACGCCTTGCTCGAGAACGCGTTCCTCAACACCACCGGCACGACGCGCCAGATGACGGCCCGCATGCGCCACGACCGCGACCTCGCCACCGGGGAGGTCGAGGGTCCGACGGTGGAGCAGCCTATCGCCGCCACCCAGGAGCTGCCCACCATACGGCAGAAAGTCGAGACGGCGCTCAGGCAAGGCGGGAGCGACCAGACCGCGGAGCTGGCGATCGATGATCTGGGCCTGGACGTGGGAGCGGTCGACACGGTGGACCAGCCGGGCCTCGCGGCGGCATCCGGCCCGGATGCCCCGACTCTGGTCGCGGGCCTCGACGATCGCTCGCGCCGGGTCATGGAGGACGCGCAGCAGCGCGGCAGGCCCGAGACCCGCCCCTCGAGCGGTGCCTGGCAGTTCGACGAGGACGAACTTGAGGCGGCGCTGACGCGCACCGGCGGCCTGGCCGTGCCGGAAAGCTCGCCGACCTCGCGGCTCGCGGCACTCGGCGCGCAGGAAGTGGATGTCGACCTGGGGGATTCGAGCGGCACGCACCCGGCGGTGCACGGCGATGACGTGGATCTGGACGTCGGCGCCGCCACCGGCATGCACGCCGCCAACGGCGGAACCCTGGACCTCGACGTAGGCGCCTCGACGGTGCCGGACACCGCGTTCGCGGCGACGCAGCGGCTGTCCTCGGAAGACCTGGCGCTGCCGGACCTTGAGCCCGTGACCATGAGCGAAGTCGGCACCAAACTCGATCTGGCTCGTGCCTACATGGACATGGGCGATCCGGACGGTGCGCGCAACATTCTCGAGGAAGTGCTCGCCGAGGGCTCGGCGGCGCAGAGACAGGAAGCGCAGCGTCTGATGGAGTCGCTCCCGGGCTAGTTGCGCGTGAGCCGGATTGCCGTCGGGATCGAGTACGACGGCTCCGCCTACGCAGGCTGGCAGACGCAGGAGCGCCTGCCGACCCTGCAGCCCATCACCGAAAGAGCGCTGAGCAGCGTCGCGGCGGAGCCGGTCACTCTGGTGTGCGCCGGGCGCACCGACGCCGGGGTGCACGCGCACGGGCAGGTTGCGCACTTCGACACGCGCGCGACACGCAGCGCGCGCGGCTGGGTGCTCGGCGCCAACAGCGAACTGCCGGCGGACGTGAGTGTGTCCTGGGCCGCGCCGGTGCCGGCGCACTTCCACGCGCGCTACTGTGCCGAGGCGCGCACCTACCGCTACCTGATTCTGAACCGCCTGGCCCGCTCGGCACTGCTCGCGCACCGTGCCACCTGGATCCATCGGCCGCTGGATCACGAGCGCATGGCGCAGGCCGCGCACGCCCTGCACGGCGAGCATGACTTCAGCGCCTTCCGCTCCTCGCAATGCCAGGCCAAATCGCCCATGCGGCGCATGGAGCGCCTGAGCGTGCAGCGGCGCGGGGACTGGGTGGTCATCGAGGCGACTGCCAACGCCTTCCTGCACCACATGATGCGCAACATCGCGGGCCTGCTGATTGCCATCGGCAAGGCCGACGCGCCGCCGTCCTGGGCGCGCGAAGTGCTCGAGGGGCGCGATCGCACCCGCAATGCCGCCACCGCCCCGGCCGCGGGGCTGTATCTGCTGTCGGTACGCTATCCGGCCGCGTTCGCCCTGCCGGCGGCGCCCCGGTCCGAGGTGCTCCCGCCCGATCGGCTATGATCGCGGACCTTGATCTCACTGCGCGTGCGGGTCTGCCCATGACCTGGTTCGATAAGATCATGCCCTCCCGCATCAAGACCGAGCGGCGCACGCGCTCGGTCCCGGAGGGCCTGTGGATCAAGTGCCCGGCGTGCGATGCGGTCCTGTACCGCGCCGAGCTGGAGCGCAACCTGTATGTCTGTCCCAAGTGCAGCCATCACATGCGCATGGGAGCGCGCGAGCGGCTGGAGCGCTTTCTCGACCCGGGCACGACCGCGGAGATCGGCGCCGCCATCTCGCCGGAGGATCCGCTCAAGTTCCGCGACAGCAAGCGCTACCGCGAGCGGCTCGCCCAGGCGCAGAAGGCGACCGGCGAGAGTGATGCCCTGGTGGTGCTGGCCGGCACGCTGCACGCGCTGCCGGTCGTGGCCTGCGCATTCGAATTCCAGTTTCTCGGCGGTTCGATGGGTTCGGGGCGTGGATTACTGCATCCAGGAGCGGCGGCCGTTCGTGTGCTTCTCCGCCAGCGGCGGGGCGCGCATGCAGGAGGCGCTGTATTCGCTTTTCCAGATGGCGAAGACCGCCGCGGCGCTGTCACGCCTGGCGCAGGCGCACCTGCCGTTCATTTCGGTGCTGACCGATCCGACCACCGGCGGCGTGTCGGCGAGTCTCGCGCTGCTCGGCGACCTGAACCTCGCCGAGCCGCGCGCGCTGATCGGCTTCGCCGGGCCCCGGGTCATCCAGCAGACCGTGCGCGAGACGCTGCCGGAGGGCTTCCAGCGCAGCGAATTCCTGCTCGAGCACGGGGCGATCGACATGATCGTCGACCGCCGCGAGATGCGCGACCGGATCGCAGCGCTCCTGCGGCTGCTGCTGAAGCTGCCGGCCGCCGCTGCCTGACGCGCGCGCGCCGCTCCGAGGGCCCGCAGGCCGATGCGTACGCTCGCCGAGTGGCTCGCGCTGCAGGAGTCGGTGCATCCCAAGAGCATCGACCTGGAGCTCACGCGCGTCGCCGCCGTCGCGCGCGCCTTGCGGATCGCCGCGCCGGCATTCCCGGTCATCACCGTGGGCGGCACCAACGGCAAGGGCTCCACCGTGGCGCATCTCGCGGCGCTGCTCGGCGCGCTCGGGGCCTCGACCGGCATGTTCACCTCGCCGCACCTGATCCGCTACAACGAGCGCATCCGCGTGAACGGCGAGGAGGTCGGCGATCAGCAGCTCATCGCCGCGTTCGAGCGCATTGAGGCGGCCCGCGGCGCGACCACGCTCACCTTCTTCGAATACAACACGCTCGCGGCGCTGCTGATCTTCGCGCAGCGG
>VBNP01000019.1 GCA_005877965.1 Gammaproteobacteria bacterium | reverse complement strand
ACCGTGAGCGGAGTCCGGTACCCCTACTTTCGCATGCAGCTGTGTATGACCGAATGGCGGAGAGGGTGGGATTGTTCGCGGCCGGACGGCCGCTCATCCCTCGCTTGCGCTCGGGACCGACCGCAGGACTGCGGTCGTCTCCCACCCTCTTGCCGCGCACGCCGTGCAATACGCGCGCTCTTCCGGCGCGCACAAGTCGTGTGGTGTCGAGCCGAATGGCGGAGAGGGTGGGATTCGAACCCACGTGCCGGTTTTACCCGACCATCCGATTTCGAGTCGGCGCCGTTATGACCGCTTCGGTACCTCTCCGGCTCCGCACGGGTGTTGCGGGGCTGGTATTCTAGCGGAAAGCCCGCGTGGCCAGGGGAGGGTTCGTGCGCGCGTTCACGCTCACCGCCGTCGTCGCCCTGCTTGGCTCACTCGCGGGCTGCGCCAGGATTGCGACCGTCACCCTCGATGCAATCCGCGCGCGCGGCGAGCTGCGCGTCGTCACGCTGAATCTGCCGACCTGTTACTACCTCGGCGCGCAGGGGAGCGAAGGGCTGGAGTTCGATCTGGCGCGTGGCTATGCGGCGCGCCTGGGCGTGACACTCACCATGTATGCGCTCGACAACGAGGAAGCGATGCAGGCGGAGCTCGTCGCCGGCCGCGCCGATATCGCCGCGGCCTCGCTCACCGACACGCCCGACTGGAGCCGCGTCGCTGACGCGGCGCAACCCTACGCGCGCATCCCGCAGCTGGTCGTCTACCACCGCAGCCGGGTGCAGCCGCGGGACACGCTGCAGCTGGAAGCTGCGAAACTCGCGGTGCGCGCCGGCAGTCCGCAGGAGCGCATCCTGCAGCGCCTGAAGAGCACCGTCGCCCCCACCCTGCAGTGGGTGGAAACCGCGCCGAGCTCGGCCGACCCGGTGGAGGACGTCGACGCCGGCGGCGCGGACTACGCCATCAGCGACGCGCGTGAATTCTCCTTTGCCCATCATCTGTACCCGAACGTGCGGGTGGGCTTTGCGCTGCCGGAGGCGCGGCCGGTCCAATGGCTGGTACGGCACGGCGCGCCGGACCTGCTGGCGAGCGTCAACATCTTCTTCCACGACCTGGAGGCCTCGGGCGCCCTGGCGCGGCTCGTGCAGCAGTCCTCCGGCGACACGCGCCGCTTTGCCTACGAGGAATCGCGCGAGTTTCAGACCCACCTCGGCGACCGGCTGCCCGCTTATCGTTCCTGGTTCGAGCAGGCGGCCGCGCGGTCCGGGACCGACTGGCGCCTGCTGGCGGCGATCGGTTATCAGGAGTCGAAATGGGATGCGCGCGCCGAATCCGGCGACGGCGCCATCGGGGTGATGATGCTCACCGCCGACACGGCACACGCCATGGGCATCAAGGATCGCAGCAACCCCCAGCAGAGCATCTTCGCGGGCGCGCGCTATCTCGCCCGAGTGCGCGCCATGATCCCGGAGCGCGTTCCGGAGCCCGACCGCACCTGGCTCACGGTTGCCGCCTACAACGTGGGCTTCGGGCACCTGGAGGACGCGCGCATCCTCGCCCAGGCATTCGGCAAGAACCCCGACTCGTGGACGCAGGTGCGTGAGCGGCTGCCGCTGCTCGCGCAGGAGCGCTGGTACGCGCGCGCCCGGCGCGGTTACGCGCGCGGCTGGGAACCGGTGCAGTACGTCGATCGCATCCAGCGCTATCTCAGGCTGCTGGAATGGCAGCCGGGCGAGGCGGGGTCCCGGAGCGCGACGGCCACCCACGCGCCCGCTCCCCGGGGCGGGCCGGCTCCAGAGACAGTCAGCCACGCGATTCCCGGAGCCTGAGGCTTGGCGCACACGCGCGCCGCGGCGTGCGCCGCGGGCGCGGCGTCGGCGCGGCTCGAGTCACTCGCGCCGTGGCACGAAAAACTGCTGCAGCAGCCGCGCGCACTCGTCCATGAGCACCCCGCCGAAGACATCGACCCGATGGTTCAGTCCCGGCAGCATGAACACGTTGGTGATGCTGCCGGCCGCGCCGGCGCGCGCATCCCACGCGCCGAACACCAGCCGGCGAACGCGCGCGTGCACGATCGCGCCGGCGCACATGACGCACGGCTCGAGCGTCACGTACAGCGTGGTGTCGGTGAGCCGGTAGCTCCCCAGCGCCTCACCCCCGGCGCGCAGCGCCTGGATCTCCGCGTGCGCGGTCGGGTCGTGGCTCGCGATCGGGCGGTTGGCGCCGGCGGCGATGATGTCCTCGCCGCGCACCAGCACGGCGCCCACCGGCACCTCGCCCGCCTCGCCGGCCGCGGCCGCGTGCCCGAGCGCGATGCGCATGAAAGCGCCGTCGCGAGCGCCCTCAGCCAGACCCGTCACGTGATGCATCCGCGGGCGGCTCGGGCGGCGCCATGAACAGCGCCGGATCGACGAACGTGGCATTCAGCGCCACCCCGAAGTGCAGATGCGGCCCGGTCGCGCGCCCCGTGGATCCCACCTTGCCGATGATGGCGCCCGCTTTCACCCACTCGCCCGGCTTCACCGCGATGCGGCTCAGGTGACAGTACATGGAGATGAGGCCCCCGCCGTGATCGAGGAACACCGTGTTGCCGTTGAAGAAATAACGCCCCGTGTCGAGCACGCGGCCGTCCGCTGTGGCCATGACCGGCGTCCCGGCCGCCGCGGCGATGTCCATGCCGGCGTGCGGTCTGCGCGGCTCGTCGTTGAAGATCCGGCGTGAGCCATAAGAGCTCGAGCGGATGCCGGGCACCGGTTGCAGGAGCCTGAGAGTCGCCGGCGCACTTTCCGAGAACGTGCCGATGGCCCGCAGAATGCGCGGCCGCTCGCGCTCGACCCGCGCCAGATCCTTCGCCGACAGATCGACCTGACGCGGTGCGACCGTGAGGCGCTGCACACTGTACTGCTTGTCGGCGATCTCGAAGCCTGCCGTGGTATCGGCCGATGTGCCCTCATGCACCCGCAGCTCCGCGTGGCCGGGAGCCTGTGACAGAGGGATGCCCACCACGGCGAGCCATTTGCCCTGCACCTGCAGCACCAGCACCCGCTGCTCGCCGAAGCTCGCCCGGGGCGCGCTCGCGGCGGGGGCCTCGAGGGTCACGAGCGCGACGCCGCCCGGGACCCGCTCCTGTTGCGGCAGGGGCGCTGCCGCGGGCGAGTCCGCCGCGGCGGGCAGGTCCGCCAGCGCCGCCAGACTCGGGGCGAGCGCGCCCGACAGCAGCAGCGGTGCGAGCCGGCGTGCGATCCCCGGGGGCGCACGCCGCGCGCCCTGCGCCCACCGTGTGCCGCCCACTGGCACGCTAGCCTTCCTGATTGCGAGCGATGACGCGGGCCTTGAGGGTGCCGCGGGCGAGACGCGCCTCGATCTCCTCCCCGGCCGCGACCGCGGCGGCGTCGGTGAGGAGCGTACCGCCCGCGGCGCGCGTCACGATGGCGAAGCCGCGCGTGAGCGTCGCGAGCGGGCTGACGGCGTTCAGTGCGCGCTGCGCCAGAGCCAGGCGGTGCTGCGCGCGCGACAGGCATTGCCTTGCGGCGTGCTCGAGCCGCGCCCCGGCCCCCTGGTGCCGCATGCGATATTCGCGCACCGCCTGGTCCGGCGAGCGGCGCACCAGACGCGTGATGCTGTGCGCGAGACGCATCTGATGGCGGTGCAGGCCGGCATGCGCCGCCGCGCCGAGGCGCTGCGCGAGCTCATCGAGTCGCTGCATCTGCTGGTGCAGCCGTACCCCCGGATGCGCCAGCTTCAGGCGCCGCTCGGTGTTCTGGAAGCGCGCGCCATTGACGCGCAGTTCGCGGCGCATACCCGCGGTGAGGCGTTGCGCGCTGCGCGCCAGGAGCTCGAGGCACGCGCGGCTCTCCGGCACCACCAGCTCCGCGGCAGCCGAGGGGGTGGGGGCGCGCGCATCGGCCGCGAGGTCCGCGATGGTGAAGTCGATCTCGTGCCCGACTCCCGAGACCACGGGCAGGCGGCACGCGCGTATGGCGCGCGCGACCCGCTCGTCATTGAACGCCCACAGGTCCTCGAGCGAGCCGCCGCCGCGGGCGAGGATCAGCACCTCGCACTCAGCGCGCGCCGAGGCGCTCTCAAGCGCCGCGACCAGCGCCGGCACGGCGGCCGCCCCCTGCACCGGTGTCGGATAGATGAGGACCCTCGCGGGCGGGAAACGGCGCGCGAGGACATGCAGGATGTCGCGCAGCGCGGCCCCCGATGGCGAGGTGATCACGCCGATACGCTGCGGAAACCGCGGCAGACTTCGTTTGCACTCGAGGGCAAACAGACCCTCGGCTGCGAGCTTCGCCTTCAGGCGCTCGAACTCGCGCTTGAGCGCGCCGACGCCCGCCTCCTCCAGGTGCTCGACGACGAGCTGGTACTCGCCCCGCGCCTCGTAGACGCTGATGCGCCCGCGGACCAGCACCTGCGTGCCGGCGCGGGGCGTGAAGCCGACGAGTGAGTTCTGCATCCGGAACATGGCGCAGCGCAGCTGCGCGTCCCGGTCCTTGAGCGAGAAGTACCAGTGACCGGAGGCCGGTTGTGAGAAGTTCGACAACTCCCCCTCCACCCACAGCACACCGAGCCCGCGCTCGAGCAGCGCGCGCACCTCGCGGTTCACACGGCTGACGCTGTAGACGTCCCGGGCGGGCGCGGCCCGGGCGCGATCGTCGGGATTTATGGGCATAAAGTACCTTAGCACGAGGTTTACCGGCACGGGCCGGGCGCATATAATTGCGCATGCGCCTTCTCGAAGAAGCTCTCACCTTCGACGACGTCCTGCTGGTTCCGGCCTACTCGGAAATTCTGCCACGCGAGGTCGATCTCTCCACCCGCGTCACGCGCCGTATCCGCCTGAATGTGCCGCTCATGTCGGCGGCCATGGACACCGTCACCGAAGCCCGCCTCGCCATCACCCTCGCCCAGGAAGGCGGCGTCGGCATCATCCACAAGAGCATGAGCATCGAGGCCCAGGCGCGCGAGGTCGGCCGGGTGAAGAAGTTCGAGAGCGGCGTCATCAAGGACCCGATCACCGTCTCCCCCACCATGACGATTCGCGAGGTGCTGGACCTGACGCGCTCGCGCGGCATCTCCGGCGTGCCGGTCGTGGTCGGCAGGAAAGCGGTCGGGATCGTCACGCATCGCGATCTGCGCTTCGAGGACAGGTTCGAGGCTCCCGTCTCCTCGGTCATGACGCCCAAGGAACGCCTGGTCACGGTGCGCGAGGACGCACCCAAGGACCAGGTGCTGGCGCTGCTGCACAAGCACCGCATCGAAAAACTCCTGGTGGTGAACGGCGACCACGAGCTGGTGGGCATGATCACCGTGAAGGACTTCCAGAAGGCCAACGAGTTTCCGCGCGCCTGCAAGGACGACGGCGGGCGCCTGCGCGTCGGAGCGGCGGTCGGCACTACGCCTGACACCCTCGATCGGGTCGCGGCTCTCGCCGAAGCGGGTGTCGACCTGGTGGTGGTGGATACCGCGCACGGGCATTCCCGCGGCGTGCTCGACACCGTGAAGCGCATCAAGGCGAAGTGGGCGGACAGCCAGGTGATCGCCGGCAACATCGCGACCGCCGAGGCGGCGCGCGCACTCATCGATGCCGGCGCGGACGCCGTCAAGGTCGGCATCGGGCCGGGCTCCATCTGCACCACGCGCATCGTCGCGGGCGTCGGCGTGCCGCAGATCTCCGCGGTTGCCGCGGTCGCGCAGGCGCTGCGCGACGCGGACGTGCCGGTCATCTCCGACGGCGGCATCCGCTTCTCCGGGGACATCGCCAAGGCGATCGCGGCGGGCGCGCACGCGGTCATGATCGGCGGCCTGTTCGCCGGCACCGAGGAATCCCCCGGCGAAGTCGAGCTGTACCAGGGCGCTTCCTACAAGTCCTATCGCGGCATGGGCTCGCTCGGCGCGATGGGCGAGCGCCACGGCTCGGCGGATCGTTATTTCCAGGACGCGGCCAGCGAGCTCGAGAAGCTGGTGCCGGAAGGCGTCGAGGGCCGCGTTCCCTACAAGGGGAGCGTCGTCACCATCCTGCGCCAGCTGGCGGGCGGTCTGCGGGCGGCCATGGGCTACACCGGCAGCCGCAACATCACCGATATGCGCACGCGCCCGGTGTTCGTACGTATCACCACCGCCGGCATCCGCGAGAGCCACGTGCACGACGTCAGCATCACCAAGGAAGCCCCCAACTACCGGGCCTCCTGAGCCCCTCCCATGGCGAGCGCTCCCCGACCTGCCGGCAGTCCTCACGCCCCGGCGGCCACGGCCGCCGGCGAGGCGACGCACGCGGGCAGCACCACCGCCGGCAGCGGCGCACACCCCGACATCCACGCGCACCGCATCCTCATCCTCGACTTCGGTGCGCAATACACCCAGCTCATCGCCCGCCGCGTGCGCGAGCTGGGCGTGTACTGCGAGATCCACCCCTGGGATGTGAGCGACGCCGAGGTGCGCGCCTTCCGCGCGCGCGGCGTGATCCTCTCCGGCGGTCCGGAATCGGTGACCGATGCCAACCCGCCCCGGGCGCCGCCCGCGGTGTACGAGCTGGGCGTGCCGGTGCTGGGGATCTGCTACGGCATGCAGACCATGGCGCAGCAGCTGGGCGGGCGGGTGACGCCGGGGGCCGAACGCGAGTTCGGCTATGCGGAAGTGACGGTGACGGGCGCCTCGCGCCTGCTCGATCACCTCCAGGACCGCCGCAACCCGGCCGGGGCGGCGGTGCTCGATGTGTGGATGAGTCACGGCGACCGCGTGGACGCGCTGCCGCAGGGGTTCGTGGCGACCGCGGCCACCAGCACCATTGCGTACGCCGCCATGAGCGACGAGCGCCGCCGCTTCCATGGCGTGCAGTTCCATCCCGAGGTGACTCACACCCCGCAGGGCGCGCGGCTGCTGGAGCGGTTCGTCCGCGAGATCTGCGGCACGGATGCGCTGTGGAGCGTCGGCAACATCATCGAGGATGCGATCGCCCGGGTGCGCGCCCAGGTCGGCAGGGGCACGGTCCTGCTGGGACTCTCTGGCGGAGTCGACTCATCCGTGGTCGCCGCCCTGCTGCAGCGCGCCGTCGGCGATCAGCTGGTGTGCGTGTTCGTCGACCACGGCCTGCTGCGCCTGGGCGAAGGCGAACAGGCGATGAGCACCTTCGCGCAGCACCTCGGCGTGCGCGTCATCCGCGTCGACGCGCAGGCGCGCTTCCTCACGGCTCTCGCCGGCGTGACCGACCCGGAAGCCAAGCGCAAGATCATCGGTCGCACCTTCGTCGAGGTGTTCGACGAGCAGGCGCAGCAGCTGCGCGGCGTACAGTTCCTCGCACAGGGGACCATCTACCCCGACGTCATCGAATCCGCCGGCGCCCGCACCGGCAAGGCGCACCTCATCAAATCGCATCACAACGTGGGCGGACTGCCCGAGAGGATGCAGCTGCAGCTGCTGGAGCCGTTGCGCGAGCTGTTCAAGGACGAGGTGCGCCGGCTCGGCATCGAGCTGGGGTTGCCGCGCGAGATGGTGTATCGGCATCCCTTCCCCGGACCGGGCCTGGGCGTGCGGATCCTCGGCGAGGTGCGCAGGGAATACGCCGACCTGCTGCGGCGCGCCGACGCCATCTACATCGAGGAGCTGCGCAAGCACGATCTCTACGACCGCATCAGTCAGGCCTTCGCGGTCTTCCTGCCGGTGCGCTCGGTGGGCGTCATGGGCGATGGGCGCCGCTACGACTACGTGATCGCGCTGCGCGCGGTGGAGACGGTGGACTTCATGACCGCGCACTGGGCGCGCCTGCCGTACGAGTTTCTCGACCACGTCTCGCGGCGCATCGTCAACGAGGTGGCGGGCATCTCACGCGTGGTCTACGACATCTCGGGCAAGCCGCCGGCGACCATCGAGTGGGAGTGACCTCAACAGCGGTTCGTCGTACTCGAATCGCGGATCAGTCGTCCTTCGATACAGGTGGCATGCCGAGGCGCTTCAGCAACGCGGCGTAGCGCGGATCGCTCATCAGCGGCGCGAGCAGGAAGTCGCGGCGGACATAGATGATCCCCGAGTCGTGCAAGCGCGCTTGTTCGAGCCAATAGAAAGCCTGGTCTTTGTCGCCGAAGAATGCGTAGGTCTCCGCGACCTGAAACTCTGAGCCCTGTGAGTTCGCCACGATGGCGGCGAGTGCTGCTCGCGCCTCCTTGTCATGATGCGTGACGAGGTTGCCGAGCGGCAGTCCGAAACTCCTCCAGGACGGATCAGGCTCGGCCTCGAACGAGGCGCGTGCAGCCTCCGGCTCGTTGAGCATCAGCAGCGCGCGTCCCTGCTCGTAGTGCAGGCCGGGGAACTGTGGATTGAGTTCCATGGCGTGGCGCAACGCGGCGAGAGACTCCGTCGGCCGGCCCGCGTAGTGCAGCGCTTTGCCAAGATACTTGCGGTGCAGTAGATTCAGCGGATCGAGGTCGACGGCGCGCCGGAAATGAGCTACGGCAGCGCTTATTCGGCCGACGGCTGCACTCAGATGACCGCCGATCTGATGGGCCAGCGCATTGTTGGGATCGAGCTGCGCAACCTTCGCCAGCGCCTCTGAGGACGCCGCCCAGTTGTGATCGTATTGCAGGTGCGCGACGGCCAGCGTGACGTAGGGCTCGGGGAGATTCGGATCAAGGGCGATGGCGCGCTGGGCGGCGCTCGTGACCTTCTCGTAGCCCGCGCCGGTCGTGTCCTGCCCCTGGCTGACGCGTCGCGTATGGCAGTAGGCGAGCCACGCCCAGGCGGGCGCGTAGTTCGGGTCAATAACCAGCGCCTGCTGGAAGAGCAGTACCGCCTGCTCGAGGTCCGCCGGCGTATCGCGGTCCATCACGTAACGTGCCTGCAGGTACAGGTTGTGCGCCTCGCTACTGGTTGTCTGTTTCGGCGCTGCCGGGGCGTGGCCGAGCAGGCTGATCTTGAGCTGCTCGGCCACGGCGTGGGCGATATCATCCTGCACGGCGAAAACGTCGCGGACCTCGCGGTCGTAGGTCTGCGACCAGAGATGAAACCCGTTATCGGCGCGCACCAGCTGGGCCGCGATCCGCAGGTGCTCCCCTGACTTGCGCACGCTGCCCTCGAGCACGTGTGTGACCCCCAGAGCACGCGCGATCTCACCGACTGTGCTCGCCTTGCCCTTGAACGAAAACGAAGAGGTACGCGCGGGGACGCGCAGATCGGGAATTCTCGTCAGGACGTCGATCAACTCCTCGGCAAGGCCGTCGGAGAAGTACTCCTGATCGTGCTTCTCGCTCATGTCGGCGAATGGCAGGACAGCGACTGACTTATCCA
>VBNP01000018.1 GCA_005877965.1 Gammaproteobacteria bacterium | reverse complement strand
CGGTTCCGCGCCGTCGACCAGCACCTGCACCTGTGCGGTCGTGTTCTGCGCGTTGAGCCGCCGGCCGAACTCGGCGGGGATGATGACCACTGCCTTGACGCCCTGGTCCTGCAGCAGCCGCTTACCCGAGCGCCGATCGGTGGCCGCAACGACCCGGAACCATTTGGAGCTGGTGAGCGCAGCGGCAAAGGCGCGCGCGTCGCGGCCGCCGTCCTCGCGCACCATGGCGATCCTGACGACCGTGGTGTCGAGCGAAATCCCGAAGCCGAACAGGAACAGGAAGGTGAGCGGCAGCACCACCGCGATGATCCAGCTGGATGGGTCGCGCGTGACCTGCTTGCCCTCCTTGATCATGATCGCGGCGAGTTGCTGCCACCAGCCGCGCGCCCGCGTGAGCGCGTCGCTCATGCCGCCTCCCCTTCGATGAGCGCGATGAATGCGTCCTCGAGCGTCGGCTCGGGACGCGCCGGGCTGCGCACGCTCGCCTTGAGCTCATCGGGCGTGCCTTCGGCGATCTTCCTGCCGCGCCAGATGAGGCCGATGCGATCGCAATACTCCGCCTCCTCCATGAAGTGCGTAGTCACCACGACCGCCACCCCCTTGGCGGTGAGCGCGTTGATGTGGTGCCAGAACTCGCGCCGCATGAGGGGATCGACGCCGCTGGTGGGCTCATCCAGAAACAGCACCCGTGGGGCGTGCAGCGTGGCACAGGCGAGCGCCAGGCGCTGCTTGAAGCCCAGCGGCAGCAGCGCCGCGTTCGACTGCAGGAGCGGCGCGAGCTCGAACATCTCGACCATCGCCCGCACCCGCTCGCGCTTGGCGGCGCGCTTCAATCCGTAGATGTCGGCGAAATAGTCGAGGTTCTGCGCAACCGACAGATCGCCATAGAGGGAGAACTTCTGCGCCATGTACCCGAGGCGCGCGCGCGCGCGGCTCGCGGCGCGCGCCAGATTCACGCCCGCGACGTGGGCTGCGCCGCTGCTGGGCATGAGCAGCCCGCACAACATGCGGAACGTGGTCGACTTGCCGGCGCCGTTAGGTCCGAGCAGGCCGTAGATCTCCCCGGCGTGCACCTGAAAACCGACCTTGTCGGCTGCCACGAAGTCCCCGAATCGGCGTGTCAGGCCCTCGGCACGCACCAGCACGCCGTCGGCCGGCGCCGCGTCGCCGCCGCCGGCAGCCGCCCGCGTGTCCGGGTGCGCGCCCGTCGCCCAGCCGCGCGCCAGCAGGCTCTCGCCCTTGCGCGCACCGCCGAGCAGCTCGACGTACGCGTCCTCCAGGCGCGGCGCCACCGGTTCGTATCCCTGCGCGCGCAATTCGCCCGCACCCTCCGGCGTCGCCACCACCCGCACGCTCGCACCCTGAATCACGGCATCGAGCNNNNGCGGCGCCGGAACACGCGCCCGCGTACCCGCTCGCTCAAGCGCGCCGGCGCCCCGTCGTACAATAACCGCCCGCCATCGAGCAACCAGATGTGTGCGCAGCGCTCGGCCTCTTCAAGGTAGGCGGTCGACCACAGCACCGTGACCCCGCCCGCGAGGAGCTCGTTCACCATGCGCCACAGCTCGCGACGCGACAGCGGGTCGACCCCCACGCCGGGCTCGTCCAGCAGCAACAGGCGCGGGCGTCCGAGCAGCGCGCATGCGAGTCCGAGCTTCTGTTTCATGCCGCCAGACAGATCGCCGGCGAGGCGCCCCGTGAACGGGCTGAGGTCGGTGAAGCGCAGCAACTCCGCGAAGCGCTGCCGGCGCGTCGCGGCATCCAGAGCGCGCAGGTTGGCGTACAGGTTGAGATTGTCGAGCACCGAGAGATCCTCGTACAACCCGAAGCGCTGCGGCATGTAACCGGTCTGCGCCTGGGTGGTGCCGCCTTCGGCGCGCGGCGTGCTACCGAGCACCTCGACCGTCCCGGCAGTGGGCTCCATCAGGCCCGCGAGGAGGCGGATCAGAGTCGTCTTGCCCGCCCCGTCCGGACCCACCAGCCCGAGGATTTCCCCGGCCGGGAGCGCCGCGCTGATCCCGGCGAGCGCGTTCGCGGCGCCGAAGGTCTTCACCAATCCGACCACCCGCGCCGCCGGCGGCGCGGGGGCTGCCGCTGCTGAGAAGCCCACCCGGGACCTCCCCTTCAGTGATTGCGCGCCAGCGCCGGTCGCTGCGCGGCCGGCACCCGCACCGTCACCGGCATGCCCTGCCGGAACACATTGTCGGGATCGCTGGCGATCACGCGGATGCGGAACACCAGATCGTCGCGCACCTGATCGGTCTGCACGGTCTTGGGGGTGAACTCGGCATCCGGCGAGATGAAGCCCACCGTGCCGTCGTAGTGTCTGCCCGGCATCGAGTCGATGCTCACGGTGACCGCCATCCCGGGCTTGATGCGCCCCAAGCGCGGCTGCGGCACGTACGCGCGGATCCACACCGGATCGTTCAGCGTCAGCGTGTAGACGGTCTGTCCGGCCTGGACGATCGCGCCGACCTCGCGCGCGCGCACGGAAATGATGCCGGCGCTCGGCGCGAGCAACGTGGCATCCGACAGCGCGGTCTGTGCCTTCTCGAGGCGCGCTTCGGCTGCGGCCAGCAGGGCCTTCTGGGTTTCGATGTCCTCGATGCGCGAGCCGCGCAACTCCAGGGTGAGCTGATCACGTGCCACGGCGAGCTGCGCCTCGCTCTGACGCACCCGCGCCTGCGCGTCGTCGATCTGCTGGTGAGTGACCAGGCCCCCCGCCACCAGCTGCTGCTGGCGCTGCAGCGTCACGCGCGCGTTGTCGAGGTCGGCGGCGCGCTGCGCTACGGTAGCGCGCGCCTGGGCGATCTCCTCCACGCGGTAGCCGCGCTCGGTCTTGTCCAGCTGGGCCTGCGCCTGAGCCACATCCGCCTTGCCGGCGGCGACGTCGGTGGCAAACGGCACGCGGTCGAGTTGTCCGAGCGTTTCGCCCGCGCTGACTTTGTCGCCCTCCTGCACGTTCAGCTGCGAGATCCTGCCGGTCACGCGCAAGGCAAGCTCCACCTGGTGCACGTCCACGTTGCCCGACAGTGCGAGCGCGGCGTTGGGGTCGTCGGCGCCGCGCGCTCGCCACAGATACCCTCCCACCGCCGCCAGCACCAGCGCGCATGCGGCCGTGACCCCCACCGCGCGCCGGTTCACGCCGTACGCCCCCGGTGCGGCCCGCGCCCGTCGTGGATTGTCGTCGTGCCGTTAGCCACCGCCCGCGCCTCCTCAAGTCGATATATTGTGCTTGGGTACACCGTCCCGCGCGCGGTGCGGCCACGAACGGCTGAAGAATTAGCGCCCGCGCGCGAGCCTCGCGCGCAGCCAGTACACCGGCGCCCCCGCCAGAATGATGAGCAGGGTAACACCGGTGTTGCGCGGATCGGTGAACAGCGCGTTGAGCACCATCAGGCCCGAAGCGAGCAGGAACACCGCCGGCACCAGCGGATAACCCCACACCCGATACGGTCGCGGCAGCTCGGGACGCCGGCGGCGCAACACGAATACGCCCGCCACCGCGAGTGCGTAGAAGGGCCAGATGCCCAGGATGAACTTGTCGGCCAGCTGCGCGAAGTCATTCTCGAGCACGTAAGCGACACCGAGCGCGGTGGCCAGCCAGATGGCGACCGACGGGCTGCTGAAACGCGGGGAAACGCGCGCCGCGGCGCGAAAGAACAGACCGCGATCGGCCATGGCGAAGAACACGCGCGATCCGGTCATCATGGAGGCGTTCAGGCCGCTGAAGGCGGACACCACCACCGCGGCGGCGACCACCGCCGCTCCCGCGCCGCCGAGCAGCGGGATGCGCGCCGCCACGCTGGAGGCAATGAGTTGCGAGCCGGCCATCTGCGCCGGCGCGAGCGCATACATGAAGCCGATGTTGACCACGAGGTAGACCAGCATGACGCACAGCGCGCCGGCGATCAGGGCAAGTGGCAGATTGCGCTGCGGGTCGCTGATCTCCCCGGCCATGGTGGCCGGGTCGGCCCAGCCGTCGTAGGTCCACAGCACCGGGATCAGCGCGCTCGCGAGGAGCGAGGCGGGCACACCCGCGGGCCACGCGGGGCTGAAATGCGCACCGCTCCCGCCCGTGGCCGTGAACGCGAGCAGCCCGAGCGCCGCGAGCACGGCGTACTTGAGCGCGGTGGTCGCGCTCAGCACCGCGGCCGCGCGCTGCACGCCGATGTAGTTGATCGCACCGATGAGCACGATGGCCAGCGCCGCCGTGTAGCGGACCTGCGCGGCGCTCAGCGGCACGAAGTATCCGAGGTACTCCGCGAAAATGGTCGCGATGGCGCCCAGCGCCGCGGCGCGGATCACGATGAGCTCGGTCCAGCCGAACAGGAACGCCGGCAGCGGACCGTAACTCTCCAGCAGCCAGGCGAAGATGCCCCCGGAGCGCGGCAGCGCCCCCGCCAGTTCCGCGACCGTGAGGGCTCCGCACAGCGCGATGATGCCGCCCAGCACCCAGCAGGCGATGATCGGGCCGGGCGCGTGCAGCTGCGCGGCGACCGTGGCCGGAACGCGGAAGATTCCGCTGCCGATGGCGACGCCTACCGACACGGCGACGGTCTGCAACAGGCTCACCGAGCGCGGCATGCGCTCGCCCCACTGGTCAGCCATCTAGTCTCTGCGCGAGCAGTTCGACCCAGTGACACACCGGCACCGAGGTGCCGCCGCCGATATGCATGAGGCAGCCGATGTTGGCGGTGGCAATGAGGTCGGGCGTGCCGCTCTCCAGAGCCGCGACCTTCAGGCGCAGCAGCCGTGCCGACAGCTGCGGCTGCAGGATGGAATAGGTTCCCGCCGAACCGCAGCATTGGTGACGGTCGGCAACCGGGGTGAGGGCGAATCCCGCGGCCGTCAGCAGCGACTCGACCGTGCCGCTGACCTGCAGGGCGTGTTGCAGAGTGCACGGCGCATGGAAGGCGACCCGCGCCATGCCCGGCGCCTGCCGGTGCGCGGCGCGCCGCAGCGCCGCGGCGAGTCCTTCACTCTCGGCCGCCGCCACTTGAGCGATGTCCCGGGCCAGTGCAGCGACGCGCGCCGCCCGCGCGGCGTAGTCCGGATCATCCCGCAGCAGGCGTCCGTACTCGCTCAGCATCGAAGCGCAGGCGCTGGCGGTGACCACCACCGCCTCGGCCCCCGCCTCGATGTGCGGCCACAGCGCGTCCACGTTGCGCCGCACCTGATGCAGCGTCTCCCGGTGGGCGGAGAGATGATGGGCGAGCGCGCCGCAGCAGCCGGTGCCGTCGACCGCAAGGGTCGAGATCCCCACACGATCCAGCACCCGCGCGGCGGCCGCGTCGATGGCAGGCCGCACAGCGGGCTGCACGCACCCCGGCAGCAACAACACCCGCCGCGCGCGAGCTGCCGTGGGCCAGGGCTCGCGGCGCGAGTCCGCCGCGCGCGCTGCGGATACCGGCGCCGCCAGCTGTCGCGGCAACAGCGGCCGCGCGATGCGCGCCACACGCAACAGCGCGCGCACCCGGTCAGTGTGCGGCACCAGCTTGCGCAGCAGGTAGCGCTTCAAGAGCGCGGCGGGGGTGCGGGTCACGCGCTCTTCGGTGAGCGCGCGCCCGATGTCCAGCAGCCGTCCGTACTGCACTCCGGACGGACAGGCGCTCTCGCAGGCGCGACAGGTCAGACAGCGGTCCAGATGCAGCTGGGTGCGCGCGCTGACCGGTGCACCTTCCAGCAGCTGCTTCATCAGGTAGATGCGGCCGCGCGGGCTGTCGAGCTCGTCGCCGAGCAACTGGTAGGTGGGACAGGCCGGGAGACAGAAACCGCAGTGCACGCAGGCGCGCAGGATCGCCTGCGCCTCGCGCCCCTCAGGGGTGTCCCTGATGAAATCGGCGAGCGCGGTCCGCATAACCTCCCCGCAGTCGCAGCCGTGCGTGCCTGCAGGAGGATTGTAAGCCGAATTGTCCGGGGCGGGGCGCGCTGACCGGTCGCGTCAGCCGATGAGCGCCTTGAAGCGCTGCGAGCGCGAGCCCTCGCCGAGCTCGCCCGAGCGCTTGAGCAGCGCGCGCGCTTCCTCGGCCTGCAACGGCCCGCTGAGCAGAAATCCCTGCGCATCCTGGCAGTCCTGCTCCTGCAGGAAGGCCAACTGCGGGAAATTCTCCACGCCCTCGGCGATGACATTGATGCGCAGCGAGCGCGACATGGCGATGATGGCCGAGGCGATCGCGCGATCGTCGCCGCCCTCGGTGATGCTGGTTACGAACGAGCGACCTATCTTGAGCCGATCGACCGCGAGGTTGCGCAGCCGGCCGAAGCGCGAGTAGCCGGTGCCAAAATCGTCGATGGCGAGGGAGATGCCGAGCTGTTTCAGCTGGTTGATGGTCCTTTCGGCCCACGGCTCATCGGCCATCACCACCGACTCGCTGATCTCCAGCTCCAGCATGCCCGGATCGAGCCCGGTCTCCTGCAGAATCGCCGCCACCTGGGCCGGATAGTCGGCGAGCGCAAACTGACGCCCCGAGACGTTGACCGCAATGCGCTGCACCGGCAGGCCCTCGGCACGCCAGGTCTTGGCCTGCAGGCAGGCGGTGCGCAGCACCCAGGCGCCGATGGACTGTATCAGCCCGGTCTCCTCCGCGACCGGGAGGAATTCCGCGCTGCTCACGACGCCGAGCTCGGCACTCGTCCAGCACAGCAGCACCTCCATCCCGGAAACGCTCGCGGTGCGCACGTCGAATTGTGGCTGGTACAGGAGCGAGAACTCGTTGCGGGCGAGGGCGCCGCGCAACCGGTCTTCGATGGTGAAACGGTGCAGCGCTATCGCGTTCATGGATGCGTCGTAGTAGGCGTAGGTACCGGGAGTGCGCCGTTTGGCGACATACATCGCCAGATCGGCGTGACGCAGCAGGGTCACCGCATCGGCGCCGTCCTGAGGATAGACGGCGATCCCCACGCTCGGAGTCACCACCAGGGAATTCGCGGCGAGCTGCACCGGCTCGCGCAGCGCCTCGATCAGCCGCTCCGCCACGCCGCCCGCGTCGGCGGCACAGCGCATATTCGGCAGCAGCACCATGAATTCATCGCCACCCAGGCGTGCGATATCGCCCAGCCGCGGCCCGGCGCCCGCCCCGGGAACCGCTGCATCGGCGCGATCGCGCAGCGAGTTGCGCAACCGGTCCGCGACCCGGCGCAGCAGTTCGTCCCCCGCCGCGTGACCGAGCGTGTCGTTGACCCTCTTGAAGTTATCGAGATCCAGATACAGCACCGCGAGGGTGCGATCATTTTCCTTCGCCGCCTGCAGCGCGCGCACCAGCCGGTTATGCGACTGCTCGCGATTGGGCAGACCGGTCAGCGTATCGAAGTATGCGAGCTTGACGATGCGTCGCTCGGCGCGCCACTTGCTGCCCAGGGCAATGGTCATTTGCCGCACTTCATGCGGATGAAAGGGCTTCTGCAGGTACGAGAGCTTGTCTTCGGGGGGCACCAACCCGCCGATGTCACTGGGATCCGCGTCGGAGTAGGCCGTGCAGATAACGATCTCGACCGCCGGATCCAGCTCCCTGATCTGCGCGGCCGCCCACACCCCGTCCGGGCCCGGCGGCATGCGCATGTCGAGGAACACCACGGCGAATGGCTGGTTGTGCGCCAGTGCCTCGTTCACCGCAGCGACCGCCGCCTGAGCCTGATCGCAGAACACCGCCTCGAAGGTGGTGCTGTGCGGGCGCGCTTTTGCGGGTGACCGCTCGGGCGCATTCCTGCTGAACAGTCGGCTGCGCAGCGCGCGAAAACCCTCGACCTCCTGACTGACGTCACTCTCAGCCAGCACCTGCCGGTAGGCATCCCGGATCCCCGGTTCATCATCGACCACCAGCACGCGAATGGTCGTTCGGTTCTGTTCAGCCATGGGGGACCTCACGCAGCTCCGGCAACAGACACGGTTTCACGAGCGGCCACGGGCACCAGCAGATGCATCGATGCGCCGCGCCCGGGACCCTCGCTCGCCGCCCAGATCCGTCCGCCCAGCGCGTTGATGGCGTTGGCGCACCAGTGCAGACCGATACCGTGGTTGGTTTCCGGCGACTTGGTCGAGAATCCCTTTTCAAATACCCGCTCGAGATTCTGCGCGGCAATGCCCACGCCGTCGTCCCTGAACTGCAGGTGCAGCTGCTGGCGGTCAGCCTCGCGCGTGAGCTCGGCGCTCACGCGCAGTACGCCCTTTTGCTTGCCCGCATCGCGCACCGCCTCGGCGGCGTTGATGATGAGGTTCTGCAGGATCAGGCGCAGCACGGTGCGCGCCACACGCACCACACCCAGTTTGCGCAGCGTGTCGTCGGTGTCGACCACCAGGCGCTGCCGGCAGGAGTCGGGCACGATCTCCAGCGACTGCGCCACGAGCTCGGTCACACGCACCGGTTCGATCACGTGCTCATTGCGTGTGGAGTGCAGCTGCTCGGCAAGCGCCGTCTGTATGGCGCTCGCCTGGCGGGTCATGACCTCTACGTCGACTTGCGCCGCGCGCACGGTACCCGCGAGCTCCCTGCAGGCCAGGCGCAGGAATTCCTGCAGATCCGCGCCTCGTTGCGAGTCCGCCGCCCCGGCCTGAAGCTCCGCGACGGCCTGCTCGGCGTCATCGCTGGGCGCAGCCCGCAGCCGCTCCCTCAGGCTCGCCAGCCGCACGCCGATCGGCGTCATGGCGTTGCCGAGATTGTGCAGCACACCCTTGGCCAGTTCGGCGAAGCCGGCCTGGAAGGATTGATCGACGAGCTGGGTGCGCGACTCGGCGACGCGGGCCACCATGCGATCCAGCTCCCGTGCCAGGACGCCGATCTCATCGGTACGCCCAAGATCGAGCCGCGTCGTCAGATCCCTGCCCTCATCGAGCGCCACCGCGTGGCGTGTGACGACCGCCAGCGGCGTCAGGATGAGGCGGTTCAGGACGGTCACCAGCAGAACGAGTACGACCACCGCGGCCCCCACGAGACAGATGGAGGCATAGGTGACGGCCGCCTGACCGCGCCGCATGACCTCGCGCGGCACGTCGACCCGCAGCGTCATCACCGGCCGGCCGTAAACGTCGTCGAAGGTGCGATACACGCGTGTGACAGCATCACTCTCGATGAGCTGCTCGCGCCCCTGGATCGCTCCCGGCGCGAGCAGGGTCAGGTCGGCCTGCGCCTGGGCGGCGATGCTCCTGACGTCCGAGGCTGAAAGAAGCCGCCCCATGAGCATCATTCCACGAGCCGGGCCGCCGCCGTTGCCGTCGAGCACTGGCGCAACCGCAAGCATCAGGATTCCACGGTTCGTCGGCAGCAGTCCCCTCGCCGCGTGGCCGTCGCGCATATTCGCCCGCCAGGGGAAGTCGAGCGGCAGAGCCTTGCGGGCCGCGAGATCCAACCCGAGCGGCCGCTCGGTTTTGAGGTCCAGC
>VBNP01000049.1 GCA_005877965.1 Gammaproteobacteria bacterium | reverse complement strand
GCGCCGCGCGGCCTCGCGATCGACCGCGAGCGGAATCTGATCCGCCAGCGGATGCCCCACGAACACCGCCGGCACCCCGTGCTGGGCGTAGAACTTCGCCTCGAACGGCAGCAGACACAGCACCAGGTCGCAGGCGGCGCCGATGGTGCGCACCCGCCCCTGCCGCCACGCCCACACCTGGGGACTGACGTACTGCACGGTGCGCATGCCGGGGCCGCGCAGCGCGCGCGCGAGCCGCAGATTGAACTCCGGCGCGTCGATGCCGATGAAGACATGCGGGCGGGCGGCGCGCAAGCGCCTGATGAGGGCGGCGCGCAGCCTCAGCAGGCGCGGCAGGTGCCACAGCACCTCGGTGAGTCCCATGACCGCGAGCTCCTCGGCCCCCCACCAGGCCTCGCAGCCGGCGGCGATCATCTTCGGTCCCGCGACTCCGAAGCAGCTCAAGTTGGGCACGCGCTCGCGCAGCGCCGCGATCAGTGCCGCGCCCAGCTGATCCCCCGAATGCTCGCCCGCCACCACGCCCAGGCGCAGCGGCTCGGTGGCGGCGGCGCGCGCCCGCGGCGCGCTCATCGCGCCAGGCTGCGCGTGGAAGCGTGGATGAAGTCGACGAACGCGCGGATCTCGGGGCGCCCGTCGGCCTGCGGCGCGAGGCGCACGAGCGCCTCGGCGAGCTTCAGATCCGAGCGGTACACGATGCGGTAGGCGTCGCGGATGTTGCGGATCTGCTCCTCGGTGAAGCCGCGGCGCTTCAGCCCCTCCGAGTTGACCGCGTGCGGCGCGGCCGGGTTACCCGCGACCATGACGAAGGGCGGCACGTCACGGGTGACGATGGCGCCGCCGGCGAGAAACGCATGGGCACCGATCTTGGTGAACTGATGCACGGCGGTGAGTCCGCCGATGATCACCCAGTCGCCGATCTCGACGTGACCGCCGAGCGCGGCGCAGTTGGCGAACACGGTGTTGTTGCCCACCACGCAGTCGTGCGCGACGTGCGCGTACGCCATGAAGAGGTTATCGCTGCCGATGAGCGTCACGCCCTTGTCGTGGGTGGTGCCGCGGTTCACGGTGCAGCTTTCGCGAAACACATTGCGGTCGCCGATCTCGAGCCGGGTCGGCTCGCCCTGGTATTTCTTGTCCTGTGGCGCATCGCCGATCGATGCGAACTGGAAGAAGCGGTTGTCGGCGCCGATGGTGGTCGGGCCGTTGATCACCACATGCGGCCCGACCACGGTGCCGGGGCCGATCCGCACCCCGGAACCTATGATGCTGAACGGACCGATGCTGACGTTGGCCGCGAGCTCGGCCTCGGCCGAGACGATCGCACGCGCATCGATCACCTGGAGGCCTCCGGTGCCACCATCATCTCGGCGTGCGCCACCTCGTGCTCGCCGACCCGTGCTTCGGTCGCGTAGCGCCAGATCCCTTTGAGGGTGCGTTGCAGCTGCGCCGTCAGTATCAGCTGGTCCCCGGGCACGACCGGGCGGCGAAAGCGCGCCTTGTCGATGCCGACGAAGAAAAAACGCGTCTTGGCGTCGGGAATCACGTTGGCGGTGATGAAGCACAGAATGCCCGCCGCCTGGGCCATCGCTTCGATGATGATCACGCCGGGCATGACCGGACGCCCGGGAAAGTGGCCGGGGAAGTACGGCTCGTTGTAGGTCACGTTCTTCAGCGCGCGGATGCTGTGCCCGGGGCGGCACTCGAGCACCCGGTCGATGAGCAGAAACGGGTAACGGTGCGGCAGGCGCTCCAGGATGGCGTGCATGTCGAGTTGCAGCGGCTCAGTCATGATCCTCTTCCTGCTCGGACTTCAGGCCCGCGGCACGCTCCAGAGCGCGCACGCGGGTCTCGAGCAACCCGCTGCGCTTGAAGCGTGCAACCAGCCGGCGCCAGGCGCGTGCTTCTTCGACCGGCAGGGTGCCGGAATATACACCCGGTCTCGTGAGATGGCCCGCGAAGCCGGTGCCGCCGCCGATCATGCAGCGCTTGCCGATGGTGGTGCTGCCGGCCACGCCGACGCAGGCGGCGAGCGCACTGTGGGCGCCGATGTGCACGTTGTGCCCGATCTGCACGAGGTTGTCGAGCTTCACCCCTTCCTCGATCACGGTATCGTCGATGGCGCCGCGGTCGATGGTGGTGTTGGCGCCGATCTCGACGTCCGCTCCAATGCGCACCGCGCCCAACTGCGGCACCTTCAGCCAGGTGCCGCGCTCGGGCGCGAAGCCGAAGCCGTCGCCGCCGATCACCACCCCGGGCTGCAGCACGGCGCGCGCACCGATCTGCGCCGCGCGGCACAGCGACACGCGTGCCACCAGGCGCACGTCGGCCGCGACGGTCACGCCCTCCTCGAGGCTGCAGTGCGGACCGATGAAGGCGCGCGCCCCCACCACGGCGTTGGGCCCGACGATCGTGTAGGCACCGACCTGCGCGCTCGGGTCGATGCGGGCGCTCGCCGCCACCGCGGCGCTCGCGTGCACACCGGGCTCGGGCTGCGCCAGCGGGTGCAGGATGGCGGCGATGCGCGCGAAGGTCGCGTAGGGGTTGTCGCACAACAGCACCGCCGTGGGACACTCGGCCGCGCTCGCGGCGTTCAGCACCACCGCGCCGGCGCGCGTGGCGGCGAGTTGCGCCCGGTAGCGCGGGTTGGCCAGAAACGCAATCGAGCGCGCGCCGGCGCCGGCCAGCGTCCCGACCCGCTCGACGCGCGTGTCCGGATCGCCGCGCAGCTCGCAGCCGAATCGCACCGCAAGCTCCCCGAGCGATACCGACATGGCGGGTCTTCGAATACCGCTGGCCGCGGTCCGTGAGGACGCTAGTGCGTCTGCGGCTTGGGCTGCGGAGCCGGCCTGGCCGCCGGAGGCGCGGTCGCGGGGCTCGCCGCGTTGCGCGCCTGCAGCGCCGTCAGGATCGCCGCGGTGATGTCGTAGGCGGGGGCCGCGTACACGACGCCTTCACTGCTGAGCACGATGTCGAAGCTCTGCGCCTTGGCGTAACCGCGCACCTCGTCTCCGAGGGTTTTCTGCAGCCGGGACATCTCCTCGTTGCGGCGCGCACTGATATCGTCCTGGAACTCGCTGCGCGCGCGCTCGAAATCCCGCGCGCCGTCGCGCAGTTCCTTCTCGGCGCGCGTACGCTGCTCGTCCGTCATGGTGGCGCCGTCTTTCTGCAGCTTGTCCTGCTTGGCCTTCAGGGCCTGCTGCTGCGCCTGCAGGGTCCGTTCGCGCGGCGCAAACTCCGTGCGCATGGCATCGAGCATGGCCTTGCCCTGCGGGGACTCCTCGAGGAGCCGGTTGGGATCGACAACCCCGATCTTGGGCTGGGCCCAGGCCGGCAACGCGGCCAGCGCGCCGCAGGCTGCAATCAACCCCACCGTCAACTTGGCTCTGATCAGACGCTTCACGGAACTTTTACCTCGTATGCCATGTTTGTACTCGGCTGCGGGCCTCGGGCCGGCGGGCCCGGCCCAAACGAGTAGTATCGCGTAGAACCCGGCCCGGCGGCTCGATTCTTTCAGAACGCATTGCCGACCGAGAACTGGAAGCCCTCGGTCTCATCTCCCCAGGTCGTCAGGCCGTCGCCGTGCTTGGCGTTGAGCGGCACGCCGAAGCTGAACCGGAAGAGCCCGAGCGGCGCCAGCCACTGCACCGCCACACCGAACGAGCGCTTCAGGGCGTTGGTGCTGAAGCGGTAGTTCTCCGGAGTGACGCGGTCGGGACCGTAGAACTTGAGCTTGCTGCCGCTCTGAAACACGTTGCCGATATCGAAGAACGCGCTCACGCGCGCGGTCTGCGCCCATTTCGAGGGCATCGGGAAGATGAGCTCGTTCTGGCTGGTGATGCGCAGATTGCCGCCATAGGGGTTGCCAAACGGGGTGTCCTTGGGACCCAGACGGCTCTCGCGGTAACCGCGCACCGAGTCCGGACCGCCTCCGTAGAACTGCCGATAGGGCGGGATGGCGGTGGTGCTGCCGAGCGGGGCGCCGTAGTCCACGCCGTCGAAGAACGACAGCGCCCACGTGCGCCACAGCGGCACGTACTTCAGGAACTGGTAGTTGCCGATCCAGTACTTGACATCGCTCCCGGGCGCGGTGACCGAGAAGGAGAGCAACTGGCGCATGCCGCGATCCGCGAACAGGGTGCGGTTGCGTGTATCCCAGTCCCAGCCGGCCACCAGCTCGACGCTCTTGAAGTTACTGCCGTAGAAGACGTATTCGTTGTTGGTGGCGTCGTCGTGGGCGAGGCGGCTGTAGGGGTGGCCATTCTGCTGCACCCACTGCTGCGCCTGCTGCGAGCCGCTCAATGAGTTGGTGAGCAGCTGCGAGCTGTCGAAGGCGGCGCCGGCGCGGAATGTCATGGTCTCGGCGATCGGGTACGCCCAGGTGGGCCCCAGGCTCAGGGTGCGCGAGGAGAAGGTGGATGAGGACGACACGAACTGCGTCACGTCGCTGTAGGTCACCGAGATGGTGCGCTGCAGGTTGTCGATGTTGGTGTACGGGTTGGTGTGCGAGACGCTGTATACCTTTTGGAAGGCGCCACCGTTCAGGTTGACGGCGATGCGCTCACCCGTGCCGAGGAAGTCGGCGTCCGCGTAGCTGCCGTTCAGCATGAACTTGTAAGTCTCGGAGTAACCGATGCCGCCGGAGAGCTGCGACGCCGGGCCCTCCTCGATCTTGTAGTTCACGTCCACCAGGTCCGGGGATCCCGCCACCGGCGTGGTCTCGAAATCCACGCTCTTGACGTACGGCAGGCGCTGGATGCGCTGCTTGGAACGCTCGAGCGAGGTATTCGACAGCCAGCCGCCCTCGAGCTGGCGCATCTCACGGCGCAGCACCTCGTCGTTGATGCGGTTGGCGCCGCTGAAGCTGATGTTGCGCACGTACACGCGGTTGCCCGGATCGACGAAGAAAGTGAGCGACACAGTGTGATTGGCGTTGTCGGCGGTGGGCACCGGCTCGACCTTGGCGAAGGCATAGCCGTCGCGCCCCATGCGGTTCTGCATCAGCTCCTGCGAGGAGGTGATCAGCTTGCGGTTGAAGGTCGCGCCCGGGTGTATCAGCAGCAGCTGCTCGAGTTCCGGCTGCGGCACGACGAACGTGCCCGCCAGCTTGATCTGCGACACCTTGTAGACCTGGCCCTCGTCGATGTTCACGGTGATGAAGATGTCCTCCTTCTCCGGAGCGATCGCCACCTGGGTCGAATCGAGCTGGAAGTTCGCGTAACCGCGATCCATGTAGAAGTTGCGCACCTTCTCCAGGTCACCCTGCAGCGACTCGCGCGAGTAGCGGTCGTCCTGGCGGTACCAGGACAGCCAGTTGGGCGTCTTCAGCTCGAGCGTCTGCAGGATCTCCTTCTGCGCAAACCTGGTGGCGCCCACGATGTTGATCTCGCGGATCTTGGCGCGCGCGCCTTCCTTGATCTCGATCTTGATCTTCACCCGGTTGCCCGCCTCCTCCTCCACATGCGAGTCGATCTTCACGCCGTACTTGCCGCGGGCGAAATACTGGTCGGTGAGGTACTGGGTGACATCCTCGAGCACCGAGCGGTCGAAGTTCTTGCCGGTCGCGAGCCCGACGTTGCGCAGCGACTTCTGCAGGTCCTCGGTCTTGATGTCCTTGTTGCCGGTGATCTCGAAGCTCTCGATGGAGGGGCGCTCCAGCAACACGACAATGAGCGTGCTGCCGTCGCGCCGCAGCTGCACGTCGCGGAAGAAACCGGTGGCGTACAGGGCGCGGACCGCCTCGCGCACGCGCTGCGCGGTGAGGTGATCGCCGATGTTCACCGGCAGGTAGTTGTAGACCGTGCCCTCGGAGACGCGCTGCAGACCTTCGACGCGGATGTCGCCGACGGTGAAGTCCGCCGGGTTCACCGCCGTCTGCGCGAGCGCCGGCGCGCATCGCACCGCCAGCGCCAGGGCGGCAAGAGCACTGCGTGTTTTCATTCTCCAGCCACCGCTATCCCCCTTAAGCGCCCCCGAGCGGTACGCCCGAAATTCCTGCCTTGCACTCATCGAGCACTGGAGACTCGCGCCGCCAGTGTGAAAACTCCGGGCCGCAGTTGCGCCCGCTCGCGGCACGGTCAGCCGAACTGGCGCGCAATATCGTTGTAGAGCGCGACACCCATCAGGACGATGAGCAGAGCGATGCCAACCTGCTGTCCCAGCGCCTGGGCGCGCTCCGACAACGGACTGCCCTTCAGCCACTCCACCAGCTGGAAGACGATCTGCCCGCCATCCAGGATCGGAATCGGCAACAGGTTGAGGAACCCCAGCGACAGGGAGATGAGCACCAGGAAGCCCAGGAACGCCGCCACGCCCGCCTCGGCGGAGTCGCCGGCGAACTCGGCGATCGACAGCGGGCCGCTCAGGTTCTTCAGTGACACGCGCCCGAGCACCATGCGCCAGAACAGGCGCGCCTGCAGCAGGGTCATGGTCCAGGCTTCCCCGCCGGCGCGCACCAGCGCCACCGCGGCGCCGAGCTCGGTGTGCTGCAGCATGCTCTCGGGGTAGCCCTTGCCCGGTGGCTGGGTGACGTGGATGCGCCCGACGCGCTTACCCGCGACCTGCTCGCTCAGTACCTGCAGCTGCACGCGGTGCGCGCTGCCACCGCGGCGATAGTCGATGGTCACGCGCTCCCCGGGGTGTGCGCTGATGAGCGCGACGATTTCGCGGAAGTCGTGCACCGCCTGGCCGTCGATCGCGACGATGTCATCGCCCGCCAGGAGACCGGCGCGCGCTGCGGGCCCATCGGGCATCACCTGTCCCAGCACCGCCGGCAGCGGCGGCGTCCAGAACTGAAATCCGAGTCCGCGGAACAACTCCGCCGGTTCGGTGAGGCGGCGGCGCTGCTCGGCATCCGGCACGGCGAGTTTCGCGCTGCGCAGCTCGCCGCCGCTGCCGCGTACGCTCAAGGCGGCCTCGCCGCGCGAGCTCATGGCGTCCAGCAGGCCGAACACCACATCGCGCTGGCCGCTGACCGCGACGTCGTTGATCGTGCGAATCTCGTCCCCGCTGCGCAGGCCGGCGGCGGCGGCCACCGAGCCCGCGGTCACGTCGCCGACGACCGGCCGCACCTCGGTGACACCGTTCACCCACAACATGCCCCACAGCACCAGCACCGCGAACAGGATGTTGAAGGCGGGGCCTGCCAGCAGCACCACGATGCGCTGCCAGGGCGGACGGCGCGTGAAGGAGCGCGCCAGCTCGTGCGGCTCCACCGGGCCTTCGCGCTCATCGAGCAGCTTCACGTAGCCGCCGAGCGGGATGGCGGCCACGACGTATTCAATGCGATCCACGCCCGCCACGCGCTTCAGCAGCGGGCGGCCGAAGCCGACCGAGAACCTGAGCACCTTGAAGCCGAGCCGTCGCGCGACCCAGAAATGGCCGAATTCATGCACCGTGACCAGAAGGCCCACGGCAATCACGAACCACAGCGCATACCAAACCACACTCATGCGTGAGCGTCCCTCACCGCTGCACTTCTCGTGATGCCGTCGATCCGCTCACGTGCGCGCACTCTGCTTTCCGCGTCGGCGGCCAGCACGTCCTCCAGAGCGCCGATCGCCCCCCCGCTGCCGCGCTGCACTACGGCTTCAATGACCGCGGCGATGCCGGGAAAGTTCAATCGCCGCTCGAGGAATGCCTGGACCGCGACCTCGTTGGCCGCATTCAGCACCACCGGGTCGAGCCCACCGGCGCGCGCCGCGGCCTGCGCCAGCGCGAGGCACGGAAACCGGGTGGTATCGGGGGCCCGGAAGTCGAGCCGCCCGGCCTTGAGCAGGTCGAGGAATTCTACACCGGAGCTGATTCGCTCGGGCCACGCGAGCGCATGAGCGATCGGCGTGCGCATGTCGGGCGCCGACAGCTGCGCGAGCACCGAGCCGTCGAGGTACTCGACCAGGGAATGCACGATGCTCTGCGGGTGCACGAGGATCTGCACCTGTGCGGGCGTCACGCCGAACAGCAGGCACGCCTCGATGAACTCCAGCCCCTTGTTCATGAGCGTGGCGCTGTCCACCGAGATCTTGCGGCCCATGACCCAGTTCGGATGCGCGAGTGCGGCCTCCGGAGTCACCGCGGCGAGCGCCTCGCCCGGCAGGTCGCGGAACGGCCCGCCGGAGGCGGTGAGCAGCAAACGCTTCAGACCCGGTGGCGCCACCCCCGGGGTCACTCCCGGGGGCAGGCACTGGAAGATGGCATTGTGCTCGCTGTCGATCGGCAACAGCGTGGCGCCGGAGCGCTTCACCGCCGCAATCAGCAGCGGGCCCGCCATCACCAGCGCCTCCTTGTTGGCGAGCAGCAGGCGCTTGCCGGCGCGTGCCGCCGCCAGCGTCGAGCGCAGGCCGGCCGCGCCGACGATCGCGGCCATGACGCACTGCACCTCGGCGGCCTGCGCGATCTCCTCGAGCGCTTCGCTTCCCGCGAGCACGCGCGTCTGCGGGGCCGCGCGGCCCAACAGCTGGCGCAACTCGCGCGCGGCGCGCTCGTCCGCCAGAGCCGCGTAGGCCGGGTGCCAGGCGAGCACCTGCTGCGCGAGCTTCGCGGCGTTGGTATTGGCCGCGATCGCCACCAGCCGGAAACGATCCGGATGACGCGCGAGCACATCGAGCGTGCTCTCGCCCACGGAGCCGGTGGAGCCGAGCACGGCGACGCCGATCACCGCACGACTCCGAGCAGCGTGAGCCCGAGCAGCAGCACCGGGGCCGCACCGGTCAGACTGTCGATGCGGTCCATGACTCCGCCATGTCCCGGAAACACGCGGCCGCTGTCCTTCACGCCGGCGAAGCGCTTCAGCAGGCTCTCGGTGAGGTCGCCGATAATCGAAAACCCGACCGCGGTGAGACACAGCGGCAGGAACTCCGCCAGCGGCACGTGGAACCACAGGCTCCCCGCGATGGCGACCAGCGCGCTCAGCGCAATCCCTCCCAACACTCCCTCCCAGGTCTTGCCCGGCGACACCTCGGGCGCGAGGCGCACGCGCCCGAAACGGCGTCCGAAAAAGAAAGCGCCGATGTCCGCAACCCATACGAGCACGAACGCGAACAGCACCCATTCTGCACCCCGCGGCGGCGCCACGCGCAGCCACGCCATCGCCAGCCACGCGGGCACCAGCGCCAGCACGCCGGCGAGCGCCGCCGACCAGGGCGCCACACACCGCGGTGCGAAGGCGATCCACAGCAGCGCGATCAGCCACCACAGCACCGCCCCGCCGAGCAGCAGCCTGCGCCACTCGGCACTGGCGGCGATGCGCCACGCCACAAGCAGCAGCGCCGCCACCAGCAGCACGTACCCCGCGCGCAGCGCCACACCCGGCAACTGCAGGAACGCGGACCACTCCCAGGCCCCGGCGAGCACCAGCAGCGCCATCACGGCCACGGTGGCCCAGGGCGGCAGCCACAGCAGGATCGCCAGCAGCACCGCGGCCAGCACCACCGCGGTGAACACTCGAGTGCGCAGCGTCTCGGCCACGACGCGGTCAGGCCTTCGCCGCGGAGTGTCGCGCCACGGTGTGGCCGAAGCGCCGCTCGCGGCTGGTGAAGAACGCGAGTGCGTCCTCCAGATCCGCCACCGCGAAATCCGGCCACAGCCGCGGACTGAAATACAGCTCCGCGTAGGCGAGATCCCACAGCAGGAAGTTGCTGACTCGGTATTCACCGCCGGTGCGGATCAGCAGATCCGCCTGCGGCAGTCCCGCGAGCGCGAGCTCGGCGCCAAAACGGCCCTCGGTGATGTCTTCCGGCCGTAGCGCACCGCTCGAGCATTCTTTCACAAGCCTTTGAGTCGCCTGAATAATATCCCAGCGACCACCATAACTCACGGCCACCTGGAGCTTGAGGCCGCCGTTGCCGGCGGTGCGCTCCTCGGCGGCCGCGAAGCGCGCCTGCAGCCGCGCCGGCAGAGCGCGGCGTTCCCCGATGAAGCGCAGCTGCACGCCCCTCGCGTGCAGCTCCGCGATCTCGCGCTCGAGCGCCTCGAGGAACAGCCCCATGAGACTGCCGACCTCCTGCGCCGGCCGCCCCCAGTTCTCGCTCGAGAAAGCGAACAGCGTGAGGGCCTGCACGCCGCGACGCGCGCACTCCTCGATACACATGCGCACCGGCGCGAGCCCGGCGCGGTGTCCGGCCGAGCGCGGCAGGCCGCGCGCAGCCGCCCAGCGGCCGTTGCCGTCCATGGTGATCGCGATGTGCCTGGGTGTGAGCTTGAGGGTGGGGTCGACCATCAGACCTGCATGACCTCCTTCTCCTTGGCGGCGAGCAGCGCCTCGATGTCGGCGATGTGCTTGTCGGTGAGCTTCTGCACCTCGAGCTCGGCGCGCCGCTCATCGTCCTGCGAAACCAGTTTCTCCTTCAGCATCTCCTTGATGTCGTTCATGACGTCGCGGCGCACGTTGCGCACCGCGACGCGGGCGTTCTCCGCGTCGTGCCGCAGCACCCTGGTGATCTCGCGGCGCCGCTCCTCGGTGAGCGGCGGCATGGGGATGCGGATCACGGTACCGGCCGTCATGGGCGTGAGCCCGAGATCGGACTTGAAGATCGCCTTCTCGATCGCCTGCACGCTGGTTTTCTCCCACGGTGAGATGACCAGCGTGCGGGCCTCCTCGACCGCGATGCTCGCCACCTGCTGCAGCGGCACCTCCGAGCCGTAGTAATCCACCTTCAGGTGCTCGATGAGACTCGGGTGCGCCCGGCCGGTGCGCAGCTTCTTCAGATCCGCCTGGAAGTTCTGCACGCACTTCGCCATGCGCGTAGCAGCGTCTTTCTTGAGATCCTCGAGCATGGGTCGTTCTCCTCGCTGCGGCGCGGCTCACTCGAGCGTCACGGCCGTGCCCACGTCCTCGCCGCGCACGATGCGGGTGAGATCCCCCGGATTGTTGAGATTGAACACCCGCAAAGGCAAGCGGTTGTCGCGGCACATGACGATGGCGGTGGCATCCATGACGTTGAGCTTGTCGGTGAGCACCTTGTCGAAGGTCAGGCGCGGGTAGCGCACCGCAGCCGGATTGCGCAGCGGATCCTCCGAATACACGCCGTTCACCTTGGTGGCCTTGAGGAGCACCTCGGCGTTGATCTCGATGGCGCGCAGCGCGGCGGCGGTGTCGGTGGTGAAGAACGGGTTGCCGGTGCCGGCGGCGAAGATCGCCACGCGACCCTTTTCCAGGTGCCGCATCGCGCGGCGGCGGATGTAGTCCTCGCACACCTCGTTGATGCGGATCGCGGACATCACCCGGGCGTGCACGCCCAAGCTCTCGAGCGCGTCCTGCATGGCGAGTGCATTCATCACCGTGGCGAGCATGCCCATGTGGTCGGCTGCGACCCGGTCCATACCGGCGCGCGCCAGCCCCGCGCCGCGGAAGATATTGCCGCCGCCGATCACCACCGCGATCTGTACATTCATCTGGGTGATGTCCTGCAGCTCCCCGGCGATGCGCCGGATGACCGCCGGATCGATGCCGTAGTCCCCATTTCCCATCAGGGCCTCACCCGAGAGTTTCACCAGGATTCTCGAGTAGTGCGCCTTGGCTTGCGTCATCTCAACACCTCCGCCGATGGAAAAAACCCCGCGCGCGGCGGGGTTTGAGTCCTTGAGCAGTGCCCGCGCCTTCAGTGCCTGACCGTGGCGTCCGTGCCGTCCTGCCTCTTCTCGATGCCGGCGCCGACCTCGAAGCGCTCGAACGCCACGACCTCCGCCTTGGCACCCTTTAACAACTTCTCGATCGTCACGTCCAGGTCCTTGACGAACGGCTGTCCGGCGAGTGTGATCTCTCCCAGGGCCTTGCGCAGCCTCCCCTCGACCATTCTGGCGACGATCTCCGGCGGCTTGCCCTCGCCCTGCGCCTGCTGGGTGAGAATCTCGCGCTCCTTCGCCATGACGTCCGCCGGCACCTGGGCCTGAGTCAGGTAGCGGGGGTTGCTGGCGGCAACGTGCATCGCCAGATCGTAGGCGAGGCTCGCCGCGCCACCCCTCATCGCCACCAACGCGCCGATGCGCGTGCCGTGCACGTAGGCCCCCAGGTGCTCCGGCGAGGCGAGCACCGTAAAGCGCCGCACGCTGATGTTCTCGCCGATCTTCGCCACCAGCGCGCGCCGGCGCTCCTCGATGCTCTCGCCGGCGGGGAGCCTCGTCTCCCCCAGCGCCGCCAGGCTCGCCGGCTGCGCCCTCAGAGCGCAGTCGGCCACGGCCTGCGCAAAGGCGCGGAAGCCCTGCTCGCGGGCGACGAAGTCGGTCTCGCAGTTGATCTCGACCATGGCGGCGGTGCGCTCATCGGCGGACCTGGCGA
>VBNP01000048.1 GCA_005877965.1 Gammaproteobacteria bacterium | reverse complement strand
CGGCTCCGTGCCCTCGGCGCGCAGGCCCGCCAGCACGCGCAGCGCCCGCGCCGTCTCGCCCGCGAGCACGGCCTCGCCCAGCCCGAAGACATCAAAGCGGGCGCTGTCGGCGACTGCGGCGAGTACGGCATCGGGCGTCACCCGGCCCGCGGGCGCCAGCAGCGCGAGCCCGGTCAGCTCCTGGTGGGCCGCGAGCAGGTTCCCCTCGGTGCGCGCCGCCAGAAGCTCGAGCGCCTCATCGCTCGCATCGAGCTTCAGCCTGCGGCAACGGCCCCTGAGCCACGCCGCCAGCCGGTGGCTGTCGACCGGCCAGATCTGCACCCAGGCGCCGTGCGCCTCCACCGCCCGCACCCAGTCGGCACCCTGCGCGTCGCGATCGAGGCGCGGCGTCAGTATGAGGAACAGTGTGTCAGGATCACGCGCCTCGAGCAGTGCGATGAGGGCGGCGTTTCCGGCAGTGCCGGGCCTGGGGCTCGCCAGACGGATCTCCACCACGCGGCGTGCAGCGAACAGCGACAGATTGGCGGCGGAGGCGCGCACCTCGTCCCAGTCGGCGGCACGCTCGATGAAATGCACCTCACGCTCCGTAAAGCCCGCGCCTCGCGCCCGCGCACGTACGGCGTCGGCCGCTTCCGCCGCGAGCAGCGGTTCGTCGCCGGAGACCAGATATACCGGCAACAGCCGTTCCCCGAGGTGGGTCGCGAGCGAGTCGGAGGTGAGCTTCAAGAGACCTCATCCGGCGAGGGGCCGGCGTGCGGGCGATCCACAGCCTGGCCGTGCGGGCGGGCTGCCGGCTCATTATTACATCGCAGGTCCCGCTGAGGCGGAATTGCGCAGCTCCCCGGTCACCCGGCCGGCGGCATCGATGAGGCCGTGCTGCAGCAGCCAGTCGCGTGCATCGCTTGCATCCCCCTCAAACCACGCACGTGTGCTGCCGAGGCGGAAGCTGTAACCCCAGGCGTCCATGTCAGAAAACAGCCGCGCCCGCCCGAGGCCCGGCACCTGGTCCGCGAGCAGCACCTGCAGATAGCACACCGCCGATTCCTCGAGGTCGGTGCCGCCGGCATCCCGGTCGAGGCCCGCGCGCCGCTCGGGAGTCATGCAGATGTAGTGGCTCGCCTCGTGCAGCACGGAGTGCGCCGGGGTGTCGAGCCGCGCGTACAGGCGCTCGCCCCTCAGGCCCGCCTCGCCGTGACCCCAGTAGGATCCCGGAATGGCGTCCCCGGGCACGACCAGCGTGAGTTGCATCCCGTAGCGGCCGAGGAGCAGCGCCAGGGCCACGCGATCGGTGGCGTTCAGCAGCAGCACGGCGGGCGCTGCGGTCACGGGGGACGGACGCGCACCTGGGCTACAGACTCGACAGCCGCCGCATGACCATGTCGGCGAGATCGCGCGCCATGTCCGCGCGCAGCACGTCGTCCTCGTGCCCCTTGGCGAGCAGCAGACGCTCGTCGAAGCTGTAGGTGCGCGTGGCGGACAGCTCCTGCTGCGGCAGCAGCTCCTTGTCCCCGGCGGTCACCGAGAAGCCGACCGTGTAGGTCACCTCGTACTGGTTGGGCTGGTTGGTAGCCGACACCGACACCACGCGCCGCGTGACATTGTCCCTGACGATGCTGACGACGGCGGATGACTGGCCCTTCTCATGCGCCAGGTGCGCCCCGTTCGACAACAGCGCGCGACGCAGGCTCTGCACGAAATCGCTCTGCCGGTCCGGCACCTCCAGATAAGGGGTCCTGACCGGGTCCGGCAGGGGCGCGCGGCCCTGCAGATGAAAGCCGCACGCGCCGATCAGCAGCGCCGCGGCGGCCGCGCCCGTCACGCGCCCGCGCCGCGGCCGCGCCATCAGAGGACCACGTTGACGAGTTTGCCCGGCACCACGATCACGCGCCTCACCGGCCTGTCGGCCACGAACCTGCGCACCTGTGCGTCCGCCAGCGCCGCGGCACGCACCGCGGCCTCATCCGCGTTCACCGCGACGCTGATGCGCCCGCGCAGCTTGCCGTTCACCTGTACGACGATCTCGTAGCTTTCCTGCGCCAGCGCCGCCGCATCCACCGCCGGCCAGCGCTCATCGACCAGCGCGGTCCTCGACCCCAGCGCCTGCCACAACGCGTGACACACGTGCGGGGTGATGGGCGCGAGCACCAGGACCGCGATCCGCAGCGCCTCGTGGCGCACGGCGCGCCCGGGTGCACTCGCGTCGCTGAACCGCCCCACCGCATTCAGCAGTTCCATGATGGCGGCGATCGCGGTGTTGAAGTTGCGGCGCCGGCCGATGTCATCCGTGGCCTTGGCGAGTGCCTGGTGCGCCGCGCGCCGCAGCTCGCGTGGCGCGCCTGTCAGTGCGCTCGCCTGCAGCGCGGGCGCGGGGCCCGCCGCAACGTGCTCGTACACCGCATGCCACAGCCGGCGGATGAAGCGCGAGGCGCCCTGAACCCCCTCGTCGGACCATTCCAGGGTCTGCTCCGGGGGCGAGGCGAACATCGTGAAGAGGCGGGCGGTGTCGGCGCCAAATCGCTCGATCAGGCCCTCGGGGTCGACACCGTTGCCCTCGGACTTGGACATCTTCCCCAGGCCCTCGTGCGTAACGAGCACGGTGCCGAGGTCGGCGGTCACGACCTCGTGCACCTCGGCGCCCCCGGGCCCGCGGCGGGTGTCCACATCGGCCGGGTTGAAGTAGCGCTTGCGTGCGCCGGCGGGCTGGTATGAATAGATGTGGTTCAGCACCATGCCCTGGGTGAGGAGCCTGGTGAACGGCTCGCCGAACCCGAGCAGACGGAAGTCGCGCATCACCTTGGTCCAGAAGCGCGCATACAACAGGTGCAGGATGGCGTGCTCGATGCCGCCGATGTACTGGTCCACCGGCAGCCAGTAGTCCGCGCGCGCGTCCACCATCGCGGCCGCGTCCGGGCACGCGTAGCGCACGAAGTACCAGGAGGAGTCGACGAAGGTGTCCATGGTGTCGGTTTCGCGGCGGCCAGGCTGACCGCACTTCGGGCAGGTGCACTCATAGAACGCCGCGCACCTGGCGAGCGGGTTGCCGCTGCCATCCGGCACCAGGTCCTCCGGCAGCACCACCGGCAACTGCTCCTCCGGCACCGGCACCGCGCCGCACGCGCCGCAGTGGATGATCGGAATCGGGCAGCCCCAGTAGCGCTGCCGGGAGATGCCCCAGTCGCGCAGGCGGTACTGCACGCGCTTGCCGCCGAGACCCTTCTGCTCCAGCGCCGCGGCGATGCGATCCACCGCCGCCTGGAACGTGAGGCCCGAGAACTGCGCCGAGTTCACCGTGATGCCGTATTCGGCGTAGGCGGGGATCCAGGGTGCGCGCACCTCCTGGTAGGCGCCGCTGGCGGAGCGCACCACGGTGAGCACCGGCAGAGTATTCCTGAGCGCAAACTCGAAATCGCGCTCATCGTGAGCCGGCACGCCCATGACGGCGCCCTCCCCGTATGCCATGAGCACGTAGTTGGCGACCCAGATCTCGAGCGGCGCGCCGCTGAAGGGGTGCAGCACGTGCAACCCGGTCGGCCTGCCCTTCTTCTCCTGCGTCGCGAGCTCCGCTTCCGTCACGCCGCCGCGGCGGCACTCGTCGATGAAGGCGGCGAGCGCCGGGTCGTGCCGCGCGGCGGCGAGCGCCACCGGGTGCTCGGCCGCGATCGCCATGAAGGTCGCGCCGAAGAGTGTGTCGGCGCGCGTGGTGAACACCCTGAGCGCCCCGGCGCTGCCCACGGCCGTGACCGTATCCGGGGCGTAGGGAAAGGCGATGTCGCAACCCTCGCTCCTGCCGACCCAGTTGGCCTGCATCACGCGCACGCGCTCGGGCCAGTCGCCGAGCGTATCGAGCGACTCCAGCAGCTCTTGCGCGTAGCGCGTGATCGCGAGGTAGTACATGGGGATCTCGCGCTTCTCCACCGGCGCCCCGGTGCGCCAGCCGCGGCCGTCGATCACCTGCTCGTTGGCGAGCACGGTCTGATCGACGGGATCCCAGTTCACGACACCGGTCTTGCGGTACGCGATGCCCTTCTCGAGCATGCGCAGGAACAACCACTGGTTCCAGCGGTAATAGTCCGGGTCGCAGGTGGTGATCTCCCGGCTCCAGTCGATGGCGAAGCCGAGGGACTTGAGCTGTGCGCGCATGCAGGAAATGTTCTCGCGGGTCCACCGCGCCGGGGGCACGCCGTTGCTGATCGCCGCGTTCTCGGCCGGCAGCCCGAACGCATCCCAGCCCATCGGCTGCAGCACGTTGTATCCCTGCATGCGCAGGTAGCGGGCCAGCACGTCGCCGATGGTGTAGTTGCGCACGTGGCCCATGTGCAGGCGCCCTGACGGATACGGCAGCATCGACAGACAGTAGAACTTGGCGCGCGTCGCATCCTCACGCGCCTCGAACACGCGCCGCCCGTCCCAATACTGCTGCGCGGCGCGCTCGACGGCCGCGGGATCGTAGCTCTCTTGCATTGTTCTTACGGCAGGCGCAGCGGCACGAAAATCTGGGCGTCCTCGCGCTGGATCAGCAGCGCCACGCTCTTGCCGGCGGACCTGGCCGCCTCCTGCAGCTCCTTCACCGAGTGCACGCGCTTGCCGTTGACGCCCAGAATGATGTCACCCGGCTCGACTTGCGCAGCCTGGGCGGGGCCTGCGACCTCCTCGACCACCAGACTCCCCTGCGTGTTCGCCTGCTCCTTCTCCTGCGGCGCGAGCGGCCGCACGGTCAATCCGAGCGCGCTCGCCCGATCGGTGCCCTGGCCGGCGGGCTTACCCTGGCGCGCGGTGAGCTGCGGCTGCTCCTTCAGTTCCCCGACCCTGACATTGATGCTCTGCTCCTTGCCGTTGCGCCACACCGAAAGGGTCGCATCCGCGCCCGGCCGCATCGCGGCGATGGCACCGGACAGCTCGCCATAGCGCTCGATCGCATGCCCGCCGACACCGAGGATGACATCTCCCGCGGCGATCCCCGCGCGGGCCGCCGGGCCGTCCTTCTCCACCGAGGACACCAGTGCGCCGTGCGGGCGCTCGAGTCCGAAGGACTCGGCGAGTTGCGCGTTGACGTCCTGGATCGTCACGCCGATGCGGCCGCGGACCACGCGGCCGGTCTTGATGAGCTGCTCCTCGACGTTGCGCGCCACGTCGATCGGGATGGCGAACGACACGCCCATGAAGCCGCCGGTGCGGCTGAAGATCTGCGAGTTGATGCCGATCACCTCGCCCGCCATGTTGAACAGCGGCCCCCCCGAGTTGCCGGGATTCACCGCCACGTCGGTCTGGATGAACGGCACGTAGTTCTCGCCCGGCACCGAGCGCGAGGTGGCGCTGATGATGCCCGCGGTGGCGCTGTTCTCGAAGCCGAAAGGCGAGCCGATGGCGAGCACCCACTGCCCCGGCTTGATATGCGAGGGATCGCCGAGCTTCACGATCGGCAGGTTGGTGGCGCTGATCTTGATTACCGCCACGTCGGTGCGTTCGTCGGCGCCGATGACCTTGGCGGGGAACTCGCGCCGGTCGGTGAGGCGCACGGTCACCTCCTCGGCGTTGGCCACCACGTGCGTGTTGGTGAGGATGTAGCCGTCGGAGTTGATGATGAATCCGGAGCCCGCGCCTTTCGCCGGCGGCTGGTTGGCGTGCGGCCCCTGCTCGGGGCCGGGAACGCCGAAGCGGCGGAAGAAATCATAGAACGGATCGTTGGGCGACAATCCCGGCAGTCCCCCGGCCGCGGGCTGCGCCTTCTCCACGACCTCCACGTTCACGACCGCGGGCCCGTAGCGGTCCACCAGCTGGGAGAAATCCGGCAGCCCCCGCAGCACGGGCTCCGGTGCCGGGGCGGGCGCGGAGCCCGGGGCCTGCGCGGCGACGCCGGCGGGCGCGGCGGCCGCCCCCTTGGGCGGCGTGGCACGCGCGGACTGCGCGCTCAAGTCCCCGGAACAGGCCGCGAGGGCGATGGCGCACAGCGCGATCATGCGCTTCGGGGGCGACGTGAGACTCGACTCGAACTTGCGATTCATGGGAACACTTCCAGCTTCAGTCACGAACGGCCGGCGTGGCCGGTAGCGGTGCGCCGGCCCCTATCATTCCGCACCCACAGCCCGTACGCCAGCGCCAGCGCGGCCAGGCTCACGACCAGCCAGTTTCCAACATGGGCATAAGGCGGCAGGCCCCTGAGAGGCACGATCCTTGAGACCAGCACCAGGGGCTGGAATTCCGGGGCGCGCGCGATCACCTCGCCATGCGGCCCGATCACCGCCGAAATGCCGTCATTGGCGGCGCGCACCAGGTAGCGGCCGTCCTCCAGCGCGCGCATGCGGGCGATCTGGAAGTGCTGGTACCGGGCACTCGAGTGACCGAACCAGGCGTCGTTGGTGACGTTGACCAGGGCGTCGGCGGCGGGCAACACCCGCAGCATGGAGCTGCCGTAGGCGTCCTCATAGCACACCGTGGCGCCGAGCCGCAGGTGCGCCGCGGGCAGGGGCGGCTGGTCGGCCGCTCCGGGCGTGAAGTCCGAATACGGCAGGCTCATCAGGCGCATCCACGAGCGCACGAAGCGCGGCACCGGAAAGAACTCGGCGAACGGCACGAGGTGATGCTTGTCGTACCAGCTCACCTTCTGATCGAGGGCGAGCACGGAGTTGAAGTAGCGCGGCGCGGCGTTGTCGGCTGCGCCGCCTTGCGCGCGCAGCACGCCCAGCACCAGCGCCGAGCCATGGGTGTAGGCCTCGCTGTACAGGTGACTGAGGTAGGGGACGAGGTCGTTGGCGACGGCGGCGGGCGCGGACTCCGGCCACACGATGAGCTGCGTGCCGAGTGCCTTCTCGGTGAGCGTCCGGTAGGCCTCGAGCGTCGTGTCGCGGTTGCTCTCGAGCCATTTCTCGTCCTGCGGGATCGCCGCCTGTACCACGGCCACCGACACCGGCGCCCCGGCGGGCTGCGTCCAGGAGTGACCGTGCAGCGCCGCACCGAGAGCCCACGGAACGATGAGCAGGATGGCGGCGAGGACCCGGACTCGCCGGGCGCCACAGGCGAGCGTGACCAGCGCGCCCGCGCTTACCAGCAGCAGCGCACTGATGCCGTACACGCCCACCACCGGGGCGAAGCCGGCGAGCCAGGTGTCGGTCTGGGAGTAGCCGAGCGACAGCCAGGAAAAACCCGACAGGAACCAGCCGCGCCACCACTCGATGAGGAGCCAGCTCGCCGGGAGCGCCACCAGCCAGCGCAGCGCGCCGCGCGGCGGCAGCCAGCGCGCCACGGTGTACCCGAGCGCCGCGTGGTACAGGCCCATGACGGCCACCAGCCCCAGCAGCAGCAGCAAGGCGAGCCACACGGGCGCCGGGCCGTGGATGTGGATGCTGACGTACAGCCAGTAGGTGCCGGCGGTGAAGAGCGCGCAGTTGAAGCAGAACCCCAGCCGCGCCGCCTCCCCGGGCGTGGCGTCCTGCCACAGCCACAGGAGCACGGCCGGACACAGCACCGCCAGCGGCCACAGACTCAGCGGCGCAAACGCGGCGGCGAGCGCCGCCCCCGCGGCAAGCGCCAGCCCCGCCCGCAGCGCCGCGGACGGCGGCCGCCGCAGGCCGCAGCGGGCTTCCGCCGGCCTGACGGCGGTGTCGGGCGGGTCGCTCATGGTGGTGCGGAGCTAAGCGCCCGCGGACCGCTCGTCCGGAGGCAGCACGTCGCGCGGCGCCACCACGCGCAGCGCATCGATGCGGCGCCGATCGGCGCGCAGCACGCGGAACTCGAAGCCATCGATGCTCGCGGTCTCGCCGCGGCGCGGCAGCCGGCCGAACTGCTTCATGAGCAGGCCGGCGACGGTGTCGAAGCCCTCCGTTTGCGAGAGCCGCGCGTCGAAGTACTCGTTGAACTCCGCGATGCGCGTCACGCCGCGCACCGTGAACTGCTTTTCCGCGTCGCGGCGGATGTTCTGGTCGTCCTCGACATCGAACTCGTCGTCGATCTCGCCGACGATCTGCTCGATGACGTCCTCGATGGTGCACAGTAGCACGTTGAGGCGCTTGGACTCCGGCACGAACACCGCCGGGCGCATGTACTCGCGGATGTCGAAGCGCTCGCGCGCCTGCGCCGTCGTGAGGCGCAGCAGATCCTTCGCCAGCAGGATGCCGACGATGTCGTCGCGATCCTCGTCCATCACCGGGAAACGCGAGTGGCCCGATTCCACCACCACCGGCAGGATGCGCGCCGCTTCGCTGTCGCGCCGCACGAACGCCATCTGCGCGCGCGGCACCATGATGTCGCGCACCTGCAGGTCGCCGACCTCCAGCACTCCCTCGAGCATGGTGAGCGCATCGCTGTCGACGAGCCCGCGCTCGCCGGCCTCGCGCAGCACCGCCAGCAGCTGCTTGCGGTCCTGCGGCTCGGGCGCCAGCCCCTGCGTGAGCCGCTTCAGCCAGCGGCCGGTGGTGTTGAGGTCCTTGGTCATCCGGGGCTCCGGTAGGGATTGGCGAATCCCAGGCGATGCAGCACCGCGATCTCGCGTCGCTCCATGCGCCGCGCCTGCGCGGCGCGCTGGTGGTCGTAGCCCAGCAGGTGCAGCGTGCCGTGCACCACCAGGTGCGCCCAGTGCGCCCTCAGGCTCTTGTCCTGCGCACGCGCCTCGGCGCGCAGCACGCGCGGGCAGATCACCAGCTCCCCGAGAGTGCGCGCCCCGCCCACCGGCGCGCGTGGCAGCGCCGCCGAGGTGAACGACAGCACGTTGGTCGGCGCGTCAAGGCCGCGGAACCGTGCATTGAGCCGCCGGCTCTCGGGCGCGCCCACCACGCACACCCCGAGCTCGCGCCCGCTCGCGCCGCTGCCGGCGGCCACGCTCGCCCAGCGCGCGAGGTCGCGCCGTGTCGGCGACCAGCTGCGCACGCGCCGCTGCAGCTCGACCTGCACGCCGGGGCGCCGGCGCCGCTCCGGCACCCTCATGAAGAGCCCCCGCGCGATTCGTACGCCTGCACGATGCGCTGCACCAGCGGATGGCGCACCACGTCCTGAGCGTCGAAGAACGTGAAGGCAACGCCCGGCACCGCGCGCAGCACCTCGACCACGTGAGAGAGGCCCGACTGCCTGCCGGCGGGCAGATCGGTCTGGGTGACGTCCCCGGTCACGACCGCCTTGGAGCCGAAGCCGATGCGCGTCAGGAACATCTTCATCTGCTCGATGGTGGTGTTCTGGGCCTCATCGAGAATGATGAAGGAATCGTTGAGCGAGCGGCCGCGCATGAAGGCGAGCGGCGCCACCTCGATGACGTTGCGCTCCATGAAGCGCGCCACGCGATCGAAGCCCATCATTTCGTACAACGCGTCGTACATCGGGCGCAGGTACGGATCGACCTTCTGCGTCATATCCCCGGGTAGAAATCCCAGGCGCTCCCCGGCCTCCACCGCCGGCCGCACCAGGATCAGTCTGCGCACCCGATCCGTCTGCAGCGCCTCCACCGCGCACGCGACCGCGAGATAGGTCTTGCCGGTGCCGGCGGGACCGACGCCGAAGGTCAGATCGCGCGTGCGGATGTGGTCGAGATAATCGCGCTGGTGTGCGCCGCGCGCGCGTATCCCGCCGCGCGGCACGCTCACGCCGTGCTCGCTGGCGTCCGCATTCGGCGGCGGCGGGCCCGACTCGCGCTCGCGCAGGGCGAGATGCACGCGCTCGGGGGTGACCTCATCGCTCTTGGTGAGGGCGAACAGCTCGCGCAGCAGGTCTTCAGCGCTCGCGGCCTGGGCGCCGCTCACGCGGAAGGTCCCGCCGCGGCGGCGAATGTGCACGTCAAGACGCGTCTCCAGCAGACGCAGGTTCTCATCCAGCGGCCCGCACAGATTCGCGAGCCGTGCATTGTCGGATGGGCCGAGGGCGAATTCCCGCTGCGGTTCGGGCGGTGAGGCGGCCACAGGCGTTCAGCCGCCGGCCGCGGCGGCCGAGGCGGCGACGGTGAGCGCCTGCGCACCGCCGGGCGTGCCCGCCAGGCGCCCGCGCAGGCTGTGCGGGCGCGCCTCGGTGACGATCACGTCGACGAAGCGGCCGATGAGGGCGGCGGGTCCGGCGAAGTTCACCCAGCGGTTGTTGGCGGTGCGGCCGGCGAGCTCGCGCGCGTTCTTCTTCGCCGCGCGCTCGATCAGCACGCGTTGGCGGGTGCCGACCATCGATTCGCTGATGGCGCGCGCCTGGGACTCGAGCTGCGCCTGCAGGCGCGCCAGGCGCTGCTGCTTGACGGCCGGCTCGATCTCATCGGGGAGCGAGGCCGCCGGCGTGCCCGGCCGGCGACTGTAGAGGAAGCTGAACGACTGGTCGAAGCCCACCTGGCGCGCCAGCGCCAGCGTCGCGGCGAAGTCGCGCTCGCTCTCGCCGGGGAAACCGACGATGAAGTCGGAGGAAATCGCAATGTCGGGCCGCGCCGCGCGCAGCTTGCGCACCTTTTCCTTGAATTCGAGCGTGGTGTAGCCGCGCTTCATCAGCGCCAGCACCCGATCCGAGCCGCTCTGCACCGGCAGGTGCAGGTGGTCGGCGAGCTTGCCGACGCTGGCGAACGCCTCGATCAGGCTGTCGTTGAACTCGAGCGGGTGGGAAGTGGTGAAGCGGATGCGCTCGATACCCGGCACGCGCGCGACATGGTGGATGAGCGTGGCAAGATCCACCCGCGCGCCGTCGGCCATGGGACCTGAGTAGGCGTTGACGTTCTGACCGAGGAGGGTGACCTCGGCGACGCCCTGGGCGGCGAGCTGCTCCACCTCCTCGAGCACCGAGTCGAAGGAGCGGCTCACTTCCTCGCCGCGCGTGTACGGCACGATGCAGAAGCTGCAGTACTTGCTGCAGCCCTCCATGATGGACACGAAGGCCCGCGCGCCCTGCGCGCGTGGCGCCGGCAGGCGATCGAACTTCTCGACCTCCGGGAAGCTCACATCGACGACCGGCGTGCCCGTGCGGCGCAGCTCGTCGAGCATCTGCGGCAGGCGGTGCAGGGTCTGCGGACCAAACACCAGGTCCACGAACGGCGCTCGCTCGGTGATGCCGGCGCCTTCCTGGCTCGCCACGCAGCCCCCGACGCCGATGATCACCTGCGGGCGGCGCGCCTTCAGAAGCCGCCATTCCCCGAGCAGCGAGAACACCTTGTCCTGCGCCTTCTCGCGTACCGAGCAGGTGTTCATGAGGAGCAGGTCCGCCTCGAGCGGGTCGTCGGTGGCCACCAGATCCGCGCCCGCGCGCAGCACGTCCGCCATGCGGGCGGAGTCGTACTCGTTCATCTGGCAGCCGAAGGTCTTGATGAAGTAGCGGCGGGACATAGGGCGTGCAAAAGGAAATTCTACCCTACGGGGACCGTTGCAAGGGCCTCGCACGGGCGCGCCCGCGCGCCCCCGCACGCCGCGCCCAATGCAGAAAACCCGAGTATACCCAGAGGCTTACGTGTACCTGGGACGCGCTAAAACGGAATATCGTCGTCGAAATCCTCGCCCCGGCCTGCGGCTGCGCCCGCGGCGGATTCCTCGGCATCGGACGGCGAGCCGCCACCGCCGTGCCCGCCGCGGGCTGCGCTCTCTGCCCCGCCGGCCGCGGCAGCGCTGGCGCCCGCCCCGCCCCGCCCCCCGAGCATCTGCATGTCATTGCCGATGATCTCGGTCGAGTAGCGCTCGTTCCCCTGCTTGTCCTGCCACTTGCGCGTGCGCAGGCTTCCCTCGATGTAGACCTGCGAGCCCTTGCGCAGGTACTCGCCGGCGACTTCCGCCAGGCGCCCGAAGAATGCCACGCGGTGCCATTCGGTCCGCTCCTGCTGCTCACCGGTCTGCTTGTCGCGCCAGCTCTCACTCGTGGCGACGCGCAGATTGGCCACGGTCGTGCCGGAGGGCATGGCGCGGGTCTCGGGATCGGCTCCCAGGTTACCAATGAGAATCACTTTGTTGATGCCACGCGCCATGGTGTGTTCCTTGGAATTGAGCTGATGGATGGCGCGGGTCGCAGCCAGCGCCCGCGGGTGTCTTTGCGACCGCTATTCTAGAGGAGCCGCCCGGGGCCTGGTGAACCGCATTTCGTGGCAAAGCGATAGAGTATGAGCGTGATCCGAAATCTCTCCGAGGCGGACATCGCTCGCGTGCTCACCTACGAGAAGCTCATCCCGGCGATGGAGCGGGCGCTCGCGGCCTTCTCGGCCGGCGAGGTGATCCAGCCCGTGCGCAGCGTACTCACAGTCGAGCCGGGGCAGCGCTATCTCGGCGTGATGCCCGCGGCGACGCGCGAGGCCATGGGCGCGAAGCTCGTCGCCTTTTACCCGAAGAATGCGGGCACGGAAGTGCCAACGCACATGGCGGGCATTGCGCTCTTCGAGTCCGCCACCGGCCGTCCGCTCGCCTTCCTCGACGGCCGTCTCATCACCGAGATGCGCACCGCCGCCGTCTCGGCCGCGGTCACGCGCCATCTCGCGCCCGAGGAGGCGAAGGTGCTTGCGCTCATCGGCAGCGGCGTACAGGCACGCGCTCACCTCGAAGCCCTGCGGCATGTGCGCCGCTTCGAGGAGGTGCGGGTCTGGAGCCCGACGCCGGCGCACGCGCAGCGCTTCGCCGCCGACACCGGCGCCCGGGCACTGGATCCCGAAGCCGCCGTGCGGGGGGCGGACGTCATCGTCGTCGCGACCAGCGCCCGCGAGCCGGTTCTCAAGGGCGCGTGGCTCAAGC
>VBNP01000047.1 GCA_005877965.1 Gammaproteobacteria bacterium | reverse complement strand
GCACAATGGCAGGCGCGTCTCATGGAGCTCGCGGCGCGTGAGGCGGAGTTGGTGACAACCGCCGACCGCATGCTGCGTTTCCATTCCGGGCCCCTGCATCGCGGGTACCGCAGCTGACCCGACAGTTGGTTACAATGAACGACCGTCCGCACCTGTTGATCGTCGACGACGACCGCGAGATTCGCGGCCTGCTCGCCCAGTATCTGGACAAGCACGACTTCCGCACCACCGCGGTGGCCGACGGCCGGGAGATGCGGCGCGTCATGGAACGCTCGCACGTCGACCTGCTGGTGCTCGATGTGATGCTGCCCGGGGAGGACGGCCTCACCCTGTGTCGCGACCTGCGCGCCCGCTCGCAGGTGCCGATCATCATGCTGACCGCGCGCGGCGAGGACGTCGATCGCATCGTCGGGCTCGAGCTCGGCGCGGACGACTACCTGGCGAAGCCGTTCAACCCGCGCGAGCTTCTCGGCCGCATCAAGGCGATCCTGCGCCGCGCGGCGCACGCCCCGCGCGACCCGCGCCCCGAGAGCGTGCGGGGCTTTTCCTTCGGCGGCTGGCGGCTGGATACCGTCACCCGCACTCTCACCGAAGACGCCTCCGGCAGGGACGTCGCCCTGAGCGGCGCGGAGTACCGGCTGCTCGCGGTGCTGCTCGGCTCGGCCAACCGCGTGCTCAGCCGCACGCAGCTGACCGAGCTGCTGCGCGGCCGCGACGCCGATCCCTTCGACCGCAGCATCGACGTGCGCGTCAGCCGCCTGCGGCAGATCCTGGGCGATGATGCGCGCGCGCCGCACATCATCAAGACCGTCTACGGCGAGGGTTATGTGGTCGGCGTCAACGTCGTGAGCGACTGAGGCGGCGCAGTAGCGCGATGCGCCTGTCCCCGTGGCCACAATCGCTGTTCGGCAGGCTGCTCGCGGCATCGGTGGCGGCGGTGCTGCTGGCGCACACGGCGGGCCTGTTTCTCATCGCCCAGGAGCGTGAGCGTTTCGTGCTGCAGGGGAGCGTGCGCGAGTGGGCGCGCCGCATCGCCGAAACCACCCTCGTGCTGCAGCCGCTCGCCCCCGCTGAGCGTGCCGCGGCCGTCGCCCGCCTCTCGGCAGCGCCCGAGCCGCTGCACATGCCGCACATGCCCGCGGGCGCTCCCGGGCACCCGGGCGGTGCGCGGGAGCGCGGCTTCGTGCACCTGCCGCTACTGTCGGATTTCGAGCGGACCCTGAAGGATCAGGTGCGCAGCGCGCTCGGGCCGGCGTACGCCGTCGAGGTGAGCGCGACGCCCGAGCCCGCGCCGCCGGCGATCGCGGTGCCGGTGCCGTTCTTCGAAGCGCACGAGCTCGCGGCCCACCAGGGGAGCGCCCGCCGCTACGACGTGAGCGTGCGTCCTGCGGACGGTGAGGCGCTGCTGTTCCGGGTGACGCGCATGCCGGAAGGGGCCCCGCTGCCGCGGCACCTGTTCGCCAACCTGGCGCTGCTGGTGCTGATCCTGGTGATCGTCCTGTACGTCGCGGCACGCAACATCACCCGGCCGCTGTCGGAGCTGGCGCGCGCCGCACACAGCGTCGGCCGCGATGCGCGCCCGGCACAGCTCGAGGAGCGCGGCGCGCGTGAGCTGCGCGAGGCGGCGCGCGCCTTCAACACCATGCAGGATCGTCTGCGGCGCTACCTCGACAGCCGCACCCGGGTGCTGGCCGCCATGTCGCATGACCTGAAGACCCCGCTCACGCGGCTGCGGCTGCAGGTGGAGACACTCGATAATCCGCCCATGCAGGAGCGAATCGGCCGCGAACTCGACGAGATGGAGGCCATGGTGCGCGAGGCGCTGTCGCTGTTCCGCGGCAGCGAGGACGGCGAGCCGCCCGTCCCCGTCGACCTGAACGCGCTGCTCGGCAAGGTGCGCGAGGAGTTCACCGGCATGGGGCAGCAGGTGACGGTCGCCGGCCGCACCGTGCAGCCGTTGACGGCCAAGCCGCAGGCACTCAAGCGCTGTCTGACGAATCTCGTGGCCAACGCCGCCAAGTTCGGCGCGCGCGCCGACATCGTGGTCGAGGACGGGCCGGTGATCGCGATCCGGGTGCGCGACCGCGGTCCCGGCATTCCCGCGCAGGAGTTGGAACGCGTGTTCGAGCCGTTCTACCGGCTCGAGTCCTCCCGCAACCGCGACAGCGGCGGCACGGGCCTGGGGCTGTCCATCGCCCGCGACATCGCGCAGGCACACGGTGGATCGCTCACCTTGTCCAACCCGCCCGGTGGGGGGCTGGAAGCGGCGCTGCTGCTGCCGCGGCAGCGATGAGCCGCCAAGGGCCTGCACCGCATCAGGCGCACGGCTCATCGCGGCGCGCGCTCACCTTCACACTCCCTAACGATTGCTTACGACCGCGCCGGCCGCGCGGCCGTTAGCGTAGCCACCGCAATGCGGATCTTCGACCCCGCAAGGAGAGACTCATGAAAGCCACCGCGTTCGCGCTGGCCGCGTTTTGGGCAGGCGCACTCATCGCCCAGGCTCCGGCCCCGCCGCAACACGCCGCTCACCTGGAGAGGCTCGCGACGCTGCTCGATCTGACCGACGCGCAGAAGACCCAGGTGCAGGCGGTCCTCGAGCAAGAGCACGCCAAGATCAAGGCCGCCCACGAGGAGGCCAGGGCCTCCGGTACCAAGCCCGACTGGCAGCAGATGAAGGCCCTGCACGAGCAGATTCAGCAGGAGACCATCCAGAAGCTCACGCCGGTGCTGTCGGCATCGCAACTGAAGAAGTTCCAGACGCTGCAGGAGATGCACGGCGAGATGATGCACCGCTTCGGGCACGGCGGACCGCCGGGCGCCGATACGCCACCGCCGGCGCAGAACTAAAGCGCGCCGCGCGCTCGGCGCGCGCCGCTTTAGGGGCGCGGCAGCTCGCGCAGCTGGTATCTGCCGCGCTCGCAGCTCAGGTAGCTGCCCTGCTCGTACCAGGCGCCGAGCACGATGCGCTGTGCCGGACCGCCGTCGGTCTGGATGTCGTGCATGCCCGGGCGGTGCGTGTGGCCGTGGATCATGCGCCGCACCCGGGCGGCCCGAAACGCCGCGGCCACCGCACCGGCATTCACGTCCATGATGTAGGGTACCGTGCGCGAGGTGTGCCGCCGGCTGCCGGCGCGCGCCTCATCGGCCAGGAGCTCGCGGTGCGAGCGCGGCAGGGCGAGGAAGCGCTGCTGCCAATCCCGGCTGCGCACCATGCTGCGCAACTCCTGATAGGGGTGATCGTCGGTGCACAGCGCATCGCCGTGCGTGAGCAGCACCGCCTCGCCATCGAACTGCGCCACCACCGGATCCGTCAGCAGGCGGCAGCCGCTGCGCTCGCAGAAACCCTCACCGAGCAGGAAGTCGCGGTTGCCGTGCATCGCGAAGCAGGCGACGCCGCGCTGGGTCAGGGCGCGCAGTCCCCGGCACACCCGGTCTTTCTGCGGATCCGGGTCGTCATCGCCCACCCACGCCTCGAACAGGTCGCCGAGGATGTAGAGCGCCTCGGCGGCCGCGGCCTCGGTGGCGAGAAAGCCGAGGAACTGCCCGGTGGCCTCGGGCGCGCCGGCATCCAGATGCACGTCCGAGACGAACAGGCGCGCCATGTGCGCTACTTCGGCGAGAGGATCGTGGTGTCCTGCCGCGGCGGCGGCGCCGGGGTCAGCTCCGCCGGGCCGCGCGTCGCACCGGGGGCGACCATTTCCACCTTCTCGATGATGACGGGCTTCAAGGGCGCATCCGACTTGAAGGGTCCGGCGGCGCCGGTGGGCGTCTCACCGATGTGTTCGATGACGTCCATCCCCTGCACGATGCGGCCGAAGACCGTGTAGCCCCAGCGGGTCGAGACCGGATCCAGATCCGGATTGTCGACCAGGTTGACGTAGAACTGCGCGTTGCCGGAGTGGGGCGCATCCCCGCGCGCCAGACCGACGGTGCCGCGCTTGTTCTGCAGGCCGTTGCCGGACTCGTTGAAGACGTTCTCGTGCGTCGCCTTGAGAGCGTAGCTGAGGGCATCGTGCCCGCCGCCCTGGATGACGAAGTTCGCGACCACCCGGTGGAGCAGGGTGCCGGAGTAGAAGCCCTCGCGCACGTAACGCAGGAAGTTCGCCGCGGTGAGGGGGGCGCGGTCCTGGCGCACTTCGATGACGAACTCGCCCATATTGGTCGTGACCTTCACCTGCGGATTCGGCTCCTCGGCGCGCGCCTCGCCGTGCAGCAGCATGACCGCGAGCAGCAGCATCGCGAGGGCACCGATGCGGGTGCGGGGCTGAATGGACATCGAATCCTCCGTGGCTCGAGGGGCACGCGCCGGCGGCGAATTCTATAGCAGGCGGTAGGCGCGCGGCGCTTTGTTGAGATTCGCGGATTTCCCGTAACATCGCCTCATGAGCGCGAGTGCGATGTCACCCCCGGGCGGGGAGCCGCAGCGGGTCACCCGCTTCGCCCCGAGTCCCACCGGCGAGCTGCACCTGGGAAACGCGCGCACCGCGCTGTTCAACCTGCTGCTGGCGCGCAGCGCCGGCGGGCGTTTCCTGCTGCGCATCGAGGACACGGACGCCGAACGCAGCCTCGACTCCCACACCACGGCGCTCATGGCGGACCTGCGCTGGCTCGGCATCGACTGGGACGCGGGCCCGGACCGGGAGGATGAGCGCGGACCCTACCGCCAGTCGCAGCGTGGCGCGCTGTACGCGCGGCAGTTCGCGGTGCTCGAACGTCAGGAGGTGGTCTACCCGTGCTTCTGCACCCCGCTGGAGCTGGAACTGTCGCGCCGCGCGCAGCTCGCCGCGGGCAAGCCGCCGCGCTACGCCGGCACCTGCCGTGATCTCACCCCCGCCGGGCGCGCGCATCGACAGGCGCAGGGATCCGCGGCCACGTTGCGCTTTCGCGTGCCGCGCGGCGAGCGCGTGAGGTTCGAGGACTTCGTGCACGGCCCGCAGAGCTTCCTCAGCGACGACATCGGCGATTTCGTGGTGCGGCGCGCCGACGGCTCCGCGGCTTTCTTCTTCTCCAACGCGGTGGACGATGCCTGCATGGGAGTGACGCAGGCGTTGCGTGGCGAGGACCACCTCACCAACACGCCGCGGCAGCTGCTGATTCTCGCGGCCCTGGGCCTGGCGCCGCCCGCCTACGGCCACGTGGCGCTCATCGTCGGGGCCGACGGCGCGCCGCTGTCCAAGCGCCACGCGGCGGTGAGCGTGCGCGAATATCGCGCGCGCGGCTACCAGCCGCTCGCCCTCGCCAATCACCTGTTCCGCCTCGGGCACTCGACCCCGCTCCATGGGCTGCTCGGGCTCGAGGAGATGGCGCGGGCATTCGATACGGCGCACCTGGGGCGCGCGCCGGCGCGCTTCGACGAGCAGCAGCTGCTCGTGTGGCAGAAGGATGCCGTGCATTCGCTCTCGCCGCAGGCCGCGCGCGCCTGGCTCGCCCCGCTCCTGCCCGCCGGGCTCGATGCGCACGCCACCGACGCATTCATCGACGCGCTGCTGCCGAACGTGGTGCTGCCCGAGGATGCGCGGCCGTGGGTGGATATCGTGTTCGGCGGGCCGCCGCCGCTCGGCGCAGCCGGCGAGCAGCTGGTGCGCGAGGCCGGCGCGGGCTACTTCGCCGCCGCCGCCGCCGCCGCCGCGGCGAGCGGCAACGATCTGCCGGCCATCGCCGGCGCGGTGCGCGAGGCGACCGGGCGCAAGGGCGCGGCGCTGTACATGCCGCTGCGCGTGGCGCTCACCGGGCGCGAGCACGGACCGGAGCTCGCGCCGCTCCTGCGGGCGATGCCCGCCGGCAAGGCGCGCGAGCGGCTGGCGCGTTTCGCATGATCCGCATCCACAACTCCCTCCGCGGCGAGAAGCAGGAACTCAAGCCGATCACGCCCGGGAGCTTGCGCATGTACGTGTGCGGCCTCACGGTGTACGACTTCGTGCACATCGGCCACGCGCGCATGCTGCTCGTGTTCGACGTCGTGAGCCGCTACCTGCGGCACCGGGGCTACCGCCTCACCTACGTGCGCAACATCACCGACATCGACGACAAGATCATCCGGCGCGCGGCCGAGAATGGCGAGTCGATCGGCGCGCTCACCGAACGCTTCATCGCGGCCATGAACGAGGATTGCGGGCGGCTCGGCATCGAGCGCCCGGATCATGAGCCGCGCGCCACGCAATACGTGCCGCAGATCATCACCATGGTGGCGCAGCTGCTGGCAAAGGACTACGCCTACGTGGCCGCCAACGGGGACGTCATGTACGCGGTGGCGCGTTTCGAGGGCTACGGCCGGCTCTCCGGCAAGCGCCTCGCCGACCTGCGCGCCGGTGCGCGCGTCGAGGTCGACGAAGCCAAGCGCGATCCGCTCGACTTCGTCCTGTGGAAGCACGCCAAGCCCGGCGAGCCGGCCTGGGACTCGCCCTGGGGTGCGGGCCGACCCGGCTGGCACATCGAGTGCTCCGCCATGTCCACCGCGCTCCTCGGCACGCATTTCGATATCCACGGCGGCGGCATGGATCTGAAGTTCCCGCATCACGAGAACGAGATCGCGCAGTCCTGTGCCGCGAGCGGCGATGAGTTCGTCAACCTGTGGATGCACAACGGCTTCGTCAACGTGGACGAGGAGAAGATGTCGAAGTCGCTCGGCAACTTCTTCACCCTGCGCGAGGTGCTGCCGGTGCTGCGCCACCCGGAGGTGCTGCGCTTCTTCGTTCTGTCCAGCCACTACCGCGGCCCGATCAACTACTCCCTCGAGCAGCTCGAGCAGGCGGATGCGGCCCTGGGAAGGATCTACACGGCGCTGCGCGACCTGCCCGCGGTGGCGGGCGAGGCCGGCGCGCACACGGCGCGCTTCCTCGACAGCATGGACGATGATTTCAACACTCCGGAGGCGCTGGCGGTGCTGCAGACCCTCACCCGCGAGGTGAACTCGGCGCGCGACGCGGGCGATGTGGCGCGGGCGGCGCAGCTGGCCGCGGAGCTGCGCTCGCTCGGTGGCGTCCTGGGGCTGCTCAGCGTGGAGCCTGCACAGTGGTTTCGGCTCGCGAAGCCGGGCGTCGGCAGCGGCAGTGCGGGTGCCGCCGCGGGCGGCGGCACGGGCGTGTCCGATGGGGAGATCGAGGCGCGCATCGCCGCGCGCGCCGCAGCGCGCCGCGCGAAGAACTGGGCCGAATCGGATCGCATCCGCGACGAGCTGGCCGCCGCCGGTGTGCTGCTCGAGGATAAGCCCGGGGGCAAGACCGCCTGGCGGCGCGCCTAGGTGGACCTCGGGGTGACAGGATTTGAACCTGCGACATCTACGTCCCAAACGTAGCGCTCTACCAGGCTGAGCTACACCCCGCAAAGAAGGGGGCCTAATTCTACACGCCGGCAGCGGTGGCGGCGCGGCGCGGAGAACTGGGCATCGACGGCCTCCTCATGATTTTTAGTTCAGGTCGGGGCATGGACCGTCATAACTCGGGTCTGCTCGGAAACAACAACTTGTAGTTGCGCAGATCTTCCTGAAACGCGTTGCACCGAGCCAGGCTAGCGCGCAACTCTGGTCTTGGTACCGAGTAATCGAACGCTGCGGACCACCGCTGGACGCGGCTTGATGCGACCAGCAGCGGTTCCGCAGCCTTATTGTGGCTCAAGGCTTTCAACGGCAACAGATAGTCCTCACGGTAAACGGTCGGAACAATGATGCGGCTGAACTTTTGAGCGCTCAGCATGCAATTCATCGCTAAACGGGCTGTTCGGCCGTTCCCATCGATAAATGGGTGCACTTCCGTTATCACAAACATTGTCATGATCGCGCGTGCCAAAGGATGAACCAATCCGCGAATACGCTCGAATCCTTCCCGTAGGGTGCCCGGCACCAACTCCGGCAGGACAAAGTAGGTGCTTCCCGCCTGGTTCGGTTTGTCTTTCCACTCGCCCGGTTTTTTGTCAGCTCGTTTTTGCATGACAAGCGCATTGACGTTTTGAAGCCAAACCAGAAAGTCGTCGGCCCTCTGGGGTGGTTGATCGCGCCAAGGCGATTGCGTCGCAGCATTGAACGTACCCAGAATATCGTGTGAGTCCTCACTACGGTTTTCGATAATCTGGCCAAAGAAGACGATGGCTTCGGCTTCTTCGACTTCGAAGGTCGTGCCCTCGATGTAGTTGGAGAAATAAGCCTCGAAGAAGGCAAAGTTTTCGCGCGCCACCCCCGAGGGAGCTGCGTCGCCAACATCTTCCAGCGCGGTGTGGTTCAGCGCAGCGAACAGCGAGTCAAAGATTTCAAGTCTGGCGGGGTCGTATGGTCGGCCGGCGACGCGTGCCAACGCCTGCTTCGCCGTCAGATACTTTGATTTCTGCGCGCCGAGCAGGGCACCTACCAGGCTGTCCAGCCGCTTGAACTGCACTGCGTAGCCAAGCCCCTGCGCGACCTGGCGGGCCTCATCGCGCAATTGGTCCAGGCGGCGCGGGCCGCCTACCATCAGCAAGCGCTCCAGAGACGCTTCGATGGATTCTTGCGGCAAGACTCGGTTGGCCCATCCACGGCCCCGAGTCAGATTTTCCAGAAATCGCCGCGGATCACTGGCTAGATGTAGTGCACCGTACGGTGCATCGTTCGCGGGCGGGCTGAGGCGTGGCCCCGGTCCGGGCACAACGTGGATGGTAAGGCCCGGTAATCGCAGATCCCGTCGCGTCCTTCCGCGAGTGATGGAGAGACTGCCGTTCTGGGGTCTCCCATCGAAAGCAGAGCGATGAGAAATCACGCCTCCCGGAAGCAGATGCCCAACGATCGCGCGCCAATGCCGGAGAACTATCGTTTCCAGTGGGCTGCCCAAACTGGAGGTGTAGATGCTTGGGTATATCCGGCGCAGCCGGCCCTCTGCCGCGAGCCGGCGCGCGCGCCGGGCGGCGGCGGCATCGGTCTCTGAGACGATCACCAGCTCGGGCAGTGTGTCCGGAACAGACGGCATGAGGGCCATCACAGGCCATTGAATGTCCGTATTTTGACCTATTCCATCGTTTCTTGTCCGGAAACCATCGAATACCAGGCAGTCCGACGACCTCATCCGACGGCATTTGATCTGTGGCTTGGAGGGCGGTGACCGCATATGATCTGCCCGGGCAATTAAAGCCTTGACAAATATAGCCTAGGCAATTAACATCGCGCCCAATCCCTGGAAGGAGACCTCCGTCCCCCCAAGGGGAGATGTTCAGGAGCACGACCGTGGGCGACATTTACGACAGCACGACCTACCAGCCACGCAAGAGCGTGGGTTACCTGTTGAGCCGTGTGCGGATTGAGATGCTGACGGCGCTCGACCGCGAGCTCGAAGCCGACCGGCGTCTCGCGCCGCTCGAGCTGAGCGCGGCGCAGTTCATCATCATTGCGAATCTGGCGGCCGCGGAGGGCCCGGTGTCGGCGTCGGATCTGTGCAAGGGCATCTCGTATGACGCGGGCGCCATGACGCGCATGCTCGATCGCCTCGAGAGCAAGGATCTGATCCGCCGCAACCGCAGTGCCCACGACCGCCGGCTGATGCATCTGGAGCTGACGGAGGAGGGCCGGGGGGCGTATCCGCGCATGCGCGAGATCTCGCTCACGGTGGCCAACCGCTTCCTGCGCGGCTTCACCAAGAGCGAAGCGCGGCAGCTGGAGGGCCTGCTCAGCCGCATGCTCGAGAACGCGCAGGGACTGCCGGCGCGCGCCACCGCCTGAAGGGCGCCCACGGTTTTTTTTGAATGGACGTTTGCCTAGGCATTATCAGCCACGGCAGCGACAACGGACGGTAAAGGATCATCATGAGTGCGCAGAACGGCAAAGTACCTTCTAACGCCACAGCGCCCAACGCCACGCGGCGCTGGCGCTGGCTGGCCGCGGCCCTCGCGGGCTTCCTGGCGCTCGCTTCGGTCTACGGCGCGTACTGGGCGCAGGTTCTGCGCTATCACCAGACCACCGACGATGCGTACGTCGGCGGCAACGTGGTGCAGATCACCCCGCAGATCTCCGGCACGGTGGTGGCACTCGGCGCCGATGACACCCAGTTCGTAAAGGCCGGCCAGGCGCTGGTGCGCCTCGATCAGGCCGACGCGAAGGTGGCGCTCGACCAGGCGGAGGCGCAGCTCGCGCGCACGGTGCGCGATGTGCGCAACCTCTTCGCCACCAGCTCGCAGCTCGAGGCCGCCGTACAGCAGCGTCAGACGGACCTGAGCGCGGCGCAAAGCGATCTCGCGCGCCGCCAGCGCCTCGGAGCCTCCGGCGCGGTCTCGGGCGAGGAACTGCAGCACGCGATCGATGCGGTCAAGGCTGCGCAGGCGGGCCTGCTCGCCGCCCAGCAGCAGCTCGCCGCCAACCGCGCCCGCGTGGATGGCACGACGCTCGCCGATCATCCGCAGGTGCGCGACGCCGCGGCCGCCGTGCGCAACGCTTACCTCACCCTGGCGCGCACCGAGTTGCCGGCCCCGGTAGCCGGTTTCGTGGCGCGGCGCAACGTGCAGCTCGGGCAGCGCGTGAGCTCCGGGACGCCGTTGATGGCGGTCGTGCCGCTCGATCAGGTGTGGGTCGATGCGAACTTCAAGGAGCCGCAGCTCGAGCGCATGCGGGTTGGCCAGCCGGTGAGACTCACCGCCGACCTGTACGGCACGCGCCTGCTCTTCCACGGCTCGGTCGCCGGCTTCGGCGCCGGTACCGGTGCGGCCTTCTCGCTCCTGCCGGCGCAGAATGCGACCGGCAACTGGATCAAGATCGTGCAGCGCGTGCCGGTGCGCATCGCGCTCGATGCGCGCGAGGTGGCGGCACACCCGCTGCAGATCGGGCTTTCCATGAAGGCCGACGTGGACGTGAGCGACGGCACGGGCGGCGCGCGCCTGCCGCAGCTCGCCCAGGCCTCCGCGGGCTGGTCGACGGATGTGTTCGGTTCCGGCAATGCGCTGGCGAACGCCCGCGTGCAGGCGATCATCGCCGCCAACCAGTCCGCCCCGGTGCATCAGTCCGCCGGGGCGCATGCGCCGGCCGGGCACGCCGTGGCCGATCAAGGCCTGCTCGCGAGTGCGCAGCCTGCGGGTACGGCGCGGCGTCTGCACCGCTGAAGGGGCGCGCGGCGCACGCCCTGAGGATGCAGGCCATGTCCGCCGAGAATGCTGACAGACCGGTGGCCGGCGGCGCCCCAGGCGGGGCGCCGGCCGGGCTGCCGCCGCTGACCGGCTCGACGCTCGCGATCGGCACCATCGCGCTGTCGCTTGCGACCTTCATGAACGTGCTGGACACCTCGATCGCCAACGTGTCGATCCCGGCGATCGCCGGCGACCTCGGCGTATCGCCCGACCAGGGCACCTGGGTGATCACCTCCTTCGGCGTCGCCAACGCCATCTCGCTCCCCCTCACCGGCTGGCTGACGCGCCGCTTCGGGCAGGTGAAGCTGTTCACCGCCTCGGTGGTGCTGTTCGTCATCGCCTCCTTCCTGTGCGCGCTGGCGCCGAGCCTGTCGCTCCTGGTGCTGTTCCGAGTGCTGCAGGGCGCGGTGGCGGGCCCGATGATTCCCCTGTCGCAGTCGCTGCTGCTGGCGAGCTACCCGAAGAGCCGCGCCGGCACGGCGCTCGCCATGTGGGCGATCACGACGCTCGTGGCGCCGGTGGTCGGTCCGGTGCTCGGCGGCTGGATCACCGACAACATCTCCTGGCCGTGGATCTTCTACATCAACGTGCCGGTGGGCATCGGCGCGGCGCTCGTGACCTGGGGGATCTATCACAAGCGCGAGACCCCGACCGCGAAGGTGCCGGTGGACACCGTGGGACTCGCGCTGCTCGTGATCTGGGTCGGCGCGCTGCAGGTGCTGCTCGACCAGGGCAGGGACCTCGACTGGTTCAACTCCACGGCCATCGTCGCGCTCGCCTGCGTCGCGGTGGTGGGATTTGCGGTGTTCCTCATCTGGGAGCTCACCGAGGAGCATCCGATCGTCGACCTGTCGCTGTTCCGCTCGCGTAACTTCTCGGTGAGCACGGTCGCCATGCTGTTCGCCTACGGCCTGTTCTTCGGTAACGTCGTGCTGCTGCCGCTGTGGCTGCAGCAGTACATGGGTTATACCGCGACGCTGGCGGGCTGGGTGCTGGCACCGGTCGGCTTCCTGGCCATTGTGCTCACTCCGGTCGTCGGGCGCTTCGTCGATCGCGTCGATCCGCGCATCCTGGTCACCATCTCGTTCGCGGTTTTCTCGCTGGTGCTGTTCATGCGCGCCGATTTCAACACCAACGCGACCATCGGCACGCTGATGCTGCCGACCGTGATTCAGGGCGCCGGCATGGCGACCTTCTTCATTCCGCTGGTGTCGATATCGCTCTCCGGGATGCGGCCGGAGCGCATCCCGGCGGCCTCCGGGTTGTTCAACTTCGCGCGCATCACGGCCGGATCATTCGGCACATCCATCACCACGACACTGTGGGACCGGCGCGCGACGCTGCACCACGCCCAGCTCGTCGAGCACCTCACGCCCAACGATCCGGTGACGGCGCAGGCGCTCGGCACGCTGCACGCCGGCGGCATGGGCCCGGATCAGAGCTACGCGCTGCTCAATCGACTGGTCGACTCCCAGGCGTTCATGCTCTCCGCGAACGACATCTTCTATGTGTCGGGGCTGCTGTTCCTCGGCCTGATCTTTCTGGTGTGGCTGGCGCGGCCGTTGCGCGGCGGCCTGGGCGCGGCGTCCGCCTCCGCAGCCCACTGAACCCGCGTGTCTAACGCGCCGCGCGCAGGATTCTCGGCGGCAGGAGCCAGATGAGCTGACCGCGCCCGGCGCGCGCCGCCCCCTGGAAGGACAGCAGCGCGACACCCATTTTCCTGAACTCGAATGCCGCGGCTCCCCCGCCACCCGGCAGGCACGCCGCGAGCAGCCGGCCAAGACCGGGCTGGTGCCCGACCACGGCGAGGCGGCTATCCTGACTGCGTGCCAGCAGCGCCAGCAGCCCTTCGGGAGCTGCGCCGGGCCGCAGCTGCACGCACTCTGCGGCCTTGGGCCACCCGGCGAACCGGGTGAGGATCGCCGCAGTCTGCTGTGCGCGGCGTAGCGGGCTCACCAGCACCCGCGCCGGCCGTGGCGTGATGCGCTTCAGTCCCAGCGCCGCCTTGCGGGCACGCGCCGCGCCCGGCGGCGACAGCGGGCGCTCAGCATCGTCCGGCCAGCGCCGGGGGCTGCGTTCGAAGGCGATGGCGTGTCGGACGAGCAGCAGCTCCATGCGCGCGGGTCCGCAGCGTCAGTGCTTGATCGGGCGCGCTTGCGGCTCCGGCGCATGCTCCAGGGGGGTGGCGGTGATGGCTGCCTCGTCCGCGCGGGCAGGCTGAGCGGGCGCGCCGCCGTGCGCCTTGCAGGCCGCGTCGCTCAGTTCCACGAGCCTGGTGCGCAACGCTGTCCAGCGCTTGCCCCGGACCTTGCGCCACGATCGGGTGAGGCTCTTGCGCGCCTGCGCGGTCGTGCCGGCGTAGTGCTCGGCAAGGCGCCCCATCAGGAACAGCGTCGCGGGCGGCAGCCCGTTCGCAGGGTCGGCGGCGAGGGCGGCCAGGCGATTCCTGGCCATGTGAGCGTCCTGGTGCGCGCCGAGTGTGTCCTGCAGGCGGCGCAGCGCCTTGAGCGTCTCTTCCGCGGGTTTGCCGAACAGCCCCGCGCCGGATTCGATCGCGTAGCGCAACTGCTTGGCGCGGCGGCGAACGGCGTGGTAGTCCTCCATCGAGGACTCGGGACCCAACCTGCGGACGGATTTTCTGAGCTTGCGAAAGCGGCTGCGTACGCGTTCCGGCATGACCACCGTCGCACGGTCGGCGAACGCCCCGTTGCCGGTGGAGCCCTGCACGCTCGCGAGGCCGAGGGTTCCAAGCCAGCGCCGCGTGGGCTCGGAGTCCAGCGCCCGGACCATGCGCGCGCGCACCCGCACCCGCTCCGCCTCGAGGCGCGCGTCCAGAGGTTCAGCCGCGGTACGCTCGTTTTCGGGCAACCCGGCGCAGTAGCGGGCGAGCTGCGCGAGCTGCACGTCGAGGTCGCGCGCCGCCCCCAGGGTGCGCAGCACGGTCTTGGCGGTCCGGCGTGCGTGCGAGAGCGCCAGCGGCAGCTGCTGTCTGAACAGAGCGAGCGTGGCGTCGATACGGCGCGCGGTGACACGCAGCTGGTGCAGCGCTTCGGGATCGTGCCCCAGGCGCGCGCCCGGTTCGTGCACGTGCCACGCGGCCAGCAACCGTCGCAACTCCACGAGCGCCACGTCGCCCGCCGTGGTGCCGAGGTCGAACGCCGACACGCCCGCGCGCGCAAGTACCGCGGCAGGTTTCATACCCACCGGACTGCCAGCGGCAGCCGGTTCGCCCTGACGGGCGCTGACCGGACCCTTCATCGATGGCCTGAGGAATGCGGGGACGTTTTCGCGAGTGTAACAAAGGCGGGGCCCGGATAGGCCTGAGTCCGGGGCTGTGCCGCAGCGAGCGCACGGCAAATTGACGCTTCCTGAGTCACTTACGTATGATTCGCGCCCCCGTGCGGCGGGGCCGGCGAGGGACGGCGTGGAAGTCGTGCCCGTAGCTCAGGCGGATAGAGCATCGGCCTTCTAAGCCGAGGGTCGCAGGTTCGAGTCCTGCCGGGCACGCCAGCCGCGCGACGAGGGACCGGACGGTGGACGTAGCTCAGTTGGTAGAGCCCCGGGTTGTGATCCCGGCCGTCGTGGGTTCGAGTCCCATCGTCCACCCCATTTCGACCAGGGCCGTTAGCTCAGCTGGTAGAGCAGGAGACTCTTAATCTCTTGGTCGTAGGTTCGATCCCTACACGGCCCACCATTTCATGCCTTGGCGCGTCGCACGCGGGAAAACACCGCGCTGCGCTGGAGCGCATCGCTCAGGCGGGCGCACAGCCCATCAGTCGCTCAGGCCGTCATGTCGTACGGCTATGATAAACAATGGGTTGCAAGACCAGCGCGGGCGCGTTGGCGCCGCGGCGGTGCGCGGGCGGCCGGACGGCATCGGCTATAATGAAGCGACACCCCGACGCACGGCCGACAGGTGTGGCCGCATCCGGCTCGTCCGGTGCGCACGGCACGGGCGAAAGTGGCGGAACTGGCAGACGCGCTGGACTTAGAATCCAGTGGGGAAACCCGTGAGAGTTCGAGTCTCTCCTTTCGCACCAGTTCTCCTTGGCTTCACTTAGGTGCGGTCGCTGGCTCGGGGCTTGAAGCCCCGGAGCCGAGGATTGAATCGATGCAAGTCTCTCTGTCTGACACGGGTGGTCTTTCTCGGCGTCTCGAGGTGGCGGTGCCCGCCACCGAAGTGGCCGACGAGGTGCAGCAGCGCCTGAAGCGCCTGTCGCGCACCGCGCGCCTGAAGGGCTTTCGCCCGGGCAAGGCGCCGCTGGCGGTGATCACCAAGCAGTTTGGCGAGCAGGTGCGCGCCGAGGTGCTGAGCGATCTGGTGCGCAGCTCCTTTGCACAGGCCGTGACCCAGGAGAAGCTCCGGCCGGCCGGCGGGCCACGCATCGAGCCGATCGCGATGGGGCCGGAGACCGGCCTGAAATACGCCGCCCATTTCGAGGTGCTGCCCGAGATCCGGGTGAACCCGCCCGAGGGCTTCGCGATCGAGCGGCCGGCGGCCGCGGTGTCCGAGACCGACGTGGACGCCATGATCGAGAACATGCGCCGGCAGCGGCCGGTGTACACGCCCGTGGAACGGGCGGCGCGCGACTCCGATCGCGTGGTGCTCGATTACCAGGCGCGCATCGGCGGCAAGGCGTTCGAAGGCAGCGATCTCAGCGACGTGAGGATCGTGCTCGGCACGCACCAGGCGATGCCCGAACTCGAGGAGGGCTTGAAAGGCGTGTGCGCCGGCGAGCGGCGCACCGTGAGCGCGGTGTTCCCCGCCGCTCACCCGAACAAGAAGCTCGCCGGCCAGTCCGCCGAGCTGCATCTCTCCATTAAGGCGGTCGAGGAACACTCCCTTCCGGCGGTCGACGACGAATTCTTTCGCGCGTACGGTGTCGAACAGGGTGGCCTGGCGGAAATGCGCGCCGAGGTTCGCAAGAGCATGGAGCGGGAGCTGGCTGAGGTGATTCGCGGCCGGGTGCGGGTGCAGGCGCTCGATGCGCTCTACAAGGACAACCCCGTCGATGTGCCGCGCGCCCTGATCGAGGAGCAGGTGCAGCAGCTGCAGATCGAGACCGCGCGGCGCTTAGGCGTGCGCGAGGCGAGCCAGCTGCCGGCGCGCGAGGTGTTCGAGGAGCCGGCGCGCCGGCGTGTGGCGCTCGGC
>VBNP01000046.1 GCA_005877965.1 Gammaproteobacteria bacterium | reverse complement strand
CGCACCAGATAATTAAGGAGTGCGTCCGGCAGGTAGCCGTCCTCCTCGTACTGCAGCACGCTCACCGCGCCGTGGCGCTTGGAGAGCTTGGTGCCATCCGGTCCCAGGATCATGGGCACGTGCGCGTAGAGCGGCAGGGTTGCGCCGAGCGCCTGCAGCATGTTCATCTGCCGCGGCGTGTTGTTCAGGTGATCATCGCCGCGGATGACATGCGTGACTTCCATGTCCATGTCGTCCACCACCACGCAGAAGTTGTAGGTCGGCGTGCCGTCCGAGCGCGCGATGATCAGGTCATCGAGCTCCGCGTTCTGGAACGTCACCGGCCCGTGCACCAGGTCCTGCACCACCACCGTGCCATCCACGGGATTGCGAAAGCGCACCACCGGATCGATTCCCGGGCGCGGCCCGCTGCGATTGCGGCAGATTCCGGTGTAGCGCGGCTTCTCCTTGCGCGCCACCTGCTGCTCGCGCAGCGCATCCAGCTCCTGCTTCGTGCAGTAGCAGTGGTAGGCGGTGCCCGCCTGCAGCATGCCCCGAATGATCTCGCGGTAACGATCGAAACGCTGCGTTTGATAGTAAGGACCCTCGTCCGCGTCGAGCCCGAGCCAGGCCATGCCCTCGAGAATCACCCGCACCGCTTCCGCGGTGGAACGCTCCCGGTCCGTGTCCTCGATACGCAGAATGAACCTGCCGCCCGTGCGCCGCGCGTACAGCCAGCAGAACAGCGCCGTGCGCGCGCCGCCGACGTGCAGCAGCCCGGTGGGACTGGGCGCAAAGCGCGTGACGACTGTCATGGGGACCTGCCGACCTGTCTGCAATTGTGAAGGGCGCGCATGTTAGCAAGGGTCGCCTCGCGGCGCCTCGCCCGCGTGTCCAGATGCGGTTCACGGTGGCGCGGCGATGATTTGCCTTGGCCCCGGGCCGCCTATAGACTTCCCGTCCCTCAAAATGGGCGGTTAGCTCAGCGGTAGAGCACTGCTTTCACACGGCAGGGGCCACTGGTTCGATCCCAGTACCGCCCACCAAAGTCACATGCTTAGCCTCGCCGGACTCACTCGCGGGCGGCGACAACTGCAAGCAGTGCGGTCGGGAGACCAGCGGGCTCATCTACGTGCTTCATGGTTGATCACATGTGCGTAGCATGTTGACATGTGAGCGACATGTCACATAGTATGCCCAGATGGCCAAGATGATCCAACTGCGGCATGTTCCGGACGCCTTGCATCGGACCCTTAAGGCGCGCGCGGCGCTGGCCGGTGTGCCATTGTCGGAATACTTGATTCGGGAAGTGCGCAAACTGGCCGAGCGCCCGACGCCCGAGGAGATGCGAGCCCGACTTGCGGACCGCGAACGGGTGGACGCGCACGTCGATCCCACGGCCGCCGTCCGGGCGGAACGCGATGCGCGATGATCGTGGTCGATGCGTCTGCCGTCCTGGAGCTGCTACTTCAAACTCGGCTCGCGACGGATATCGCTGATCGCGTCCTCGATGCACGCGAGTCTATCCACGCGCCGCACTTGCTGGACGTTGAAGTAACTCAGGTATTGCGTCGGCTAGTCCGTGCCAGAACCTTGGGGAAGACTCGGGCCCTGGAGGCACTCGCCGATCTCACGGAGCTCGCCATCGAAAGACATTCCCACGAGCCCTTACTGCGGCGCATGTGGGCCATGCGCGACGCGCTCACTGCGTACGATGCTGCGTACATAGCGCTCGCAGAAGCCCTGGAAGCTCCTCTGTTGACTTGTGACGGGAAGCTGTCGCGGGCTCACGGCCATGGCGCGACAATTGAACTCATCCACAGGTGATGCTGGCAGGCGCACGCAGCTCCGACCGAGGCTTCCTTGAGCCCGGCTTTCAAGCCACTGGGACAGCGAAGACGTGGATCGCTCCGTTCACGTCGTCCGAGCACTTCGTCGTCCTGCTCACTGATATCTCACGTTGCTGGCAGAAGCTTTCGGGGCCTACTTGTGGTCCGGCGAACTTGCGGAGGGTCTTGATGATGAAGCTCACGCCTCACCTCACCGCGACCTGCCTTCTCCTCGTCGGAAGCAGCGCGGCCGCGCCGCCCGGCGACTCGGAGTTTCTCCGGATCACACCCGATGAAGTGCATTGGCTGGACGTGCCCGGCGGACACGGCGCGCAAATGGCTACGCTTCAGGGCGATCCCGAGAAGCCGGGACTGTACGTCATGAGGGCGAAATTTCCGCCGCACGTAATGGATCGGCCACATTGGCATCCGAACGCGCGCTACGTCACGGTGCTTCAGGGAACATGGTATGCCGGCACCGGCAACGCTTTCGACGTGAAGCACGCCGTACCGATGCCGCCCGGCAGCTTCATGGTGCACCCGGCCCGGGCAGCGCATTGGGACGGCTCGGCCACGGATGAGACCGTGATCGTGCAGATCACAGGCTACGGTCCTGGCACGACCACGCCGGTCGATCCTCGGCAACCGCTCTGGCTCGAGGTCTCGCCCTAAGTTTCGCGGTGGTATCACCTCGAAATACGCGGTCCGCCCTGGCTGCTCACGGCCCATTAGGAGACAGGCGGCTGGCATACCGATTTTGTCCTTTGCGGTCATTCATAGGTCGGTCGGTAATCGCGGTCGTTTCGCCTCTTTTCCTCGGTAGTCCACGCGCAACCGTAACCGCTGGTGTGTATGATAAGAAGAGGATTGCTGACAAACAGCGAATCGAATTAAGTCAAGAATCAAAGGAACGACTGCTACGACTTGAGAAACCGAAGAACAGACGCGCTTCGCAACGTCGGCATCACTTTCTCGGCAGGTTGATTTCACCGCGCAAGGTGCTGGAGGTTCCAAGCAACAGCGGGTCTGCGCACCAGGTACCTGTGTGCCGCGGCCGGTCAATGAAATTCATCAGTGGGGGCAGTCGATGGGGTCATTGTATGGGGCGGCGAGTGTCCGGTGGACTGGCGTAATACTCGTCGTCACTTGCATTGCAGGAGTTGCCGGAGACGCGGGACAAGACTTTGCCAGCCTTACGCTGACGAGTCTTGGGTCGGTCACCAAGCTTCGCCTTGAGAATGCTGAATTTGGGCCGCGGCAGTTCCTAGCCAACGATGGACAGGCAGACCCACGGGTCGCGTTCTATACGCTATCGAAGGGCACAACGACATTCGTAATGCGTAGTGGCGACCTGGTCCACAGCCTGGACCGGGGGCGGGTTGTAGGGTCTCGCGGGTTGCGCCGCAAGTGGGTGGTCATCGAGCATGCGGTTGGTGCTTCCGGGGACGGCTTCCGCGGGGTCGGCGCCGCCCGTAGCGATGTGAATGAGTTTGGTGCGGCGGACGGAAGAGCCCGGACCCTGCGCGCCTATGACGCTCTGGAGTGGAATGACGCCTGGCCGGGTGTTCGCTGCCGGCTGAGCTGGGTTCGCCAAGGCACCGAACGAACGTATGTCGTGGCCCCGGGCGCTGATCCTAGGGTAATCCAACTCAGGTGGGACGGTGTCGGGTCGTGGAAAATCGATGCCACCGGAACGGCAATCGCCAGCGCCGACGACGCGCACCTGCGGTTGCTTCCACCGATGGCATATCAAGTCGGACCCACAAAGCGCACACGCGTGGACGTGCGTTATCGTCTCACGTCTGCTGGCGATCTTTCGCTCGCCCCCGGCAATTATGATCACAGCCGCGAGCTGGTGATCGATCCCATTCTGCAATCAACATACTACTCGGCCAGCGGCTCAAGCGGTGGCTGGGGTATTGCTGTCCATCCGAGGAACGGTGATGTGTACATCGCCGGCTACCTGCAAAGTGGAACCGGATTGCCGGCGTTGCAGGGAGGCGCGCAGGTTAATGCCATCGTTGGTATGTCTGGGTTCGTCGGTCGCCTTGACCCCACGCTCCAGAGCGCCGTGCAGTCGACATATGTCAGCGGGGCAGCTGGCAGCGGCATGATTGCGCTCGCGATTCATCCCCGGACGGGCGACATCTACGTCGCGGGCGAGACAACTTCGCCAGACATGCCGGCGCGCGGAGGTGGGGCGGAGCCGGCGATCGACGCGACCCGTTCAGACGGATTTGTGTCTCGGCTGAGTGCCGACCTGCGGACCATTATTCAGACCACCTACCTCGGCGGTGTGCGAGGGCAAGTGCTGCCGGGGGCGATTGCGATTAATGGAACTAGTGGTGATGTCTATGTCAGCGGTCGCGCGGAAAGCAATGGCGCGATGCTCGTCCGGTTCAACAAGGAACTTACTACCGCCCTTGGCCGCATACGGCTGGAAGGCAATGTGATGGCGGAAGGCTGGGGACTCGACATCAATCAGTCGACGGGCGACGTTTATATGATCGGTCTCACCGAGTCGACTGACCTGCTGCCGACCCCAGGTGGCGCACAACCGTCTCCGCCTTCGGCCCCCGAAGCGGGTTTCATAGTGCGATACGATGCCGCATTGTCTCAGGCACTGGGATCCACGTATTTCGGCTTCGGCGGTATCCAAAGTTACAACTCCAGCGAAACGGTTGGACCGGTTTTGCGAGTGGATCCGGTGTCCGGAGATGTGTTTGGCGTCATAGAAGCTGTCACCAACCCGTATGTTGCTACTGGGTTCCAGCATTCCGTCGCTGGCGCTGGGGACGTGTTTGTCGAGCGCCTTTCGCCCGACCTAAGCACGATAGTGGCATCGACTTATCTCGGCGGCTCCGCGGCAGACATCGTGACGGGGGCGGCGTTCTCGCCGAACGGTGATTTCTACGTCGCCGGCATAACGCGCTCTATGGACTTTCCTGGTATCGGGGGCGGCGCGGACCCGAATTTCGGCTCGACGCAAGCAGGGTTTGTCGCGCGCCTCGATCCCACGCTGCAGACGCTGAAGCAGTCGACCTATTACCACTCAGGTTCCAATGGTGCCGCAGTCGACGCCCTAGCAATCAGTCCGACAAACGGCGATGTTTACATTACAGGGGAAGCTAACTCGCCGGTGCCAGAGCTAGAAGGGGGGGTGATACCGAACTACCCGCAGCAGATCAGTCTGTTCGCAGACTACATCGCGCATCTCGACCCTACGCTGGCAAGCTCTAATCAGACGACACCGAATGCGCTGACTTTCCTCAATCATTTCGCAGTGCCGGCCGGGGTAACGGACGTTTCGCAGCCGCTGCGGATTTCCGGTATCACCGTTCCCGTCCTCGTGAGCATCGCAGGCGGCGAATACAGTCTTGATGGTGGACCTTTTACCGCTGCTGGGGGTACTGCAATTCGTGGTCAGTTAGTGCAGTTGCGCCAAGTCGCCTCGAGCACACCGGGTGCGACTGTTGCGACCACAGTGACTATAGGTGGATTGTCGACGACCTGGACGACTACTACGGCGACTGGGTCTAACACCACTCCGTCCTCGTTCAGTTTCCCACCGCTTAACCCTGTAGCATTGGGAATTTCCGTGACATCCGCGCCAGCAATTATCGGGGGACTTACTGCGCCGGCGCCAATTTCCATAGTGAACGGAACCTACAGCATCGAGGGAGCACCTTTCACAAATCAGGCTGGTACGGTCTACGGCGGCCAGACCGTCACGGTGCAACAGACAACTGCAACTCAACCAGCGACGCAGGCGAACACGACGCTCACAGTTGGTGGCGTAGCGGGCGTCTTCTCAACAACCACCGACCCTGTGAGCTCGACGCCGCACCCATTCAGTTTCGCCGACGTCATATACTCCGACCCATCCTTTCCGCTTCCAAATGCTGTCGCCATATCGGATCCCGTGACCGTTACCGGGATCAACGTGCCCGTCAGTGTAGCCGTCTCCGAAGGCAGCTACAGCGTTAACGGAGGGACCTTCACGACGGCACCGAGTAGTGTGTCCAATTTTGACAACGTTGCACTTCAGGTGACTTCCGGCTCACCAGGACAGACCGTGTCCGCGACGCTCACGATCGCCGGGATCCCGACAACTTGGAACGTAACGCGCCTCGCGACCAGCCCGACCCTGCCGAATCCCATGGTGTTCCCTACAATCACTGGGGTGGCGCCGGCAATCCTTGTCAATTCAGCCGATGCCACCGTATCAGGCGTGACTGTACCGATCCCGATTCAGATGCGCGCAGGGCAGTATTACAACGCTGCATTGGATATTAACTGGGGAGGTGATGGTGTACTTCAGCCGGGGCAAGTGTTCCATCTCCGAATCCCATCCAGTTCAACGCCTGGCGGCCTAAGCACAGCGATAGCGGTGATAAACAGCGTAACGAATTACTTCAATGTCGTCACGGCCGGCGGTCAACTGATGCCGAATCCGTTTCATTTTGACGCGCAAACTGGCGTGGCTCCTGGCAGCACCGTGCTTTCTAACATTGTAACGATCAGCGGCGTCAGCACTGCGGTCCTTGTGACCGTACAAGGCTGCGAAGTCAACGTGGCTGGCTCAGGGTTCGTGTCACCTCAAACACAAGTGAGCTCCGGCGAAACTATGCAGCTGGAAATGACGGCACCAGCTGGGGCAGGACAGAGCGTGAGTTGTGCTGTTTCGGTCGGCACAGGCAGCGACACCTTCACAGCCACTAGCGCGGGAAGCTCCAGCGGTGGTGGTGGTGGTGGCGGCGGCGGGAGTGGCGGAGGAGCCCTAGGGATCGAGTTCGAAGTTATCTTGTTGGGATTAACGGTGTGGCGGGCACGGCGCAGTTGGTGCGTGCGTCACGGCGGGGAACGCTCGCGCTTACGACGCCTCGCAGAACGCAGTCCGTCAGGCGCGCAAGACCAGCCGCAGCGCGCGGCTATCGCCTCAGCCCGCGAGTCCCTCGAGGAATCTGGCGATGCTCATCCAGGTTTGAGTCGCTGAGACGGGTACGGTCAGCAACTGGTCGGCCAGGAGAGTCAGACCGCCATAGACGTATACGTGATGCGGCCGTCCCCGTGTTCGCCAGTCGTAGATCATGGCTACGACGATCAGCAGATCGGCGATCAAGCCCGGTGGCACCGCAACGAACACCGGCGGCGGTCCTTGCGCCCCCTGCGGGGCGAAGAGGGTCAGCATTACGCGCGCGATGGCTGGATGCATAAGCCCCACCATGATGAGGTACATCAGCCGCTTGTGCGTTTCCGGTCGTCGCACGTTGGCGATCGCCAGGGAAAAGAATCCTATCAACACCGGCAAGGCGCAAAGCGCCACGGCAGCGAATCGGCGTCCCGCGTCTCCATACCCGTGCGCGTCGGCCACGCGCACGACGGTAATCTGCGCGACGAGGATCGAACACATCATGACGCTGAACAGGGCTATTCCCGCCAGGCCCCACGCGCGGTGGGTGGGCGTGTGCCTCGATGCGATCCATGCGGTTTGCATGAAATAGAACAGTGTCCAGCTGAAGAGCAGCGCACCATGAATGTGAAGGATCGGCGGCCCATGGAAAGTACCGCTGGCGACGCGGGCCCAATAGGTAGGCGTGAAGCCGCCGAATGCCATCAGCACGAAGAAGCCGGCCATCCACAAATAGAAATGGCGCTCGCTGGAGCGCAGGACAGAGCTGCTGGCGACCGTCGACTGCAATGTGCTACGTGCTTCCACGCCGCGCTCCCCACTGTGTGGAGTCTTTTGCTGCATTCTCCCCGCATTCGCGCTCATAGGCACGCGCGGTTGCATTTC
>VBNP01000045.1 GCA_005877965.1 Gammaproteobacteria bacterium | reverse complement strand
ACATGCCCTACGACGAGCTCGAGCGCCTGGGCCTGGATGCCGCTACCGAGGCTGCGGTCCGCAAGAGTTTTCCGCGCAACACCGGCATGCTGGTGGTCACCGAAGTGCTGCCCGGTTCGACCAGCGAGAGCGTGCTGCAACCCGGGGACATCCTGGTGCGCTTGAACGGGCGCTACGTCACGCAGTTCGAACCACTCGAGGACGTGCTGGACGGGTCGGTCGGCAAACAGGTGGAGGTGGAGCTCGAGCGCGGTGGCAAGGCCGTGTCCGCCAAGCTTCCGGTGGGCGACCTGCACGCCATCACGCCCAGCGCGTATGCGGAGTTTGGCGATGCGGTCGTGAATGCCATGTCCTATCAGCAGGCGCGGCACTTCAACGTGCCCACCCGCGGCGTGTACGTCGCCAACCCCGGCTACGTGTTCGGCGCGGCGGGCATCCCCCGCGGCGCGGTGATCATGACAATCAACGGCAGCAGGACCGATACCCTGCAGGACTTCGAGACCGGGATCGCGCTGCTCGCCGACGGCGAGCGCGCCCCGGTGCGTTACATCACCATCGATGATCCCAACAACAGCGAGCTGCGCGCCGTCCGCATGGATCGCCTGTGGTTCCCCGCGCGCCATTGCGATCGCGACGACGCCTCCGGCCTGTGGGATTGCAAGCACCTCGCCGCCGGTGCGCAACCCAAGCCCGTGCCCGTGAGTTCCACTGCATTTCCGCACTTCAAGGAGCCGCTGCTGAACGCGCTCGCGCCCTCGATCGCCATGGTGACGTTCGACATGCCGTACTCGGTTTCGGGGATCACCGAGCGCAACTACCACGGCACCGGCCTGATCGTGGATGCGCAACGGGGCCTGGTGGTGGTGGATCGAAACACCGTGCCGGTCGCGGTCGGCGATGTGACGGTGACCTTCGCCGGCACCGTGCAGGTTCCGGGGCGCGTGCTGTACATCCATCCGCAGCACAACTTCGCAGTCGTCGCCTACGATCCGGCGCTGATCGGCACTACGCCGGTCAAATCCGCCAGGCTGACGCCGCGGGAATTGTTCGCCGGCGAACCGCTGTGGGTGGTGGGACTGGGCGGCGACAGCCAGATGCACGCCCGCAGGACCGAGATCGCGAGCATCGATCCGCTGGAGTTGCCGCTGTCGCGCACCATGCGCTTCCGCGACAGCAACGTCGAGACCGCACAGCTCGTCAACCCGCCGCTGGAATTCGACGGCGTGCTGGCCGACAAGGCCGGCAACGTTCTGGGCACCTGGTCGAGCTTCGCTTACGAGAGCGGCCGCGAACTGTCGCAGGACACACGCGGCGTGCCGATCGACCTGGTGGCCGACATGCTCGAGCGCGTGCGCAATGAGCGCCCGCTGCACTCGCTCGAGGCCGAGCTCGGGGTGCTGTCCCTGGCGACCGCGCGCGAGATCGGTCTTCCGCAGCGCTGGGCGCAGCGACTCGCGCAGCACGCGCCCACGCGGCGCCAGGCGCTGACCGTGGTGCGCCTGGTGGGCGGCTCCGCGGCGGCGCAGCGCCTGCAGCAGGGGGATCTGCTGCTCGCGATCGACGGCAGCGTAGTGACGCGCTTTCGCGAGGTGGAGAAAGCCGCGGCCGACAAGGAGCACGTGCAGGTCACCGTGTGGCGCGGCCAGAGCGAGCTGACGCTCGAGGTCGCCACCGCGGAGCTTCCCGGAGCGGACGTCGATCGCCTGGTGGAGTGGGCGGGCGCGACGCTGCAGGCCCCGCACCGCGCCATGAGTGTGCAGCGGGGGATTGCCCCCGTGGGTGTGTATGTCGGGTACTTTTCGTATGGCTCGCCGGCGACGCGTTACGGACTGTATCCGGGCCGGCGGATCGTGGAAGTGGACGGAGTGGCCACGCCGGATCTGGACACGTTTCTCAAGACCGTCACCGGGCGGCCGGATCGCTCCTCGGTGCGCCTGAAGACCATCACCTGGAACAACGCTCCCGAAGTGATCACGCTCAAGCTCGACAAGCACTACTGGCCGGCGTACGAACTCACGCACACGATGGAAGGTGGCTGGGTGCGCCGGGCACTCGAGTAATCCAGGCCGCCCCCGTGGGTTCGCGCCGTCGGTGCGGCGCGACAGCCGCCTGGTGCCTATTTGACAGTTTTTTTTCGGCTTCACCGGATGTCGTGACGCACGTGATGCTTTCCCACAACACGCGGTTGCGGCGCCCGCGGCTTGCTAGAATTCCTCTCATCTATGGTTCGTGTCGTCAGGGCTACCCAGGTCGAGATCGAGAGCGCCGTGCAGGCGTTGCGCGACGGCGAGCTCGTGGCATTTCCGACCGAGACCGTCTATGGCCTCGGCGCGAACGCCCAGAACCCGGCCGCGGTGGTGCGCATCTTCGAGGCCAAGGGACGTCCGCCGAACCATCCGGTGATCGTTCACCTCGACAGCCCGCGCTACCTGCACCGCTGGGTGCGTGAGGTTCCCGAGGCCGCCACGCGTCTCGCCGAGAGCTTCTGGCCGGGACCGCTGACCATGGTGATGCCGCGGGCCGCCAGCGTGCATGACGTCATCACCGGCGGCCAGGACACGATCGCGATCCGTGTGCCAGCCCATCCGATGGCGCAGCAGTTGCTCACCGCCTTCGGCGGCGGCATCGCGGCACCCTCCGCCAACCGCTACGGACGCCTGTCCCCGACCCGTGCCGAGCACGTGCGCGAGGAGCTGGGCGAGGCCGCGCGCGTAATCCTCGATGGCGGGGAATGCCAGATCGGACTGGAGTCGACCATCGTGTCGTTTGAGGGCGGGGGTGTGCGGCTGCTGCGGCCGGGCAGTGTGACCGCGGCGCAGCTGCGCGAGGTTGTGGGCGAGCTGGTGAGCGGCGCCGACAGCCGGTCCCCGCGGGTGCCCGGCGGCGCGCCGACGCACTACGCCCCCACCACTCCCATGACCATCGTGCCGGCCGGGGAGATCGACGCGCAGGCGGATGCAGCCTCCGCCGGCGCCCGCCGCGTGGCGGTCCTGGCGCAGCGCCTGCCGCTGCGCGCCCACAAGTACGTCACCTGGATCAATGCCGGACGCAGGCCCGAGAGCTACGGCCGCGATCTCTACGCGAATCTGCGTACCCTGGACAAAGCCGGTTGCCAGCGCATTCTCGTGCAGGCGGTACCGGACGGGGAGCGCTGGGAGGCGATCCGCGACCGCTTGCTGCGTGCCGCGACCAGCGTCGCCGAGAGCGACGACGGCACCAGCACCCTGGCGGTGCTGCCGTAAACTCCCTCAGGTGCGCCGCCCGCGATTCATCGACCCGTTCCAGCCCGCGGAAGTCCGTCGCCTCGTCAGGGAGTTCGGTTCGCCGCTCCTGATCCTCGACTGCGAGCGCGTGCGCGTGCAGTTCCGCAGGCTTCACAAGGCGCTGCCGCGAGTCGATCTGCACTACGCCCTGAAACCCATGCCGCATCCGGCGGTGGTGCAGACGGTGATCGCGGAGGGCGGCTTCCTCGATCTGGCCACCACCGGCGAGGTGCAGCTGGTACAACGCTTGAGCGTCGCGCCGGAGCGCTGCATTCACAGCCACCCGATCAAGCGCGAGCAGGACATCGCCAACGCGCTGCAGTTCGGCGTACGCCTGTTCGTCGCCGACAATCCCGATGAAGTGCGCAAGTTCGCGCGCCTCACCGACGCGGCGCAACTGCTGTTGCGGGTGTCGTTCCGCGCCCCCGGCGCGGTGTGCGATCTGTCGCGCAAGTTCGGCTGCGATCCGGAGGACCTGCTGCCGCTCGCGCGGCTGGCCGCCGATCTGGGTATCGGGGTGCGGGGACTCTCCTTCCACGTCGGCTCGCAGACCGCCGACGCCGGTAAGCACGTCGAGGCGCTGGCGGCGTGCGCCAGGCTGATGGCGGCGGCGCGCCGCGAAAGGCTCGGCGCCTTTGATACGCTCGACATCGGCGGCGGTTTCCCCATCGAGTATGGGCAGCCGGTGCAGGACATCGGCCGCTTCTGCGCGCCGTTGCGCGCCGCGCTGGCGAGGCTCCCCGGGCGCGTGCGCGTGATCGCCGAGCCGGGGCGCTACATCGTGGGTCCGTCCGCCATCGGCGTGGCCTCGGTGATGGGGCGCGCACGGCGCGAGGGACACTGGTGGTATTACCTCGACGACGGGCTGTACGGCTCCTACAGCGGGCAGCTGTTCGATCACGCACGTTACCCGGTGGAAGCGCTGCGCGACGGCGCCGAGCGGCTGCCGTCGGTGCTCGCGGGGCCGACCTGCGACAGCATCGACGTGATCGCGGAGAACCTCATGTTGCCGCAGCTGAAACCCGGAGACCTGGTCGTCGGCCGCGCCATGGGCGCCTATACCTGGGCGAGCGCCTCGGAGTTCAACTTCTTTCCCAGAGCCACCGTGGTGTCAGTCAACCTGTGCCCCGGCGACACCGGCAGCGTCACGCCGTGGCCGCCGTAGCGCCTGACTGCGGGGCAGCGCTTGATCCACAATATCGTGTTCGACATCGGCTGGGTGTTCGTGCGGCTCGATTATCGCCCGATCCTCGGGCATCTCCAGGCGCACGGCGCGCAAGTGGGCGATCGCGACGCGGTGATGGAATGCATCGGGCTCGCTGACCACGAGTGCGGGCGCTTGCCCGGCCGCGCGCTTCTCGAGCGCCTCGCGGCCCTGGCGCGCCGGCCGGTGTCGCTCGAGGAAACGCATGCGCACTGGGTGGACATGTTCGAGCTCGAGCCGGCGATGGTCGATCTGGCCCACCGCCTGAGCGAGCGCCACAGGGTGTTCCTCCTCTCCAACATCGGCGACCTGCACTGGGCACATCTGTCGCGCGAGTATCGCCTGCACGCCATCGGGCATGGAGCGCTGCCGTCATACCTCGCGGGTGTCATGAAGCCGCACGCCGGCATCTATGCCGAGGCCGAGCGGCGCTTTGCCCTCGAGCCTGCCGCCACGGTATTCATCGACGACCGGACGGACAATATCGGCACCGCGCGCGCGCGCGGCTGGCGCGGCATCGTGCACGAGGGCTACCACAGCACGCTCACCGCCCTGCGGGACCTCGAGGTCGACTGCTGAGGCCTCTGCGCGTGGCCTCGAACGTGTTGGGCGGCCTTGTGCATTCTGGGTGCGGTATATTTCGCATTCCGTTCCCCGGGCGCCCCATGAAGAACGAAGCCATAGCGGAGCCTTTGACCCCCATCCACGCGCAGGTGATCGCCGCGCGCGAGGGACGCGATCCGCGCGTGATCGCGCGCCTGTTCTCAGGCTGGGCGGTGTTCGGCGAGCGGCAGTTCGTGCGCGGCTACGCGGTGCTGCTGCCGGATCCGGTGGTGCCGAATCTCAACGCGCTCGGCGCCCGCGAGCGCATCGCCTTTCTCTCCGACATGTCGCGCCTGGGGGATGCGCTGCTCAAGGTGACCGGCGCCACGCGCATCAACTATGCGATTTTCGGCAACCGGGAGCCGGCGCTGCACGCGCACGTCATTCCGCGCTACGTCGATGAGCCGGAGGCGCTGCGCGGCGCGCAGCCCTGGGCCTACGACTGGTCCGCGGCGCCGGCCTTCGAGCGGGCCTCCTGCCAGGAGCTCGCCGAGCACCTGCTGCGCGAACTCACGCGTATGGGCGTCACCAAGCCCATGCGCTTCAATCCCGGGGCGAACGCCGACGGCTGAGGGTAAGGGCGGGAGCAGCGTCCGCCTCGCTCACTTCGCCGGTTGTGCCGGAGGCGGCGTCGCCGGTTGCGCGGGCGTACCCGGTTGCGCCGGCGCCCCCGGTTGCGCCGCGCTGGGGGCGGCTTTGACGCTCAGCAGCTCGACTTCGAATATCAGCAGCGAGCCGGGCGGAATAGGCGGCGCGGAGCGCAGGTCGTACGCGAGCTGCGGCGGAACGAACAGCTGCCACTTGGCGCCGGGCTTCATGAGACCCAGTGCCTCGGTCCAGCCGGGGATGACGCGGTTGACCTGGAAGCTCGCCGGCTGCCCGCGCTTGTAGCTGCTGTCGAACTCGGTGCCATTCATCAGCGTGCCCCGGTAGTTCACCGTGACCTCGTCGCTGATCTTGGGCGATGCCCCGCTGCCGGGGGCGAGCACCTTGTACTGCAAGCCGCTCGCGGTCGTGACGATGTCGGTTTTCTTGCCGTTCTCGACCAGGAACTTGGCCGCCGCGCGGTGGTTGGATTCGCCGACGGAGTCCACCAGACCGCGCAGGTTTTCGCGATCCTTGTCCGTCATCGAGACCTTGCCGGAGAGCGCGTCGTGGACGCCCTGCGCGAGCTGCTGCGCGTTGAGGAGATCGGGAGAGATGCCGCTGGCGCGCAACTGCTCGCCCATCGACACGCCCACGCTGTAACTGGGGGAGCTCGTCTTGGCGGCCGCCTCCTTGGCGGCGGCTTTTGCCGGCGCCTTTTTCGCCGGGGCGGCGGTTTCCGAGGCGGGCGCAGCGCCCGACTGTGATTGCTGCGCGGCCGCGAGCATCGAGCCCGCAGCAAGCGCGACCGCGGCGGTACTGACGAGGAGGAATGTGCGGCCGCGGCGCGGCGCTGGCAGTGTCATGGTCTACCCTTCGAAGGCATGCGGGCCGTGCACGGCACGGCTTGGGAACCGCAGCGGGTCGGGAGTTTGGCTGATTGCAGGCCTGCGCGCTGCACTTTTTCTGGGTTAACCCTGCGGTACCGCTCAACGCTCAGCCGTCCGGCCGTTCGTTCACGGGCTGAGCTGCCGCCGACAGCGACGCGAGCTCCTCGTCCGTGAACGTGCCCTGGGAGAGGAGCCAGCGGGCCCGATGCAACTGGGCCGCGGCGACGTATATGCGGGAAGGCGCCGCCTGCCCGAGGACCCCCGCATCCGACATGACCCGAACCACCACCCCCTCGGCCGCGAGCACCTCGGCGAGGGACTGCGCGGAGGGCAGATCCGAGAGCGTGGTGAGCAGGCGCCATTCAGAGTCGGACATGGTGCCGCTACAGTGCCAAAGGCGTGATGTTTCTACAATGCACGCACCGGCAGGCCGCAGCGGAGCTTGGACGTGCTCAGCATTCGACAGCTTTCCCGCAGCTTTCGCGAGGGCGGGCGAGTGCATCAGGTGCTCGATGGGGCCGACGCGCAGGTGAGGTGCGGCGAGATCGTCGCGGTCACCGGGCGCAGCGGCTCGGGCAAATCGACGCTGCTCAATCTCATCAGCGGCATCGACCGCGCCGAGCGCGGCACCGTGGAGATCGACGGCCGTGACGTGACGGCGATGGGCGAGCCCGCCCGCACGCTGTTCCGCCGCGCCCACATCGGTTTTGTCTACCAGTTCTTCAACCTGATCCCGACGCTCGAGGTCGAGGAGAACGTGCGCCTGGTGCTCGAACTGAACGGCGTACGTGGAGCAGCGGCGCGCGACCGCAGCCTCGCGGCGCTCGCGGACGTGGGTCTGCGCGAGCGCGCGCACAGCGCCGTGGACCAGCTCTCCGGCGGCGAGCAACAGCGGGTGGCGATTGCCCGCGCGCTGGTGCACCGGCCCGGGTTGCTGCTGGCCGATGAGCCCACCGGCAATCTCGACGAACAGACCGCAGGCGAGGTGCTGCCGGTGCTGTTGTCGCTCACGCGCGCGCGCGGCACCACCGTGGTGATCGTGACGCACGATGTCGCCGTGTCGCGTCTGGCGGATCGCGTGCTGGAACTGCGCGAGGGCCGGCTGCACTCATGATTCCGACCCTGCGTGCAGCCAGCCTGCGGCATCTGCTGCGCCACCCGGCGCAACTGGCGCTGGCGCTCATCGGCCTCACGCTCGGAGTGGGCACGATGGTGGCGGTGGACGTCGCCACGGCGAGCGCGCGGCGCGCTTTCGAGCTTTCCCTGCAGGCGGTCAACGGCGCCGCCACCCATCAGATCACGGGCGGTCCGCGCGGGATCGATGAACGGCTGTACCCGCAGCTGCGCGCGCACGCGCCGGCCGCGGGCGCGCTGCGGTTCGCGCCGCTGGTGGCAGGGTACGTCACCGTCGGTGAGCGCACCCTGCAACTGATCGGCATCGACCCGTTCGCCGCCGCGCAGCTCGCAGGCGGGCGGCCTGTCGCCGCGGCCTCTGACCCGACAACAGAGGATGTCGATGGGTTGCGCCGCTGGTTCACCGAGCCGGGCGCCGTGGTCATGAGCGCGGCGACCGCCGCAGCGCTGGGGCTCGCGATCAACGGCCGCTTTGATCTGGCCGTCGGCGGGGTGCGGCAGCGCGCCACGCTCGTCGGCCGGATCGCCGACGCCGGCCCGGGGTTCGAGACAGTGCTGCTCACGGACATCGCGCAGGCCCAGGAATGGCTCGGAAGGGTCGGCCGACTGTCGCGCATCGACGTGCGCGTTGCCGAGGGCGCTGCCGGCGCGGCGCTGCTGGCGCGGCTGCGCGCGCAACTGCCCGCGGATCTCGAGCTGCACGCGACGCGCGCGCAGGGCGGCGAGACCTTCGCCATGACGGACGCATTCACGACCAACCTCAAGGCCATGAGCCTGTTGGCACTGCTGGTGGGCGCGTTTCTCATCTACGGGGCGGTGAGCTTCGCGGTGCTGCAGCGCCGCGCTACCCTGGCGGTGCTGCGGGCGCTGGGCGCCACCCGCGGCGAAGTGCTCGCCGTCGTGCTCGGCGAAGCGGCGCTGCTGGGCGTCGTCGGCGCGCTCGGCGGGATGCTGCTGGGAGTGGCGATCGGACGGGGCCTGGTGGGACTCGTTTCACAAACCATCAATGACCTGTATTTCGTGGTGACGGTCAGGGAGGTGACCGTGCCCGTGAGCGGCCTCGTCACGGCGCTGTGCGCCGGGCTGGCGACGGCGCTGGCCGCGGCGCTGCTGCCGGCGCTCGAGGTGGCTGCGAGCGCACCGCAGCTGGGGCTGGCCCGTTCAGTGCTCGAAACGCGCACGGTGCGGGTGGCGCGAACTCTGGCCCTCGTCAGCGCACTGCTGGCGGTGGGGGCGGGCCTCATGGCGTGGGTCTCCGGACGGAGCCTGCTCGCCGGGTTCGCCACGCTGTTCATGCTGCTGTTGAGTGTGGCGGCGGTCACGCCGGCGGCGCTGCGCGTCCTGGCACGGGCGGCGGCGCGGCTCGGCGCGCGAGTGAGCCTGGTGGGGCGGCTCGCGTGCGGCGACATCGCGGACTCGCTCAGCCGCACGGGCGTGGCCAGCGCCGCGCTCGGCATGGCGCTCACCGCCATGATCGGGGTCGCCATCATGGTGCAGAGCTTCCGGGAGTCCCTGCGCGAGTGGCTCATTCAGACCCTGCGCGCGGACGTCTACGTGAGCGCTCCGGGCCCGGCGGAAGCGTCGGAACGCCGGCTCGATCCGGCCGTCATTCGCGCGCTGCTCGCCACACCGGGGATCCGTGAACACAGCGAGAGCCGCCGGGTGGTGGTCGGATCGGATCGCGGCGCGCTGGATCTGAACGCCGTCAGACTCACGCACGCCGGCTACGCGGCGCTGCGGTTCACGCAAGGAGACGCGGCGCACGCCTGGCAGGAGTTTGCGCGCGGCGCGATCCTGATCTCGGAGCCGCTCGCCTGGCGGCTCGCTCTCGCGCCCCGTGACACCCTCACCCTGACGACCGCTTCCGGGCCGCGGGCGTTCGCGGTGGCGGGCGTCTATCGCGAATATGGTAACGACCGCGGCGAGGTGCTCATGAGCCTTGGGACTTACCAGCGCCTGTGGGCCGATGAGGCGATCAGCGGGCTCGGCATCTATCTGGCGCCGGGGGTCGAGGCGTCCCTCGCGGTCGGCGAATTGCGCGCCGCCGCGCGCGGCCGGCAGGCGCTCCTCATCCGCTCCAACGCCGACATTCGCGCGCTGTCGATGCGCATTTTC